>JBBIIS010000024.1:0-27052 GCA_037446375.1 Bacteroidota bacterium | reverse complement strand
GGGCGAACCCAGGCAGTTTCTCCCAGGTTACAGACTGTGCTGCCTTTATATTCTTATCCCGGAAGAGCGGATTGAGAAAAAGGTTTATCCCGTGGCAGTAGAAATAGTCATCAAAAATTAGCGGTCTGAACAATTCACCTCTTGTTCCCATTTCGGTGGTGTGGGTATCGCTTATGTCGTATTCAACATTAACAGGTCCGTTCCCCTTGTAGTAAAGAACTATTTCCCGGGATCCGGGAATGAAATTCAGTTTGCCCCCATATACTTTCAGCCCGGTTAATCCTTTTATTATATCGGACTGTCCGCCATACATAGGCTCGCCGTAGGTGAATTTTACACTATCCTTTTCAAGGGGACGATAAGCAAGCTTTACATGGACCCTGTTCCCGGAAACAAATCCCAGTGTGTAATCCAGGTCGGATTTCATCTTAGTGCTTCCGGCGCATCCGGCAAAGAGAATGAGAAGAGGCAGCAGATTTTTAATTTTCATTTCAGCATGGATTAGAGTTTCATGTTGGGAATCTTTATCTGCCTTTGCCGGAATAAGCAATTACCTCGACCTCCATCTCAGCGCCAAGGGCAAGAGCAGTTACTCCGAACGCGCTTCGGGCAGGGTACCTGCTTGCTTCAAAATAGGTCTTGTATATCTCATTGAAATCGGCCCATTTTGACATATCCTTAATCATAACTGTACATTTTACGACATCCTTCATGCCGAGCCCAAGTTCCGCAAGTCTGGCCTTTATATTTTCCATTAGCTGTTTTGACTGGGTTTTAAAGTCGGGGGAGAGCTTTCCATCCTTATCGGTTCCGAGGATGCCCGAAACAAAGGTAATATCGCCGGCCCTGACAGCCTTTGAAAAAGGATATGAACTGTTTTCCTGGGGGTAGAATTTTACATCCTGTGCCTTCAGAGAGCCTGCTGAGAGGGCCACAATTATTATAAGGTTAGCGACTGGAATCAGTCTGAATAAGCTTTTTTTAGTTTTCATATTAATTAGTTTTAGAAAGTACATCTGTAAGTTTTTCTATATCGGAGATTGAATTGTACACCGATGGTGAGATGCGGAGCCTGTTCTCATAGAGCTGAATATTGATCTTCGCATCCATAAGCTTCTGCGAAAGCCTGCTGCGGGCATCTCTGCATGCAAATGATATTATCGGAGAAGAGGAATCTTCCGGTGTGAGCGGGATGAATCCAAGTGACGGGAGCTTTGTCCTGATCATACTGAGCATTGGCTGCCGGTGAGCCGAAATTGCTTCCACTCCGATCCGATTAATAAATTTTAATGATTCGCCCAAAGCTATCACAGCTTCATTTGCAAGCGATCCAACCTCAAAAAAGGAAGCCGCCGAATTTCCTGCTGAGAACTCGTAGGGAGCGTTCCCCGGGGGATCAAAAGGGAGCCAGTGAGATGTCATCTCGTTTACCTGCCTGTAACCATACTGGCTTCTCTGAAGATAAGGCATACTCTCTTTCGAGACATAAAGGAATCCGGCTCCAAAATCGCCCATAAGCCACTTGAAGGAGGAGGCAGCACAAAAATCTACTTTACAATCGCGTACATCCAGAGGAACTGCACCAACCCCCTGAATGACATCAGCATAAACAAGTGCGCCGCGAGAATGCGCGATCTCGCACAGTTTTTTAAGATCGTGCTGAAACCCGTTTACCATGCTTACAAACGAAACGGCAACGAGCTTTGTCCCGGGAGTAACTGCCTTCTCGATCTGTTCAGTTGTTATCGTGTTATTTTCAGGCTTTATTATGTGGAGGTCTGCTCCCATTTTTTCGAGCCGGCTATACATATAAAGCGATCCGTCGAAGTGGTATCCGTCGGTGACAATTCTGTCTTTCGCCCGGGGAATTCCAAGTCCGCTTACAATAATGTTTTCTCCCGTCATTGTGCCTGGTATCCATGCTATCTCATCAGGAGAGGCATTAATCAGGGAGGCGTACATCCCTTTTACCTTATCCCATTCAGTTCTGAAGTTCTCCCGGGCATTCCCGTTCATCAGCCGGTAGCTGATATACTCTTTCACGGCATTGGCACTTGCGATGCTCATCGGGTGGGTATAGGCTGCATTCAGGTATGTGTCCCTGACAGAAAAGAGCCCGGGGCAGGGCAGAGAAATGTTTTCCGTGGTCCGGTCCGCCAGCCATCCATCCTTTTCCGGCATGGTGCGTATCAGTCCGGGAATAAAGGGGGCCGCTCCTAAAAGCGTAATAAAATTTCTCCTTGACCGGTCTTTGGGAGTTTTCATATTTCAGGGGATTTCTGAATTTAATTCCTGTTACACCAGTAAAGGTATAAATTTAGGCTAGAAAGCCTCTCCCTGTCCTGTCACTGGCATTCCAGAGTAATGGACATGCACCAGCCTCCACTCATAATTAATTTTTCGCCATATCTGGGTTTCTCTTCCTTTTGTCCGGAGTGCGTTGTTGCCCGGCTTTACTGTGGCATCAAATATCCAATAGAACGTCACCCATGAAACATCACCATAGTAGGAATATTTCAAATCATAGAATGTCAGCCTCCTGGCCGAGAAATTTTCCCTGAACATATTATATATAGTCCTGATTCCTGCCCAGCCATATTCTGTTCCTCGTGGATGTATAAAAGAAATTTCAGCTGTGGGGGCCCATAATTTTCTGCCCAGGACTGTATCAGCCTGATTTATGGACTCAACATACTGAGTAACAAGCGCATTAAAAAAACCACTGTCGGATAACGCTGCCTTTCCTGTCCCGCTTTTCTGATTTTCTGTCTGGGAATTCACCTGGATGGTCAGTAGTGCCATAAGGGCAATAGCTGTTAAAGGCTTGATTAATGTTGATCTCATTTCCTTGTTTTATTAAATTATCAGATCAACCACCAAGTTAGTAAATAGGGGGAAACAAAGCTAATCTTATTCTGCTGATTATGAACCTGGGCGGATGAGGCCTATCGTTCATCAAATTTAAAGAGCGGCTTGAATGTGAACCAGGCAAGCGCCGGAAAGAAGATCATTGGGACAGCAAGTCCGGGAAACAGCTCCGGGTTCTTTATATTTAAGGGCAGTGAAATTGATATGGGAACAACAACTGCTGTGAAGGAGAGAACTGCGAGGAGGATGTGAAACAGTACTGTTTTTCTGCCCTTCGCAATCTTTGTAAAGAGATAATAGGCGATACTTATTAATAAACATGCTATCAGACTCAGGCTTATAATGGTCCCGGTATTTACCACAGCAGAAAAATCTGCCTGAGTTGCAAAGAGGTGGATCCGGCTGTAAATAATGGCTGCCAGGGCAGCCATTATTCCGGATATAACTCCATGATAAAAATGTCTCCTGAACATTTTCATTTATTTTGTCACAGGAACGCTTATCATAATCTTGAAATCCGAACCGCCATGCTTGGGCTCTTCCTTATTGATATTGTAGTCCATCCTGTTAAGATCAAATCCGCCTGTGAAAACATTATTCACAAATGTGAAGGGTAGTGTGATTTCTTTCTGTATCCCGTGAAAATTGAGAGTACCTGCTGCTTCATACCCTGAGGCTGTCTTATTTATCACTTTTGAGGTGAAGCGGATAACGGGATATTTGGCAGCGTCGAGCCATTTATCACTTTTGGCATGGGTATTCTTCATCCCGTTACCGGTATTAATTGTCTCAACGTCTATCGTGCAATCAAATTTAGATGCTGCCAGGTTGTTAGCATCAAACTGGATCGTCCCCTTAAGCCCTGAAAATTCACCCGAAGGATCTCCTCCGTCAAATTTTACTGAATAGCCGCTGCCGATCTTCCAGTCGATTGACTGAAAAAAAGTGAAAGCAGAAATCATCATTATGACCGCTGCTAAAACGGGAAAGATTGCTTTTTTCATTTTTATTGATTTTAATTGTTATCTGTTTAATAAACTTATAACAATCCAATTCTGCTATTGTTTGAATTTTAACGGTTTTTTGACTGCTTTTCAAACCATTATCTCATTTATCGAGACATTTCAAAATATAATATTGTCTTCCCGGTAACACTCTGACAGATTTTACCTTTCCACCTAAATCCTCCGCTCCCGGGAGAGGCATTGACTTCGTCGGGCTCACCCCGATAAATGGGAGTTCGGTTCAGGGAGTGGATATTTATAAACAGTGTTACACAGAGGAAATCTGATTCATTCTTTTTTAAATGCATCTTTCCAGAATCCAAATGAATTAAAGCCAAGGTTTGTAATTACCTGCATGTAATCGTGGCCGGCCCCCTTTGCGACTGAATACTGATGATCTATTTTCAGCTCGGTCAGCCGCTTATCGAACGCTTTAAGGGGATCTGAAAGGGAATCCTTGTCCCCTATAAGCAGCCTTACCCTGGTCCTTCCCTGTAAAAGATCTGTATTTCTGCCCGCAAGAACAGAAGGGCTGTTTATATTAAAATATGCTGTGTCATTTTCAAAAGTGGGCATAATGATTTCCTTTTGTTCCATCTCATACGTGGAAATATTTGGAGCAATAGCCGAGATGATCCCAAAGAGCTCCGGGTACTTGAATCCAAGATGAAGTGCGCCATATCCTCCCATCGACATACCCTCGATCGCCCTTGATTCCCTATTGGTGATTGTCCTGTAGTTTGCATCGACATAAGGGATCAGGTTCCTGATTATTACATCCTCAACAGGCATTGTGCTGTCTTTGGAATTATTATACCAGCCTGACGGCAATCCCTGTACGAAGACAACTATTGCCTCTGGCATATCTCCATTCTGCATAGCTTCCTTCATTTTTCCGCACATCCAAGCCCCCTCCCTGGCATTGCCGCTACCTCCGTGCAGCCAGTAAATGGCGGGATATTTTTTTTCAGAAAATGCATACCCTTCTGGAAGAAACAGAAGAAAGCTCCCCTTGGTGTCCTTCCCTCTGACAGGCGTTGGGAAAAGATGATATGATGCACCCGGCATAGTATTTATCAGAGGGTCGGCCCACGAATCCGGAGGGCATTGCATTGAAAGCGGGTCAGATTCAGTATGAGCGCCGTCGCGGAGATGCCTGTCGAAAAACCCGATAATTGTCTTGCTGTTTAATGCCATAAGAAGCTTTGAGAAATCGCCATCGGCCGGAGCTGATAAACCTATTCTGACATCAGCGTCTGAAAGTATCTCAAGCTTTTTTAGGCCATCTTCCCAGATAACTGCAAGATATCCCCGTTCAACCTGCTGGAGGATCCCGATATTCTTTACATCAAGACTATACCTCTGGGAATTGGATCTGAGGAAGCTTATAACCCTTGTAATTGTTTTTATTACATCAGTCTCTGTATTATGTTCAACGCTTACAACAGCATAACCATTCCCTGTAAATGAAGCCACCGGTGCCGGGAATTTATTTACTTCCGGCAGTGGCAGCCAGATCAGAACCGGGACCGGTGAAATTTTTGCATTAAGATCACTCTTTAATGCCAGGGCCTTTCCTGCGGCCACGACGCCCGCTGCCAGAGCCGATGCTCCGGGAGTGTAAAGGTCGAGGTAAAGTGATGTATTGCCCTGGGTGTAATAGGCCAGATTTTTATTAAGCATCAATCCACTGCCTTTTACCGGTTGCGAAGACAATGAAACGCTGACAATCACGAAAAAGGCTAAGAACAGGGATAGTTTTTTCATTCAGTAAATTGCATTTTAATACAAAATTACACTAAATGGTCCAATTCACATTTTCATACCTTTCATATTGCTGCCATTATTCCCTGATGAATCGCCTCCGGCTGAAGAATTCAGCATGCTTGGTTTTCCTTCAAGCTGAGCTGCGGCATCAACACTGAATGTGCCGCTTGTGACTATCTCCTCCCCTACCGACAGACCATTAATAACTATATAACTTTCTCCAAGCATCGGGCCAAGCTCTATCTCCCTCATCTTAAAGACCGGTTCGTCTGAACCGGGCTGTTTCACATAAACAATAGAACGCTTGCCTGTCCAGAGAACTGCTGTCTTCGGTATGACGATGTTTTTACTGTATTCATTAAGTTTAGCCGATACGACTCCTGTTGCAAACATCTCAGGCTTCAGGCTCCCGGAGGCATTCCCTGCTTCAACCCTGACCTTTGCTACGCGTGTAAACGGATCGATTACAGGGTCTATAAACTCAATGCTTCCTGAAAAACTTGTCCCCGGCATTGCCTGAAGCGAGAAGGAGACCTCCTCCCCCTTTCTCAGAAACTGAAGATCACTTTCGTAAGCATCGAACATGACCCAGACTCTTGAAAGATCTGCAATTTTATACAAGACCGTCCCGTTCGCAACATAGTCGCCGTTATTTACATATCTGGCAATTACTGTTCCGGATGAATTTGAAATAACATCAAGGCTGTTCCGGGCAATTCCGGAGTTTACAATATTAGCGATCTGTTCGTCTGTCAGACCGTACTGTCGCAGCTTTTCCCTTGATGCTTCATACAATTCAGGCTGTGTTTTTTTTGTCGGTGCTGTTTCGAGAAGCTCCTGCTGCGCCGTTATCAGCTCCGGTGAATAAATCACCGCAAGCGCCTGTCCCTTTAAAACAGGCTCACCAGTGAAATTCAGGTAAAGCTTATCAATCCTGCCTGAAACATGGGCAACCAAATTCTGCAGTAATCTTTCGTCTGGCTGTACTTTGCCATAGAGACGGACCTCTTTTTCAGGCATCTGTTTCGAAACTACAGTTGTAAGTACATTTGCCAGCTGAGCCGCCTCCCGGCTAAGATGAATTGAAGAAGGATCCGCCGCAGAGGTCCCGCTTTTAACAAGAGGAATAAGTTCCATGCCGCAAATAGGACATTTTCCCGGCTTCTCCAGTCTGATCTGGGGATGCATTGAGCATGTCCAGATAGTATCATGAGCCGTTTCTGACCTCTTTTCATGTTTTGTATCAGGCCCGTGTGCAGTATGGAATATGAGCCAGCCGGCAAACAGACCAAGTACAAAAACAAGAATTCCAATTATTATTTTCCTTTTCATATATGACAAATTATTAAATGCTTATTGAGATGTTTTGAAATCTATATTTTCCCCCCCTGCCAGCTTTTTCAGCCATGCAATTGCAGTATTATAATCAGCATCGGCTTCAACCTTCTTAAGTTCATAGTCGAGGGTTTGCTGCCTTACACGCAGGACCTCTGCCAGGCTGACAGATGATGTTGAGAAGCTCTTTAATGCAAGGTCAAAAGATCTGGCTGCAAGCTGGGATTGATTATCATAAAGCTTAACCCTTCGCTCTGCATCGCGATAGAGCATTACAGCCTTGTAATATTCCGTTTGCAGAGCATTGGCTGCTGCCTTATAGTTCTCAGAAGCTGCAGCCTTAAGCAGTTCGGCTTCGCTTTGCATTGCGCTGTATTTCTTCCTGTAAACAGGCAATGTAAAGACAACCATGGGCATAACCATATCCCTGCCATTCATTGATGGTGGTCCCATGGGATATTTTGTTTTTCCAATAAGTGAATAATTCAGGCCGAGACCAACCATTGGATATCCCATACGCTTAACCATGTTCTGCCGGGCATCAAGCGACTGTTTTTCGTAGTTTATCCTGCCAAGCATCGGGTTCAGGGTGAGCATGCTGTCAGAAACAGCTTTCAGATCAAACCCGGAAGAATCGGATGCAATATTTTCAACTGTAGATACCGGTGTTGATACGGGCCTGTTCAGGTAGCCGTTGAATTGTGCAATCAGTACGCTTTTCTTATTGTATAACAGGGCAATATTGTTTTCGAGATCACCAGATTCGATCTGGATCCTGTAAATATCGGAAAGCCCCGTTGTTCCCGAAGATGATCCCATTGGTCCGTTCTGCATCGAAGAAGACTGCTGATCAGAACCGGAGGGGCTGCCCTGTCCGACTGGCATCACCTGCATATCCGAATTACCTGGATTATTGTCCTGACCCAAAGTGGAAGTGCCTGAAGAACTTTGAGATGATGTTGCCGGGTTCGCTGGGTTTGCTGACTTATATTTAACGAGTGCAAGGCGTTCAATAAGCTTCAGGATATCTCTGTTTTTTTCTGATATGCTTATCTCCTTCCCGAGTTTGTAAAGCTCGTACAATGTACTCTGAACATCGTAGAAAACCTGCAGCTTTGCATCGCGGAGCTCTTCAAATTTTGCTTTTGCCATCAGGCTCATCTCATCTTTTGCATTTCTCAGTACGCCGAACCAGGGAAACATCTGCATCAGCCTGAAATCTGCTATCTGATTCCCGTTTACAAGCTCCATGGGCGAGAGGAAAATACCGGCGCTAAGTTCAGGATCAGGAAGGCTGCCGGCCTGTGGGATCTTCTGAATCGCTGCCTCATATTCATTGAACTTCTGCAGAACAACAGGATTATTTTTTTCAGCAAGCTCGAGATATTTCAGGAGCGAATCGGGATATTGCTGACTATTGCCGATAACCGGTATTACAAGCGCGATTATTGCAATTATTAGCTTTTTATTAATTGTTGTTTTCATCTTCAGGATTATTTGTTGCTGCCAGCCCCGCATGTTTAATTTTTAAAGTTACTGTCCTCTCCCTCCAAACCGACTGGAGAAGAGGCACAACGAATATTGTCATGACCTGGATTATCATGCCCCCAAAAGCCGGGATCGCCATAGGAACCATTATATCTGCACCTTTCCCTGTTGAAGAAAGGACAGGAAGCAGGGCAATAACAGCCACTGCCGTTGTCATCATCGCAGGACGTACTCTTTTCCTGCCTGCAAGGACAACTGCATCGCGGACATCCCTGACGGTTGAGGGTTTTTTCTCTTCAAACACCTGGTGAATATAGGTCCCCATTATCACTCCGTCGTTTGTAGCTATCCCGAACAGAGCGATGAATCCAACCCAGACCGCGACGCTTAGATTTATCTGGTGCATCTGGAACATGTCGCGGAGGTTCATTCCTGCAACTGAGAAATTCATGAACCAGTTCTGACCATAGAGCCATAACATTAAAAAGCCTCCCGCGAAAGCGACAAACACGCCTGAAAAGTGTATGAATGAAGCAGTTATTGATCTGAACTGGAAATAAAGCAGGATAAGGATCAATATCAGGCTCAGCGGAATTACAACAGCAAGCCTGTGGGTCGCCCTCTGCTGGTTCTCATAATTTCCGGCAAATTTATATGTTACACCGTGAGGTAGTATTATCTCACCCGAGCCGATCTTTTCTTTCAGGATCTTTGAGGCTTCCTCAACAACATTAACTTCTGCCTTTCCTTCCACTTTATCAAAGATCACAAAGCCTGCCAGAAATGTATTTTCACTTCTTATCATCTGGGCTCCCTTTGTATAATTTATGTCTGCAATCTCGCCCAGGGGTATCTGAACGCCATTCATTGCAGGAACGAGTATCCTTTTCAGGTCATCGGGATTATCGCGCAGCTCGCGGGCGTACCTTACCCTGAGGGGAAAGCGTTCTCTCCCTTCCACTGATGTTGAGAGAGACATGCCACCTACGGCAACCTGTAAAATCTCCTGAACATCACCCACAGTCATTCCGTATCGTGCCATAGCTTCCCTGTTGAGCTTTATTTCGAGATATGGAGCTCCAACTGCGCGGTCGTAAAACACAGAGGATTGCTTTATGGAAGGAACCTCCTTTAATGCTTTCTCCATAATCAATCCCGCCTCTTCGATGGAATTAAGATCCGGGCCGAATACTTTCAGGCCCATGGGTGAGCGCATACCCGTTGACAGCATTATCAGCCGTGTTTCAATCGGCTGCAATTTCGGAGCAGATGTCAATCCTGGTAAATCAGTAACCTTTACAATTTCATTCCATATGTCAAGCGGCTTCCTGATCTGAGGTCTCCACTGACGAAAATATTCTCCTTTACTGTCGGGAACAAGGCTGTCTGCAGGAATAACCCTGAAGGCTTCTGTCAAAGGATTAAATTTTGAATTATTCTTCAGAATATAATTACCTTTTTTGTCAACCCGGAACTGCATCCTGTGGCCGTTTTCGTCAAGAATATATTCAGAACGGTAGTTAACTGTGTTTTCAAACATCTGGATCGGTGCCGGGTCGAGGGCTGAACTGACACGGCCCCATTTACCGACAGCAATTTCTACTTCCGGGATCTCTGAAAGGCGCCTGTCGAGTGCCCTGACATACTCAAGGTTCTTTTCAATGCCGGCGTGCGGCATACTTGAAGGCATAAGCAGAAACGACCCTTCATCAAATGATGGCATGAATTCCTTGCCCATCCCTTTCCAGCACAAAATGCCCAGAAATAGCGTAAGGGCAGGTATGAGGAGAAATTTCCATTTATTTTGAAGGGCCCAGCGAAGTATATTTTCATAAAAATGAACCAGAGACATCAGGATAAGGAGGATGACAGTTACGATGGCTCCCACGAAAAGAAAATTTACAGCTTCACTGTTGTGCGCACCAAGAGGCAGCCACTCAACCGACAGATACCAGGCGGCAAAGAGGATGGTAATGAAAATGTTAATATAGTTTGGATATTCCCCGCGTTTCCCGGACCATCTGTGATCAAGGAGATTGTTTACCCCGACTGCTGTGATCGCAAGGGCGGGCCACATGTGCCAGATGATAACGAATATCAACCCTGCCACTATGAGGCAGCTATTCCAGGCTTTTCTTATCCTTTTCCTGTCAAATGAAATATTGAATAATAAATGAACAAGAGTTGGCAGTACCACTATTCCGAGGATAAATGCAGACAGGAGAGCAAATGTCTTTGTAAAGGCTAGCGGATGAAACAGTTTCCCCTCCTGGGACTGCATTGCAAATACAGGAAGAAAGCTTATAATCGTTGTTGCAATTGATGTTACGACGGCTGCCCTCACCTCCGTTGTAGCCATATAAATCACATCCATCAGCTTGCGGCCGCGGATCCCTCTGTTTTCAGGCATTTCGAGATGCCTGAGAATATTCTCAACATCAACTATGCCGATATCTACCATTACTCCTATCGCAATTGCGATTCCCGAAAGTGCCACAATATTGGCTTCCACTCCTAAAAACCTCATAAGGATAAATGTCATAAGCACACCTATGGGCAAAAGGCCGGCAACGATCAATGAAGCTCTCAGATTAAGTACAAGGATTACTATTACTATAATGCAGATAAGTATCTCATGAGAAAGAGCAGATTCAAGGGTGCCTATCGTCTCTTTTATCAACCCCGTCCTGTCATAGAAGGGCACAATAGTAACCTTTGAAACCGTGCCATCAGGAAGAATTTTTTGTGGCAGCCCGGCTTCAATTTCCTTTATCTTTTCCTTTACATTATTTATTACCTCCATGGGGTTCGACCCGTACCTTGCTACAACAACTGCTCCAACCGCTTCTGATCCTCCTTTATCGAGGCCTCCTCTCCGTGTGGCAGGGCCGTATGTCACATTGGCAACATCCTTTATCCGTACAGGAGTATTATTGTGAACAGCAACAACAGAGAGCTCAAGATCGTTCAGGCTCTTCACATAACCAAGGCCCCTTATAATATATTCAACATTATTAAGCTCTATTGTTTCTGCTCCAATATCGAGATTGCTTTGTCTTACTGCATTCATCACATCCATCACCGAAACGCCATAAGCCTTAAGCGCATCGGGATTAAGATCGACCTGATATTCTTTCAGATAACCTCCTACTGATGCAACTTCAGATACTCCTTCTGCTGTTGAAAGGCTGTATCTGACATAGAAATCCTGAACTGTCTTTAGCTCTGAAGGGTCCCATCCGCCTGCCGGCTTGCCGCTCTTCGGATCCCTTCCTTCAAGAGTGTACCAAAAGATCTGCCCAAGGGCTGTTGCATCCGGACCGAGTGAAGGCTGTACTCCGGGAGGCAATGTGCCGGAAGGGAGGGAATTCAGTTTCTCAAGTATCCTTGACCTGCTCCAGTAAAACTCGACATTGTCTTTAAAGATTATGTATATGAAGGACATCCCGAACATTGATGTGCTCCTTATTGCCAGGACACCCGGAATTCCAATTAAGGAAGTTGTTAGTGGATATGTTACCTGATCCTGGATATCCTTTGGGGAGCGGCCCGTCCATTCTGTTGCGACTATCTGCTGATTCTCGCCAATATCAGGAATTGCATCCACGGGCACCGGATCGCGTGGAAGGATATTTGTCTTAAGATTAAAAGGCATGGTGACAAGACCCATTACAACGAATGCAATGAGGATTATAATTGTAATTAGCCTGTTTTCCAGAAAATATTTTACAAGTCTGTTAAACATTACTTTATTATAAAGTGAGTAAATAGAAATAATGCTGAAATAAATTATATCAAATGACCCTGCGTGGCTCACTGACACAGAATGCCAGAGAAACAATTATTTCCCGGCTGCTGAATAAAATGCGGGACAATCAGACCCGGAAAACGCAGATCTGAGACCTTGTAAGACTTTTCTGAATAAGGGTGCCGGGAGGCATAGACCTGCTTGTCAGGCCAGTATTGTAAGGATAAGATACAAAACAGTTCCAGTTGAATAACGGAGCTGGTTCCTTTCCGGTAGTCGGATGTGAAATATTAAAATATACAGGATAGCTGATGCAGCTCAGGCTGTAAAAAGAGATCTGGTTCTCGCAGCAAAATTTTCCTAATTCAGCGGTACCGGGGTTTCCTGGCAGGGATTGTTCCATCCCACATGTTGCAGCCTTTCCGGTTATGGAGACAGTGACATCAGCAAGGGTGCCGCAGCAGTAATGCCGGTCAACACTGACCTCCATTCCTGATGTCAGGATCACAACCGATATCAATATTGCAAGTACCCTTTTCATCACATAAAGAATAACAAATAAACAATAAAATTGTTTACATAATTCATTTCATGATTATTACAATATGCTTAGATTAATAAAGTGTGTATCCCTAAAAGGGGCCAATTTTTATTTTTTTCTTATTCTTACTTTCTTTCCCGTTTCCCCTCGCACTTACAATAATTGGTGTTTTGTTTTATCATAATTCATTCTTAGAAGCATTGGAATAAATCCGGATTTCAGACGGCCTCAGAACATTTTGGGTTAAAGCGAATGTTTTGAAGCTTGAAGCGCGAAGGAGTTTTACAAGCAACACTGTTTGAGACGGAGCAAAGCGGAGGCGAGTTGTGTTGCATGGAGCAAGGTTCAAAACATGAACCCCAAAATGTTCTGCAGCCTTGAATTTTCTTTGCTTACTTTAACTTCGTTGAGCTCGTCGCGCAGGTGCGCTCCTCGGTTCTTTGTTTCAAGACAAAGAAAGTGAGAGATCTTCTTTTGGCAATGAAAAGAAAGTAAGGAGAAAAAACTGAACTTTGAGATTATGAGAGAAAAGTTTTGCGAACCTGGCCAACAAAGGGGTTAAGACAAAGAAAGCAAGAGTTCTTTTATAAGGAGATGCACTGCAAAGCCAACAGTAAAATAAATGAGCCGTCTCCAAATAAAGGAGACGACTCATTAAATTCAAGGCTATCTGCTATGCCTGCGGAACTGCAGCTTCTTGTCTGTCGCCGCCGCAGCGGTTATGATACTTCTCGTTGTACTTTCTGTGCCAGTCCCTTCTTGAACCATGTCCATGGCCGCCGGGAGCAACTCCTGTGAGCAGTATCTTCGACAGAATGAAGAGCCCGGCTGTCTGCCAGAAACCAAGAACCGGACCATGGAATAAGGAAGGTATAAGTGCATTCCACAGACACATAGTAACATACACGGAGAGGAAAATAAATCCTACTCCAAGGATACCAAATCCCACATACTTTAAAACTCTAAGTGCTTTCATAATTATTTATTTTTAAACAGTTTATACAATTCTTCAAGTTCCTTTCTCAATGCCAGTACGGCATATCTTTTTCGCGAAATGAGTGTATTTACCCCAACCCCGGTCCTTTCAGATATATCTTTGAAGCTCATATCCTCAAATTCGCTTGCAATAAAAACCTCGCTCTGTTCCGGGGGAAGCTCCCGGAGGGTCTCCTGGATCTTTTCCCAGATCAGCTCCTTCAGCTCCTCATCCTCCGGAGATGATCCGATTGCCGGAAGTATCTCCTCAAGCGAAAGGGGCCCGTCCTCTCCCTCGGCTGCGTGATCGCCGTAGCTCATGCTATGGTTATTCTTCCTTCGGTAATGATCGATGATCCTGTTTTCAGTCACCCTGTAGAGCCATGCAGTTATGTTCCTGATAGTGCTGAGATCCCTGAATCCGAGTGTGAGCTGGTAAAAAACATCCTGCAGAATATCTTCAGCCTCCACTCCTCCCGGAACCCGTTTGCGTATGTAGCCGAGAAGCTGCTTCCTCTCGGAAGTGTACACATCACCTATCTTTTCCGACTCTTTCGGGCTCATTATGCAATGGCTTTTAATACCATGACGAATGAAGGGGAATAATATTTTAAAAATTACTGATTTCTTATTGATTATTGCTGATCATAAGCAACCGGGAGGCCAGACTTACTTTCATCCTGCTTATGGAGAATCGGTCATTGCGAACCACGCCCAGCGGGGTGAAGCAATTACTTCCGGTCTTTACTATACAGGTACTGATGAAGAATGAACAGAATGCCGGCAACTGCAAAAGGTGCGAGGATAATTAGCGACCATGGATTACCCGAGAATGACCTGAAGAAAATGCTTGCCGCAATAAGGGCGACAAATAAAAGTATCGCGCCAATGAGCTCTTGCTTCCACGCAATGACACAGATCCCCGTAAGAATAAATACCGGTATATTATGGATAAGGAAACCCAGAATTTTCCTTCCTGATGATTCATTTCCTTCAAAGACATCGAATGAAAACATCATCATAAAAAGAAGTGCAAGTATCATAAGGACCCTTGGGGTCCAGTAGAGAACTCTTTCTTTCATGTTTTTTTGTTTCTAGAATCTTAATCCGATAACTACTATATCATCTATCTGTTCTATATCTCCCTGCCAGTGCCTGATTGTCTCATCGAGTATTACTCCCTGCTCCACCATCGGCCTGTCCTGCAAGGTAAGCAGAAGTTTCTTGAAATTGGCATACATGAATTTTCTGGATTTTGGCCCTCCGAACTGATCAGCATAGCCATCGGAGAAAATATAGAAAGTATCGCCCTTCTGAATATTGACCGTATGCGGGGTAAATGGTATCATCCTCTCGTAGATCCCAACCGGCATCTTATCTCCTTTTATCTCCTCAAGCTGGCCGTTGCGTATAAAATAAAGAGGGTTGTTGGCTCCTGCAAAATTAATTGTTGTCTGAGCCTTGTTGAACGAAACCATACTAACATCCATTCCATCCCTGCTCTCACCTTCATGGCCAGCCTGCTTAAGTGATCTGATTATCGAATCCCTCAGGCTGTTAAGTATATCATTTGGATAAATATCCTGCGATTTTACGACAATTTCATTAAGGAACGAGATCCCGAGCATGCTCATCAGGGCGCCAGGCACACCATGCCCCGTGCAGTCAACGGCAGAGATAAATATCCTGTCTCCCTTTTCAAAGGCCCAGTAAAAATCGCCGCTCACAATATTCTTAGGCTTGAAGAGAATGAAATGTTCAGGCAGTACAGCATCGAGTGTGATAACGGGGGGAAGCATCGACCGCTGTATCCTCTCGGCATAATAAATGCTGTCAGTAATCTCCTTGTTTTGCTCTGTGATTCTGTCGCGCTGGCTTCTGGCCATATCGCGCTGGCCCTGTATCTCAAGGTTTGCTATCTCAAGCTCCCGGGTCCGCTGTTTAACAAGTTCTTCAAGCTTTTTCTTCTGCAGCTCGATTGTTTTTACCCTTGCCTTATACAGGGCGTAAATAAGGAGTACGACGATAACGAAAACAGCTATCCTGAAGAGCCATGTATTGAACCAGGCTGGCTTTATTGTAAAGACATACTTCTGGGAATAGCTCTGTACATTATTTTTTCCCCTTGCCTTAAAGATAAACTCATATTTCCCGGGAGGAAGATTGTTATAGTACGCCTTGTATTCTTTGCCTTTATTGTATGCCGAATATTTATTCCCGGTACCCCTTATGTAAAACTCAAATTCTATAGACTTCTCATCTGTAAATGAAATTGCACATATCTCAAACAGGAAATTGTTCTGGTTATAGCGGAAAACCTGGTCGGGCTTCAATGAAATCTCCTTACCGTTAAGAAGGGCTTTTTCTATAAAGCATGCCGGCGGATAAGAAACCGATGAAACGGCTTTCAGGTAGAAATTGCTCACACCATGATATGTCCCTACCCAGAGAAGGTTATTCCTGTCGATAAAGAGACCGTTCGGAGTAATCTCATCACCTGCCAGGCCATCCTTTGAATCAACGCAGAGCTCGGCCCTTCTGGTGCTTTTGTTGAAATAGGCAAATCCCTGATTTGTGCCAAGCCAGAGGTAGCTCTTATTACTTGCCGGAATAATGGATTTTACGACCGTATTTTCATCTATTGAAATCGGCAGAAGATGCTGAAAATCATTATTTAATACCTGCTTAAGCCCATAATCAGTGCCTACCCACACTGAGCTATCGCTTTTGCAAAGCGACCATACCTTATAACCGGTGGTATCTATCTGAGTTACCTTTCCGTCCTTCAATTCAATTATACCGCTCCCATTTCCTCCGAGAATGCGACCCTCAATCTCAATAAGCTGGGAGATATTGTCAGTATCATCATTTTCGATCCTGACAACAGGCGCGTTAAATCCTGACAAATAATAGGCGATCCCGTTTATTCCCGTAAGAAAAACCAATTCGCCCTTCGCCGAAATAAAAATACTTTCAAGACCTGTAAGGATACTGTCAAACATTCTTTTTCGTACGACCTTAAGCGTTTTTGGATCGGCCTCATACATCCCCTCCCCGCAAACAAATAAAAGATCCTTGTCAGGCAGAGTGCCCATAATATACTTTTCGTTATGGCCCGCGAGCTCCTCATGATGCCTGTCAAGCCCGTCGGAAAAATTGACAAGCTTTTTATCAAAATAGAAAATACCACTATTTGAAGCTATCCATATACGGCCGTCTTCAGTCTGCTGCATTGAATATACATACGAATTAATATCGGCGGGGAAAAAGCTTCTTATTCCCTGGTTATAGGATAATCTCTGCAATCCTCCAAAATAGCCGATCCACAAATTATCCTCCCTGTCGAACAGTGACGAAAGGATTTTATTGTTCTTAAGTCCGGTCTGGCTATCATAAACAGTTGCCCAGCGGTCATTTGATGTCATCTGAACAATCTTTGTTTCGAAAATAAGCCACACTGATCCGCTTTTATCGGTCCTGATATCCTTTATTATATCATTATCAAGATTAAGCGCGACGTTGAGGTTTTTTGCATTTTTACCAAAACTACCCGAATCAATATCTTTAAGGGGGCCAACCAAAAGCCCCTCTTTTGTTGAGACCCAGGCATGTCCATGAACGTCGATAAATATAAAGTAACATTCCTCCGCGGTTCTCTGTACAAGCTTATTTGCAGACGGGGAATAGCAGAATATCCCTTTCTCGGTGGAGATATACTTGTTTCCTGAAGTTACATCTTCCACAATATTATTCACAGAGGCCGGAAGCTGGCTGAAATCGCTGTTCAGGCAATGCTGTGTACCGTCACTCTTCAGAATAAATACACCATCATCGCCAAGAAACCACTTGTTATCATATTTGTCTATGAAAATGTCATAGAAGCTCTTATCGCTAAAAAGCTGTTTTACAATAGTATCACTCTTTACGACTGAAATGCCATTTAAAGAGGCCAGGTAAATATCGCCCGAAGAATCCTGATCAATAGCCCTTATTGTATTTTCGGTAAGTTCCTGCAAATTACCTATCTTCTTCATCTCCCTTCCATTATACCTTATGGCCCCTGAGCAGGTTCCAAACCACATATAACCCGACTTGTCCTGGAAAATTGAATAGATATCCTCCTGAGGAAGACCCTCTTCTGCCCCATAATTTATTGATGGAAACTTACCCGACTGAAACTTCTTGTAATATCTCTGAATTGCAGTTGCAGGAGATTGTGAGTGATCGTCGAGAAGTGACCGGATAAGCCCGCTTTTCTGAGATTCGGCTATATATTTTTTCAGCTTTTCTTCGAGTTTTGGCTGGTCCTTTCTTACTGCCCAGTATATTTCTGTTTTCCCAAGCGTCAGCTTTGCTTCAAGGTCGGGGCTTTCCATAAGCTCAAAAGCCGCATCATTTAATATTGTATAATCGGCCTTTCCGGATCTGACATCATTCAGGAGATTTGTATCATGGCCGGCATAAAAATTTGTCAGGCCGTTTTTTGAAAGGATCTCTTCATAGAATGATCCTTTGGCTATGACACACTTAAGTCCCCTGAGATCTGAAATACTCTTTATCTGCCGGTCCTTTCGCGCTACGATAGTGAATTCAGCAGGCATAACAGGAACAAAGTTTACCAGCTTTGCCTGCCATTGTGCCGGGGTAAAAACATCACACGCAAGGTCGATGTACCCAAACCAGTCGGGTGTATAGCTGCTGTCAGGAACGGTTCTCCCGTTTTCTGTCTCCCAGTACTTTTCAGGCCCGGCAGTAAGCAAGCTTTCAAAAGATATTCCAAGGTAATCGGCAAAATCTTCAGCAAGTGCCTGCATGAATTGCTTTTCGCCATCCTTGTGATAAACAAAATTCCTTTCCCGCAAACCTACTACAAGCTCCCCTTCCTCAACCATTTTCGGCAGATCGTGATTATGCTTTTCCAGAAGAAAGATCTTGTTTATCATCTCCACATAGCTTGAATATTTAATTTTAAATCTTTTCTGGAAAATCTTGTCAAGCACCTCGTTGCTCTCTACCGTTCGGAAGAAATCCTCAACCTCTACCTGAAGGCTGTTCCCTTTCTGAAGTGCCCATGCGATCTTCGACATGGGCGTAATAGGCATGGCGATCCGGTACTTCTGCCCATTCAGGACATTAAAATTAAGTGCATCATCGGCATCCAGGACTATACCAAAAGCTTTCCCCTGCCTGAAGAAATCTTTCGCCTCTTCATTTGTTTCTTTTGACAACAGTTCAATATTTCCTCTCTGTCTGGAATTGATCTCAGCCATATGTGTCTCAAATGAGGTGGCTTTCATGAAGACTACGCTCTTTCCCGCAAGGTCAGGAAAGCCCTTCACCTGATCGAATTTCCTGTCTACAAGAAGCAGTTCCGCCGAGTTCAGGGTCTCCGCAAAATCAAAAATTTTCAGCCGCCATTTCAATGTCGTAAATGAGCTGCATATTATGTCGACCTTCTTAAAGACATCTGGATTATAAATAACATTGGGATTTGTTTCAAGATCAGCCGGCCTTACCCCGTTTTTATAAAATGCTTCTTCCCATGTTATTATAACAGGGACCATTTCAACATTAAGATACTTTGCAAGCTCAACGGCAAGATCATAATTGATACTCCCAAAGTCGTCCTTCGTAAATCCGATATATATCTTCCCGCTTTTCTTAATTTTATTAAGGTCGCGTGAAAAGGATGATGTGGAATATAAAATAAGTGCTGATAGAAAAATGAAAAAAAGGATTCGGACTTTCATCATTCTGTTTTTTAGACTGGGTGCACGGTAAGATGTTTAAGAAAAGCCGGGACCATCATTATGATCCTGATATTCAAAATTATAATATGTTCTTAACAAATCCTACTGCTTCACGGAAAGGAACAAATGAAAGCAAGGCTATTTTTTCAGGCTTTCGATTAACCTCTTTACTCCCTCTTCTGGAGTTGTGGCTGTGATGCCGAATCTCTTCTCGAACTTCGTACTGTCAAAAATATAGTCCTGCTCATTCTGGTACTGCATCTCGGGAAATTCCCTCATCATTGGAATGAATACCCCTAGAAGATAAAGCATCCATTTCGGGACTTGCTGAATCTCAGGCTCTGCACCGAGCTCTTTTGCAACAAGCTCAATCCATCCGCGTGTTGTTATCTTCTCCTTTGTTGTAGGAAGATGCCATTCCTGGCTGAAGGCTTCGGGGGTATTGCCCAATAAAGCGGTAGCCTTTGCAGCATCAGGAGTATATGTAAATGTGTGTATCCTGTCAATCTCACCAAGTGCCTGTGCCTTTTTGCCTTTTATCAGATTATCGGCTACCATAATATTAAGTGCGCTGTTCCTGTTATCGGGTCCGTAAAAATCAGCGGCCCTTGCAATAAGCGCTGTTAGCTTTTTCTTCTCAACCTCACTTAGTATCATTTCGCGAAGTTGTGCCCTTACAGCCCCTTTTTTACTTGGCGGATTGACTGGAGAATTTTCTGTCATGAAAGGGATCGCCGACCTGTCGTACATGTAAACATTATCAAAAAAAACAAGCCTTGATCCATGCTTTTCACATGCATCAATAACTGCCTGCATAAAGGTGGGCCATGTTGCTTTCCATACTTTAAGTGAATACGGAAATCCAACAGTAATGTACACAACTTCGCTTCCCTCAACAGCCTTGTCTATCCGTCCCAAGTCGCTGAAATCAAGAGGAAACAGCTCATCTGTATCACTTACCTTCTTCGGATTCCTGCTTACGAGCCTTATCCTGTCGGTATACGACCTTAACTCTTTTGCAAGCGGAGTACCAATTCCTCCGCCTGAACCTAAAATTGTCTGTAACATTGATCAGATATTTGATTTAGTCCCTTTTATCGGCCCCTTATGCTATTCTTACGCCTGCCGTTGGTCCGGGTTTAAGACTGTAGATCTCTTCAATATGGACAAGGACGACAGCCTTCGGTCTTGGCATTCCTGCCTTCTGAGACATTTCAGCCGATTTTTCAAACACCGGGCCCTCTGTCAGAACTTCAGGTGTTCCAAGAAATTTGTAACCGTCGAGGATCTCCCTGTTAACAACTGCAACGGATACTCTTGATCCGCCGAGGATATTCCTGTAAGTCGTCTTTCCGGTGCCCTCCGAAAAAATTAGTGTCTCATCATCAAGGACCCTTGTAGATCTTTTCGGGGCGTTATTAGGAATGCCCTCTTTACTGACTGTTGCATAAAAGCACTGCTGAGTCAGTATCATTTCCTTCATTTCCTGTGTAAGCTTTGCCATAATCTATTAACTGGTTTTTAATTAAAAATGTTCATCTTGAAAGAAGTTATCTTCCTTAAAATGAAAGTGCCCATTTCAAAACTAAATAAGACGTCTTCATAGTTCTATTGATCTGGCTTCGCCAATTTCATCTGCATTGAGCCGCCGGCGAAGCCAGATGAACATTAATCCAATAAAGAAAGTATGCTCTTTTAAAACAGCCTATATATCCTCCTAAACCACCTTCATATTTACCGGATCCCAGTTAATTATCTTCTTCTGGAAGTAGCTGTCGTTGCATGCAAGTGTTGGTGCCGCAGCCCTGAATGCAAATTCTGGCCCTTCGACAAGCGGCTTGTTATTCCGTACACCATCGAAGAAGTTCATAAAATGTTCCTTGTGCTCATCATATGCATCAGGGGCAGTGTAGTTAACGTCCGGCTTTACGGGTCGCTTCTGTTCTTCGGCAGTATATTTCTGATTATATTTTTTTGTCAGCTCGTCCTGCATAGCCTGGGGATATGAATAAAGAGCATCCCAGCCACCGATGCCCGGAGCCTTCGACATAATACTGTGACTCAGGGTGAATCCGTTATCATGCATCTCCATAACGCCTTCGCTTCCTATAAATCTGGTTATGCCTTTGTCGCCCTGACCGCTGACAAAATTGACTCTAAGCATTACCTGAAATGCAGGGTGTTCTTTCGACTCAGGATATTGCATAATTGCTGTCATTACATCAGGAACATCCCGCCCATCCTTCCAGTAGCAGAGCTGGCCTGAGGCGAAAATAGTTTTCGGTCCGAGAGAGTCTGTCAGAAGATGGATACCGGAAAGGAGATGTACAAAAAGATCGCCTGCCACGCCTGTTCCGAAATCGCGGTAATTCCTCCACCAGAAGAATTTTTTCGGATCCCAGTCCATTTTAGCCATTCCCTCAGTGTAACGGGTCCAGTCAACTGTTTGCTGAGATCCGTCTGTTGGCATTGTATATTCCCAGGCACCAAGTGCGTCCTGCCTGTCGAATGATGCCTCAATGCAGTTCAGCTGTCCTATCGCCCCGGCCTTATACAACTCCTTTGCCTTGCGGTAGACAATGCTGCTTACCCGCTGACTGCCAACCTGCATAGGCCGGCCTGTCTTTTTCTGTGCAGCTATTACACCCAGACCGTCGCTGATCTTCTGAACTATTGGCTTCTCGCAATAGACAGCCTTTCCTGCATTCATTGCCTCCGTTGCAATTCTTGCATGCCAGAGGTCGGCAGTAGCAATTATAACAGCATCAATGTCCTTTCTTGCAATTATCTCGCGGTAGTCGCGTGTCGTAAAAATATTGCTTCCGTATTTTTCCCTGGCCCTCGTTAGTCTTCCCGTATAGAGATCACAGCCGGCGGCCATTTCAACCCCCGGTATTTTCAGTGCTGTATCAGTATCGGCATTCCCCATTATTCCCAACCCTATGGTGGCTATACGGATTTTGTCGTTGGGACTGACTCTTTCTTTGACAGGTGCCGTTCTTCTCATTTTATCATCTGATGAGAACGACTGAAGTGAGCCGGCTGCAATAAGAAGTGATGTTCCGCCAAGCTGCCTTAAAAATTTTCTGCGTGATGGTAAGTTTTTCATGTGGTTGAATTTGAAATATTAATCCTGAATCTGTACTGTTTTGATGAGTAAATACTACTATAAATTTAGACAAAATCATTGCTTTTCTATACAAAATCCTCACAAATGAAAAGATCTGAAATATTTACTGCAATAATTATGTATCAGGATTTGTTATTATCTGTTTAATCTCTTTCGAAAAAAATACAACTATATTTGCGAGGGATTGTTACAATTTGAAACCAGAAGGTTGAAAAGACTCTTATCAGACATATCAAAATGGTTCTTCCTGCTGCTCTTTCTTGAATTTTTCGGAAGCACCACTTTCTTCAGCCATTCTCATGTTGTTGACGGTTATACAATTGTCCATTCCCATCCTTACAAGCACGATAGTAAAGGGGCTCCCATGCACGACCATCCGCTGAATGCATACCTCCTGATAAATCTGCTTATCCATTTCAGTGCCATCGTACTATCTTTCTGGTTTACAGCCAGCATCTTAATATCGCTGCAGAGAGAACTTCAGATAAGATCCTGCTCGCCATTCAGGCTGCAGAAGTTCCTGATACATTATTACTACCGGGGACCTCCGCAGGTCTCCATCTAACAGGAACCGGGGATTTGATCTCTTTTTCATTTGTCAGAACTACAGCATTCCGGCCAGCCGGCCCTTTAGGCTTAGTTAGTCATTCCGCAGAAAAACATACCATTCCCGGGAACACCAGTTTTTAATTTGGTCTCAGGAATACTGCATTTATTAATCTGACATTCGATAAAGATGATTTACAATAGAACATTCCAGTTTTTAGCTTTCTTTCTGATCATAGCCATGAACTCGTGCAAAAACAAGGTTGCAGAAAATAATGGCCAGGAGAACGCGATAAAAAAATCAGGCGACTCCGTAATAGTGCCTTCCGGGTCTGCCCTTATCAACAAGCTTGAATTTGACACAGTAAAAACACAGGATTTCAGAGCCGAGTATGTTACAACAGGAATTATAAGGCCCCTTCCGGGCCACCTTGCTGCAGTTACCACTCCCTTCGAAGGAAGGGTTGTGACCTCTTTTGTCAGGCTGGGCGAAAAGGTAAGGCAGGGCAGCCCTGTTTTCAGCTTGTCATCGGCCGACTATTTTGAGGCTGTAAAAGACTTCCGTGAGGCTTTGAAGGAAAAGGAGATCGCGGAAAGGAATTTTGCCCGAAAAAAAGAGCTTTTGGAACAGGGGATAAGTTCAAGGAAGGAGTTTGATGACGCAGCCATGACTTCAGAAATAGCTGAAAAAGAATATGAAAAAAGCAGCGCAACATTACAGGTTTTTAACGTAAAGCCTGAAGAGGCAGATTTCACCCATCCGCTTATAGTCCGAGCCCCTATTTCGGGTGAAATAGTCAAAAATGATATTACGATCGGTCAATATCTGAAGTCAGATTCTGAACCCGGAGTTCTTCTCGCTGATCTTGATAAAATCTGGGTTGTTGCCCATGTCAAGGAAAAAGATCTGGGGAGGATGAGCCCAAAGGACAAGGTGGAGGTGTTCGCTGAGAACCTGCCTGATAAACCTGTCGCCGGGACTGTTGATTACATTGGAGGCATAATGGAAGATCAGACTCGCTCGGTGGAAGTTTACATTGAATGTGTGAATGCCGGTAAGCTGATGAAACCCGGGATGTTCGTGACTGTTAAGTTTTACCACAATATTGTCTCTGCAATTATAATTCCCTCCTCCTCGGTCCTGCAGGATGAACAGAGCAGCTTCCTTTTCATAAATGCCGCTCCGGGGATCTATCTGAAGAGAAATGTTATTGTCTCCTCGGCCGAGAACAGGAAACTGCTTGTCACATCAGGCCTTAAGCAAGGCGATGTGGTCGTAAGCGAAGGAGGCATTTACCTGCGTTAACAGATACCCGAAATGGAAAAGCTCTTTAAAATTTTCATTCACAGGAGGCTTCTTATAGCAACCTGTTTTGTGCTTGTCGCTGCCATAGGAGTATATTCATGGTTCCAGCTTCCCATTGATGCATATCCCGATATCGCAGATGTTACGGTACAGGTTGTTACCCAGGTTCCCGGACTTGCAGCAGAGGAGATCGAACAGCAGATAACCATACCACTGGAACGCGAGCTCAACGGACTTCCGGGTCTGCAGACCATGAGAAGCAAGAATCTGTTCAGCATATCAACCATATTGCTTGTATTCAAAGATGGGGTTGATGATTACTGGGCCCGGCAGAGGGTACAGGAAAAGATAAGCGGGATCAACCTTCCCTTTGATGCTAAGCCCGGGCTTAACCCTCTTACCTCCCCTACAGGAGAGGTATGCAGATATATTATCGAAAGTAAAAAATATACTCTGCGTGAACTCACCGATCTCCAGAAGTGGGTCATTATTCCCAGGATCAAGCAGGTGATGGGTGTTGCAGACATTCAGAATTTCGGAGGACTGACGACACAGTATCAGATCGAGATCGATCCCGGGAAGCTTGAAAAGTATGACATCTCATTAAAAGAGGTTGTTGAAAGGATCAATGAGAATAACGCCAATGCGGGCGGGAGCATGATCGGAAGAGGAGATCTGACATATATTATAAGGGGGGTCGGTCTTGTAAAAGACCTTGATGACCTGGGAAAGATCGTTGTCAAAACCGCAGACGGGATACCAATTTATATAAATGACCTGGGCGTATTGAAATACGGCACTCTTGAAAGGAAGGGGGTTTTTGGATTTACCGACAGGGAGAGGAACTACAGCGAAAGTGTTGAGGGCATTGTGCAGCTGTTAAGATATGAGAATCCTTCACGGGTCCTTGACGATGTTCATAAGGCAATTGACGAACTGAATAATGAGATCCTTCCTAAAGATGTCAATATTCACATATATCTTGACAGAACCCAGCTTGTCGACGCTACGCTTCATACAGTATCACATACACTCTCTTTCGGTGTTCTCCTTGTTATCGCCATCCTTATTATTTTCCTTGGCAGCTGGAGGAGTGCGCTTGTTATAGCCGTCACGATCCCATTATCGCTTCTTATTGCCTTTATAATGATGCATTTCACGAACATACAGGCGAACCTTTTATCGCTTGGCGCAATAGATTTCGGGATAATCGTTGAGGGGGCAATTGTTATGCTTGAGACCGTTCTGCGGAAAAGGGAGGAAGATCCCGGAGTGATCCTTCAGCCGGATAACATAGTTAAACGCTGTGCCGAAATGGGGAAGCCTATCTTTTTCTCAATGCTGATACTTGTAATGGCCTACCTACCTCTCTTCACCTTTGAAAGAATTGAAAAAAAAATGTTTTCTCCGATGGCCTTCACAGTAGGCTATGCAATACTGGGAGCACTTCTTGTCGCGCTTCTTCTCACGCCGGGCCTGGCATACCTGATATATCACAAACCACAGAAAGTATACCATAATAAATGGCTTGAAAAACTTACTGGATATTATAAAAAGTATACGACAGGTATCCTCGAAGCACCCCGTAAAATATTTCTGCCGATAGGACTTATACTTGTTATCACACTGATCCTTTCGATCATCGTCGGCAAGGATTTCCTTCCTACTCTTGATGAAGGCTCTCTCTGGTTACAGGTTCAGCTTCCTCCGGGATCGTCGCTCGAGAAATCGAAAAGCATGGCCGACACGCTGAGAGACCATATAATGAAACATAAAGAGGTCAAGTATGTGATGTCGCAGGTCGGAAGGGACGATGAGGGAGCAGATCCCTTTTCAACATCCCATGCCGAGCTTAGCGTTGGCCTTGTTCCTTATAAGGAGTGGGAAAAGGGAAAAAGAAAGACTGATCTCATAAATGAATTGTCGGCCGACATTGAAAAGCTTCCTGGATATAATGTCGGTTTCTCTCAGCCCATTATCGATATGGTGATGGATCAGATAGCCGGTTCGCACAGCGACCTTGCGATAAAGATCTATGGAGAGGACCAGACCGAAGCTAGAAAAATCGCAGAAAAGGTTGCCGGGACAGTAAGCCTGATAAAAGGCGCCGGTGATGTAAGTATTGAACAGGAGCCTCCGCTGCCACAGCTTGAGATCCATGCGAACAGGGATAAGATCGCAATGTACGGCCTGAACGTTTCGGATGTAGGCGAACTGATAGAGGTTGCGATCGGCGGAAAGGCAATTTCACAGATCTTTATCGGGAACAAGGTCTATGATATCATCTGCAGATACAACGAACATTCACGCGAGACCCCCGATAAAATCGCTTCTCTGCTGCTCACTACTGCTACCGGAGCAAGGATCCCCCTTTCACAAATAGCGGAGATCAGCACTACAACCGGTCCGGGTATTATCAACCGCGAGCAGAACAAGAGATTTTTGACTGTCAGGGTTAATCTCAGAAACCGCGACATTACCTCTTTCCTTAAGGAAGCAGGAGATGCTATTGATAAAAATGTAAAATATAATCACACCGAATTCATTCTGAAATGGAGCGGACAGTTCGATAACCAGAAAAGGGCCTATTCACG
>JBBIIS010000023.1:27225-27875 GCA_037446375.1 Bacteroidota bacterium | reverse complement strand
AGGGGGAGAAACTTTTTACTGACGATTGGGTGGACTATACGACCACTCCTGCAAAAGGTTCCTCAGGAAAATACGGTGCATTCTTCTGGCTTAACCGCTCCCATGCTTTCGAAGGAGTCCCGGCCGATCTCTTTTATTGTGATGGGTATGAAGGGCAGTATATTTTTATTATTCCTTCAAAGAGCCTTGTTGTGGTAAGGGTTGGTTACTCTCCGAACGACTCGTTCAATGAGTATACATTTATGAGAGATCTTGTGAATGCTGTTGAATAGGCTTTATTCACATCAGGAGTTCTCCTGTCCTGTAGACGCTTAGGCGCCCTCTAAAAAGATAATTAAATAAAAATGATCTTTTGCGGCAGATTCACCCAGCGGCAAAAATCAGAGTGATGCACTCGGGGCTATACCCAAAGGATTTGTCTTTCCACTTTTTTGCTGATAGAAGGTACAGGGCTGAATTCATTAAGAATATGTTTGTTCGTTCCGCCCTCCGGGCTTTGTTCACGATCTGAAGGTGGCTTCTCACAAAACAAACAATGAGCCCAGCTTTGCAGGGCTTGCATCTAAGGATTGTTCGCTTCGCCTGCCGGCTCCGCTCACGATCTGAAGGTGGCTTCTCACAAAACAAACAATGAGCCCAGCTTTGCAGGG
>JBBIIS010000023.1:11550-27125 GCA_037446375.1 Bacteroidota bacterium | reverse complement strand
CTTGCATCTTTTGTTTTCAAAGCTGATCGAAAGCCTGGCGGCTTTCTCCCGCTTTTAAACAAAAAATGCCCCTTCCAGGGCATTGTTTGTTTTGTGATCCCGAAGGGATTCAAACCCCCAACCTTCTGATCCGTAGTCAGATGCTCTATTCAGTTAAGCTACGGGACCCATTGCTTCTACGAGGTGGCAAATATAGCAAAATTTTAATTCTCATGAATATTGACTAATTTTAATATACCATTATTATTGTTTTTACGCTTCCTTTGTATCAGTACCATAAAACAGTCAGCACAACATGAAAAAGATAATTAAAGCATTATTAAAGGTAATCCTGGGATTAATTTTGTTCATCCTGATTTTATTGTTCACCGTCCCTGTAATCTTCAGGGAGAAGATCAAAACCAAGGTGGAGTCGGTTATCAATGAGTCGGTTAATGCAAAAGTTACTTTCTCCGATTATAAGCTGACATTTTTCAGGAATTTTCCAGATCTCTCTTTCTCACTTAAAAATATGTATGTGACCGGAGTCGAAAAATTCCAGGGAGATACCCTCGCCGGATTCAGATCATTTGATCTTGTCTTCAACCTCGGAAGCCTGTTAGGCAGTAAAGGATATGAGGTAAAGTCACTTGTGATAGACCAGGGAATTGTGAACGGAATAGTACTGAAAGACGGCACTGCCAACTGGGATATATCAAAGCCCTCCGCTATACCGGCGCAGGCAGCTACTCAGGCCTCACAGCCTGCATCAGCCGGAAGCCCGATGAAACTTCTGCTGAAAAAGATTGAACTCAGGAAAAGCTCAATCTCATATGACGATGCCTCAATTAGCACCAAAGCTTCCCTGAAAAATTTTGATTTCGCCCTTACAGGTGACATGACAGGGAGCTATACAGATTTTGACATGGTTTTAAAATCGGCTGAGACCACTGTGATTATGGACAATGTCAAATATCTGAACAGGGCAATTATTAATTCAAGGATGGCGCTGAAGGCAAATCTTGATAGCCTGAGATTCACTTTTGGAAACAATTTTCTCTCTGTTAACGATATGAAGCTCAACTTCACTGGAATGGTTGCTATGCCCAAAAGTGATATTATTACTAAGCTGAAGTTCAGCACCGGCCCGACATCATTTAAAACACTGCTTTCGCTGATACCGGCTGTATATCTGTCGGGTTACGAGAGCCTGAAAGCTACCGGTGATTTCCAGATGTCAGGTGAGGCTAATGGCGTTTACAGCGATACTGACAGTACCCTGCCCGATGTTAAGCTCAGGTTGTCTGTGACAAACGGGATGGTGAGCTATCCTGATCTGCCTGAAAAGATAACTAATATCAGCATAAATTCAGATCTCTTCTGGGATGGCAGGAAGTCCGACAGGTCGACAATAAATGTCGATAAGTTCCATTTTGAGCTTGCTGGAAATCCCTTCGATATGACGATGTTCCTGAAGACCCCTATGAGCGATCCTGACTTCAGGGGCACGATGAATGGCAAGATAGATCTTACCGCTCTGACTAAAGCTGTGCCGATGAAGGACATGAATCTCTCGGGAGTGATTGAGATGGCTCTCTCAATGGCAGGTAAAATGTCGATGATAAGCAAAGGTAAATATGATGATTTCACGGCTAAAGGCGATCTGAATATAAAAAACATGAAAGTTGTAATGAAGGGGTATCCGGATGTTGAGATCATGGAGGCTGCATTTATGTTCACACCAGCTTATGCACAATTGAGAAAGTCTGAAGTGATTATCGCAGGAAAGAGCGATTTTCAGTTCAGCGGAAACCTGTCGAATTATATTCCTTACATATTCCGGAACGAGACGATTAAGGGAAACCTTATAATGACTTCAAAGAGTGTTGACCTCTCGTCGATATTCAATGCGATGCCTCCTGATACATCGACTAAACCGGTGCCTGTTGATACTACATCTCTTGCTGTTATCGTGGTTCCTAAGAACATAGATTTCGATTTCAATGCCGCCGTTGATAAATTCCTGTATGGAACAATAGCCGCTGAAAATCTGAAAGGACATCTTATTGTGAGGGGTGGGATACTCTCTATAAAGGATGCCGGAATGAACATACTTGGCGGAACTATCAGGATGGATGCCGATTACGACACAAGAGATACTCTTAAGCCGGTCATGAAGACCGATATGAAAATTGACAACATAGGAATTAAGGAAGCATTCAGGACGTTTATGACCATAAGGAAATTTGCTCCGACTGCAAAGGGAATAGATGGCAGGGTTAACATGCAGCTTTCCTTCCAGAGCCTTCTCGGAAAGGATATGATGCCCGTTATGCCAACCATTGACGGAGCTGGCAAGATACACTCCGACCAGGTACAGCTGCTGGAATCGGCAACATTCAACAAATTCAAGCAGGTACTTAAGCTGGGTGATAAATATTCAAATACTTTCAGGGATATAAATGTTAGTTTTAAGGTCAGTCATGGCCGTGTTTATGTCAGCCCCTTCGATCTTAAGCTGGGAACAATAAAGATGAATATAAGCGGAGACCAGGGACTTGATCAGACTATTAATTACTTAATTAAGACAGAGATACCCCGTTCGGAGCTTGGAGAAGGGGTCAACGCACTGATGGACAACCTTTCTTCACAGGCTGCCAAATTCGGTATCGCCTATAAGCAGCCTGAGATCATTAAGGTCAATGTCAGGGTAAAGGGGACTTTTACAAAGCCGGAAGTATCACCTGACTTTGGCGGTGGGTCAGGCTCGGGCACGGGAAACACCTCTGTAGCAAAGGAAACTGTTAAGCAGACCGTTGACAATACTGTTGCCAAGTCGAAGGATAAGCTGCGCGAGGAGGCTGCTTCGGAGGGAGACAAGCTTATTAAGGAAGCTGAGATAAGAGGACAACAACTAAGAGACGAGGCAGCAAAAACAGCTTTGCAGATACGTAATCAGGCCGACTCCTCGGCAGTAAAGCTTGTAAAGAGTGCCGAGACAAAGAATGCACTTACCAAATTCTCAGCTCAGAAGGGTGCGGATGCCCTGAAGAAAGAGGCCGACAAAAGAGCCAATCAGCTGACAGTGGAGGCCGATAACCAGGCGAAGAAGCTTGTTGAGGATGCCAGGGCCAAAAAAGAGGATCTGATAAAGAAAATTTAGTTACACAGAGTAATACAGAGGACTCACAGAGTTAAGACTTTATACCATTTTTCCCTGTTTGTCTCTGTGGTTCTCTGTATGACCTTGTTTTCATAAAAAAAGACCGTCTGCATGACGGCCTTTTTAATATTGCATAATTCTGAATTAGAATTTTTTCTCTTTGATACGTGCTTTCTTTCCAGTCAGATCGCGAAGGTAGAAAATTCTTCCCCTGCGAACCTTTCCATGTTTGTTAAGCTCTATCTTGTCAATGAAGGGTGACGATACCGGAAAGATCCTCTCAACTCCGATGTTTCCCGACATTTTTCTTACAGTAAAGGTCTCAGTATGCTTGCTTCCGCTTCTCTGGATAACCACACCACGATACTGCTGTACCCTCTCTTTATTACCTTCCCTGATCTTGTAATGAACTGTTACAGTATCGCCTGCATTAAAGTTAGGCAGTTCATTTTTTACAGCAAGTTCCTTTTCAACAACATTCATTAAGTTCATCGTGCGAATATTTATTTTCTCTATTTGGTTTCTGAAAATCGGACGCAAATGTATAAATAATATTTTGATTTTCTAAATCAGTAACTTAAATATTTTTCGTGTCCGGGCTCCGAGGTCCTGGAGTATGAGGTCCGAAGTCCCCGTTCTCCGCTCCCCGCTCTCCGCTCTCCGCTCTCCTCTCACTTCTTTACATCCGGTTCTTTGAACTTATCACCCGTTGACTTCACAATTAAGCGGTTCCAGTCGTCGCCATAGCCGGGCTGGCTCAGTTTGGCATTTACACGGTTATACCCCTTTGGAACATCCTGTCTGACCTTAACGTTGCCATCGACGAATTTTGTAAAAAGGAACCTGTAGAGACCTTTCCACTCCTTTACAGTATTATTTCCGGTTGTGACTGAATAGTCTGTTATATGCTCAACAGCAGCAGCCTGGTCAACAGCATACAGATCTGATGCTTCCTTATCAATGGCAGCAGTTTCAGTGAGATATTTGTCCTCAAGCTCCTGCTGTTTTGCCTGGAGATCGGGTAGTATTAGCCTGGTTCTTGTATAGGCGAAATTTGCAACCTGGTTGAAAACCCAGAATGCCGCATCATCGCTGAAAGTCATCATATCGCCATTTCCTACGGCGTATGCTTCAGGAACTTTTGTAATACCGCAGTACATCGGAGTGTAAACGGTATAGTATGTATCATCTACGCCGAACCAGTCGATCCCTCCGATAGCGTTAGGAAGCCATGAGCGGCTCTGTGCAATAAAAGAGAAACCGGTCTGCTGTGTTGATATGGCTCTTTCATTAAAGTATTTTACATTATCGACAGTCCATTCCATAGGCCTCCATCTTACAGTGCTTCCGTAAGGTCCCGCGCCAGCATCTTTAGTCATGTCCATCGGGGAGTTCTGATAATAATCGCGCATCATATTCTTCACATCGTTGAGATCAAGCTTCCTGTCGGGCTTTATCCAGAGAGGCATCCTGTTCTTAAGATTTGTTCCCATAACATAATCAAGATACTGACCCATCTGGCTGTTAACCTTATTGAAGCCCGACCATACCCTTGCTTCACAGAATCTTGCACCGCCAAAATCAATTGGTGCATAGGCATCGCTGAAACTGAAGTCTTTATCTGCACCCTCAAAATACTTATGTGCCCTTGCTACCTCAATAACGTCGTATGCATAGACAGTTTCCACTTCAGGATTGAAGATCTTCTTAATATCTTTTGATGTTATCGATTTTTTCCCGTCAGCCAGAGGAAAAGTAGTGATCCTGGGATGGTTTGCATGTCCGCTTATATAACCATCTGGAATTCTTCTTGCAACCCATACCGCGCCTTTATTGGCAGGACCTTTACCGATAAGTTCAAGTATCCATACTTCGTTAGCATCAGCAATTGAGAATGATTCTCCCTCACTTGCATAACCATAATCAGATACAAGCTGGGAGAATGTAACAATAGCTTCCCTTGCGCTTTTTGCCCTCTGGAGTGTAAGATAAATGAGGCTTCCATAATCGACAACGGCAGTTGTATCCATCAACTCAAGACGGCCCCCATATGTAGTTTCGCCGATCGAGAGCTGGTATTGGTTCATATTTCCGACAACCGAGCAGGTGTGAGCAACCTGAGGGATTTTCCCCATAAATTTACCCGTGTCCCATTCATATACGTCAACCATCGATCCGGCTGGCCAGTTCTTTGAAGGCCAGTAATATAGTTCCCCATAGAGAACATGAGAATCTGCGGCATAAGTTATCATAACGGAGCCATCTTTTGTTGCTCCCTTGCTTATCAGAAAATTTGTGCAGGCACTTGAGTTCCTTACGGTGGCACCTGATACCAGCAGACTCAACAGCATTATTGCTAGCAGCTTTTTCATAGTATAATCAATGATTAATTGTTTGGTTTTATGTTGATTTAATAAAATTACGATAATGCAGTTTCCTGCATAAAAAGGTACAAAGATAACAGGCTGGTAAAAATAACAAAGGAGATATCAGATCATTTTGAGAATTTCTGCAATTTTAAGAATTGTTCCCCTGTCGGCAACATTTCTTGTATATTCACCGGAGTCCCCACTTCCGCCCATCATTAAACCGGTTCTTCTGAACTCCATGTCACTTGAAATGCTTTTCCTTCCGGTAAGGTGAAACTCCCTTGCTTTTGACAGAAGCGCAATCTCTTCGATATTGGATTTATTAATTCCGCTGCCTGGCATTACAATTATTCTTTCCCCTGCAAGATCAACAAGCGAGGCAAGCAGCTCAGTCCCTTCAAAAGCCCTGTTCTTCTGTCCGGATGTAAGAAGCCTCGATGCACCGGTATTTATTACATCCTCTATGCCCAAAATGGGGTCGGAGCAGAGGTCAAATGCCCTGTGGAACGTAACAGACATAGGATTAGCCAGCTCAATAAGACGGGCCGTCCTTTCCGTGTCAATTGTCCCGTCACTCCTCAGAATGCCAAGAACAACCCCGTCAACCCCGGCCTCACCGCAGAATTCAATATCACGTCTCATTATATCGAATTCAGTGTCGGTGTAGAGAAAGTCAGAACCCCTGGGTCTTATAAGTACATGAAGCTTTATATCAAGATTGTTTCTTGCCGAAAGGATCTTGCCTGGACCCGGGGTTGTACCCCCTTCTGACAGGTTATCGCACAGCTCAATGCGATCGGCACCCGACTCTTGTGCCATGATCGCCGACTCAATGGAATCGGCACATATTTCAAGCCTGAACTGCATAGGTTTTTATTCAACTGATATTAAATGTACCATTATTTTTCCTTATAATTGTGAAGATAAAACTAATTATTATGAAACCTACACTTTTAGTATTGGCAGCCGGAATGGGCAGCCGTTATGGTGGAAACAAGCAGCTTGATCAGGTTGGGCCTTCAGGCGAGACAATTATTGATTACTCGATCTATGATGCCATCAGGGCAGGATTCGGGAAAATTGTTTTTGTAATCAGGCGTGACATTGAAGATCAGGTAAAGGAAAGATTTGTCAACAGGCTTAAAGGCAGAATCGAGGTCGATTATGTATTCCAGGAGATCACAAATCTCCCTGAAGGTGCGAAGATCGCACCGGACCGTTCAAAACCCTGGGGCACAAGTCACGCTATTCTTGTGACTGAGAAAGCTATAAAGGAGCCATTTGGTGTGATAAATGCTGACGATTACTATGGTGTGGAATCATTTAAAGTTTTAAAGGACTTCCTGGTAAATGATAAGGATCCCAATAATTATTGCATAGTTGGGTACAAGCTTGGAAACACCCTTTCTGAACACGGGCATGTAAACAGGGGAGTCTGCGGGGTTGACAGCAAGGGTTTCCTGAGTAATATTGTCGAAACAAGGCAGATCGAAAAGACAAAGGATGGAGCATCTGCTCCGATGCCCGATGGAAAGGTTAAGCATTTTACCGGGAATGAGGTTGTATCTATGAATCTGTGGGGCTTCAAGCCATCATGCTATAGTTTCCTTGGATCTGAATTCAAAAACTTTCTCAGCAAATCGGGGATGGATCCCAAGTCAGAACTTGATATACCGACATCAGTCGATAAATTTGTCAAGAACGGGCAGATAACAATACAAATTCTTATGAGTAATGAAAGATGGTTTGGTGTCACTTATCGTGAAGATAAACCATTCGTTGTCGATAGTATAAATAAAATGATAAGCAGAGGCATTTATCCGTCTTCGCTGTATTAGTTCCATTTTTATTTACCAGTAGAATTCACGGGAAAAAACACTTATGTTGTCACAGTTATCGCTGACTGTGATGACAAGAGTGTGTTTTATACCCCTCGCCAAACGCGCAGGATCGAATTTGTAAGTTATCACATCATTTTTTGCATCGTATTCAAACAGAGCCCATTTGCCATCGATAAGCCCGGTATACCGATTTATACCTGAGAAATCATCCTTAATATGGACCCTTATCTCACTTTTTTGTGAAAGATCGGTACCTGAGGCAAGTCCGTTTGCATATATATCCGGAGGAACCGTATCTATTCCGACTGCATAATTGCCCAGTGAAAGAAGATTTGCAGTCACTGCGCCTTCGGTATATCTTCCACCGGCGGCTACCTGCATCCCTTTCTCATCGATCCTTACTAGAAGAAGCTTCTGCGATCTCCCGGCCGGTACTGAATCGGGGATTATTGAAAGTGTTACAGCTTTTTGAAGCGGTGTGTAAATATCGTGAAGGTGATATACCTTTGAAAAGAGGTGATGATTTCCCTGACTATCCCTGTATCTGAACAATAGTGTGTCATATAGGGCCCCATTCGGAATCTTAAGCTTTAACCCTTTCCTGACGAAGATATTTTCTTTCCCATAGGGCATGACTGTATTCAGGCTGTCGCTTATAGCTAAAGTGTCCCGTGGGGGCATAACTCCAGCTTTAACTTTGAATGATATTGTTGCAGGGTTGCCCGCTCCGTCCTTAACAGTTATTGAAACCTTATGAATTTTATTGTCGGAGAAATCAAACAGGCCGTTGTTCATGAAGTTTTTATAAAGGCTCAGCTTATCGTTTGGAAGAACAAAAGTCCTTTCAATATCAATGTTACTCCTTATGAGTGCTTCATAATCGATATGGGCATTAATATATCTTGATTCATCGAAGCTGAATTCACTTATCTCGTAGGTGAACCAAGGAATACTATCGATGACTAGTTGTATCGAATTAATGCCGAAGCGGTTACTCGTATTATTCATATAATCGTAACTTGTTATGCCAAATCCGGCTGTACCATTTATTACGATATTGTCATCAGTATCGTATTCACCGTTGGCGCCTGTTACGCTGAAAAACATCTTTCCTTTTCTGCCATTTACCGTGCTGTTTCCTGATACAGGATAGACTGCCAGCCTTTCGATGACAGGCTTTATGTTATCCTCTATCCCAAAGTTGAATCTCTGTGGATTTACAGGTTTTTCGCTATCGGATTTTCTGATCTCAAAATGAAGGTGAGGGCCGGATGAGCTTCCGGAGTTTCCCGAGTATCCAATTATTTGTCCCTTTCTGACAACAAGCCTGTCGCGGGGAGGATAAATTGTAACGACATAGCTTTTGTTTCTGTATTGCTGGTTCCTGGCATACTCTTCGATTTCGGTTGAAAATGATTCAAGATGACCATACACTGTGGAATAGCCGGAGGGGTGTCTGATAAAAAGAGCTTTGCCAAAGCCGACCGAATTGACATAAACGAGGTAAATATAACCGCTGTCGGCAGCAACTACCTCCTTACCTGTAACCCCCTGGGTCTTTATGTCAACACCTGAGTGGAAGTGGTTATCTCTGAGTTCACCGAAATTAGCCGAGAGTGAAATAGGTATTTTTAGGGGAGATATAAAGTTAACCTGGCCTCTCGCTGAAAAGCTTAGAAACAACATCTGACAAAGGAATATCCAATATCTCCAATTCATCCGGAACATCAGTTTTAATTCGAATCTGCAAAGCTAACGGTCCACTCAGATCATCCAAACTATTTATGTTAAATTTTTGAAAATATCATTAACAATATTACCTTTGTATAAAGAATAATGATATGTCCGCTCAGGGTTATGAAGAGTTAGTTTTACTTAACAGGAAAATCGACGAACTCGTAAATAACTTCAATAGCCTGAAGGCGGAAAACATTAATCTGAAAACACGGAATGAGGCCCTTGGTTCAGAGCTTCGCAGCCGTGAAGAAGAAATGAAAGAACTGGAAAAAAGGTACGATAGAATTAAGTTGTCAGGGGCATTATTGGGAGATGGAGAAAATGCCTCGGAGGCAAAAAGGAAAATTAATGAATTAGTGCGGGAAATTGACAAATGTATTGCTCTTTTAGATAGATAAGATATATAATGGATGATAAGCTTTCTATCAGGGTTAATGTAGCGGACAGATATTATCCATTAAAGGTAGAACGGGAGGATGAAGAGAAGATCAGGAGAGCTGCAAGGATGATCAACGAAAAGGTGTTGCAGTACAAGCAGCGTTACACTGATAAGGATGTGCAGGATTTTCTGGCGATGGCCGCCCTGCAATACGTGATAAGGCTTATTGAGGAAGAGGAGAAGCTGAGTAGTGATTATCTGCCTGATGCAATAAAGGAGCTCACTCAGAAGATCGAGTCGGTTCTTGAAGAAAAGAGTAATAGCGTTCTTTAAAATATACAAACTTATTTGCCCGCATTGTTTCTACATTCATTTTTGAAACTCAACATTTAAAACTTTGGAGCAAGACTTGGTTTATGTAGGACAGGCCTCAACCCGGGAAACCGGGTTCCCGATCCATCGGGACAGTGGAAGTTCGAAATCTATCAGCTACTTCAGCCATAAAGATATGGGGTTTTATAAAAGTTGCAGAAACTTTGCGGGTTTTTTATTTATTAATAACTGAAATTGAGATGATTGCTATCACAGGAAATTTATTAAACGGACTGACTATAATACTGCTTGTCTCTGCATTGATACTGGGCTTTGGAGGCTCGTATCTGATCTGGCAGAGGGTAATGAGCAACAAGAGCAGGAGAATGCTCGCGGATGCCGAAGCAGAATCTGAAGTCATAAAAAAAGAGAAAATTCTACAGGCCAAGGAGCGCTTCCTTCAGCTTAAGACTGAGCACGAGAAGGTTATAAATGAAAAAAATAACCGGATCAATCAGGCTGAGAACAGAATAAAGCAAAAAGAACAGGCGCTATCGCAGAAGATCGAAGAGGCTCAGCGTAAAAAGAACGAAGCTGAAGCCATAAGGGAAAACCTGACAGTACAGGTTGAGATGGTTGATAAAAAATCTGAAGAGCTTGAGAAACTGCACAGGCAGCAGGTAGAGCAGCTTGAAGCTATCTCAGGCTTATCGGCCGAACAGGCAAAAAATCAGCTTATCGAGTCGCTGAAAGAAGAGGCAAAGACTGGTGCCATGTCCTACATAAATGAAATACTCGATGAGGCAAAAATGACAGCAAACAAGGAGGCTAAAAGGATCGTCGTACAAACTATCCAGAGGGTGGCCGCGGAGAATGCTATCGAAAATGCAGTTACTGTATTCCATATAGAGTCGGACGAGATGAAGGGCAGGATCATAGGCCGCGAGGGTCGAAATATCAGAGCCCTCGAAGCTGCAACAGGGGTTGAGATCATTGTTGACGATACTCCTGAAGCAATTGTCCTTTCAGCATTTGATCCCGTTCGGCGCGAGGTTGCAAGACTGGCTTTACATCAGCTTGTTACGGATGGCAGGATACACCCTGCAAGGATTGAAGAGATAGTCGACAAGACCAGAAAGCAGGTCGAAGAGGAGATACTCGAAGTTGGTAAAAGGACAGCAATAGATCTTGGTATCCATGGGCTGCATCCTGAACTTATAAGGCTCGTAGGTAAAATGAAATACCGCTCTTCATACGGCCAGAACCTGCTCATGCACTCAAGAGAGGTTGCTAATCTGTGTTCAATAATGGCGGCAGAACTTGGTCTTAACCCAAAAGTTGCCAAGCGCGCCGGTCTCTTACATGATATAGGTAAGGTGCCCGACGATGAGCCGGAGCTTCCTCATGCAATCCTGGGTATGAAGCTTGCCGAGAAATATAAGGAAAAACCTGAGGTTTCAAATGCAATCGGTTCTCACCACGATGAAACTGAGATGACTACACTTATTGCTCCGATAGTACAGGTCTGTGACGCTATTTCAGGCGCTCGTCCAGGTGCAAGGAGAGAGGTGGTTGAATCCTATATAAAGAGGCTGAAAGAGCTGGAATCTGTCGCTCTCCAGTATCCGGGTGTAATGAAAACCTATGCTATCCAGGCAGGAAGGGAACTAAGGGTGATAGTAGGAGCAGAAAAGGTAACGGACAAGGATGCCGAAAACCTTTCATTCGAGATTGCCCGCAAGATACAGAACGAGATGACATATCCGGGACAGATCAAAATAACCGTCATCCGTGAAACAAGAGCAGTAAACTATGCGAAATAAATAAAAGAATCTCCTGTAATTATTCATAAAGCGTAGCCTGAAACTACGCTTTTTTTGTTTTTTATACTGATCCCTTCCATGAGGGGGGAATTTGTTTAAATGAATATTTTACTCACTGCAGATAAGCACAATCGTTGACGCACATTTTTTGTAACTATGCCTTAATTTGATATCTTTGAAATAGTCAATAATAAAACATTCGGATGGCGAAAATAAAAATAGTAAACCTTGTCGGAGCAAGACCCCAGATAATAAAGGCCTCTGCTATCAGCAGGTCTATAAAAAATCATTACTCGGCTAAGGTAAATGAAATAATTGTGCATACTGGACAGCATTACGACAGGGAGATGTCGCAGGTTTTCTTCGACGAGCTTGAGATAACCAAGCCGCATTATAACCTTGGAGTTGGCTCAGCAAGGCATGGCAGGCAGACCGGCCTTATGATAACAGGAATTGAAGAGATACTCCTAAACGAGAAACCCGATTGTCTTATTATTTACGGCGATACAAACTCAACCCTGGCTGGGGCGCTAGCCGGATCAAAACAGCATTTCCCGGTCATTCATATCGAGGCAGGGATGAGATCTTTTAACAAGAGGATGCCTGAAGAGCTTAACAGGATAATGAGCGACCATGCTTCAACTTTGCTGTTTGCCCCGACAAATGCAGCATTCAAGAACCTTATGGCAGAGGGTTTCCGTCCGGAAAACAGTCCGCCGTTCAGTATTGATAATCCGAAGATCTACCTTACCGGAGATATTATGTACGACAATACTCTCTTTTTCGCATCACTGGCCGAAAAGAAGAAATCATTCCTGCTTGAAAAGCTCCAGATAGAAAGGGAATCTTACGTGCTGGCAACAATTCACAGGGATCTCAATACCGATGATGTCCTGAGGCTTAACTCGATACTCTCGACGATCCTGGGCCTTGCTGAGGAGCATAAAATGGATTTTGTAATGCCTCTTCATCCCAGGACGAGCATTTCCCTTAAAAACAACCTGGGGGAACTAAGCAACAAGCTTAACAGCAGCAGATTCATCAGGATCATTCCTCCGGTATCATTCCTTGAAATGACATTTCTTGAGCATAACTCCAATCTCATAATAACTGACTCAGGAGGCGTTCAGAAAGAGTCACATTTTTTCAAGAAGCCTTGCATCGTGCTTCGCAGGGAGACTGAATGGGTGGAGCTGGTAAAGAATGGGACAGCGATGCTTGCGGATGCCGATCCGGCACTGATTACTGCTGCATTCAACTTCTACCTTAATAAATCCACAAGGCTTGATTTTCCCGGGTTCTATGGTGACGGAAAAACGGCTGACTTTATACTGAAGGAGATACAAATGATGTTTGAACAATAGTTCACCTGTTAATCTGCAGCAGCACTTACGGAGTCCCATTTAAGATGAATAAAAACCTTTGCAATAAAAAAGTACTCATCACGGGCGGAGCCGGATTCATCGGTTCCAACCTTATAGAGTCGTTCCTCAGTTCCGGAAACAATGTAATTTGTCTGGATAATTTTGCAACGGGTAAAAGGGAAAACCTGAAGCCTTTTGAGGGTAACTCAAATTTTGGGCTCATCGAAGGCGACATAAGAGATTATGATACATGCAGGAGAGCCGTGGAGGGGGTGGATTTTGTGTTTCATGAGGCCGCCCTTGGATCTGTTCCTCGTTCAGTTGCAGACCCTGTAGCTACAACAGAAGTCAATATAGGCGGATTTGTAAAGATACTTTATGCGTCGAAGGAGGCAGGAGTCAAGCGCTTCATCTATGCGGCAAGCTCATCAGTGTACGGTGATAGCCCAAGGCTTCCAAAAGTTGAGGAGGAGACAGGCAAGCAGCTTTCTCCATATGCTGTCACAAAATATGCCGATGAGCTCTTCGGAAGAAACTTCGCCGAGATATACGGGATGGAGATCATAGGACTCAGGTATTTCAACGTTTTCGGCCGCAGGCAAGATCCCGATGGGCCGTACGCAGCTGTTATTCCGAAATTTCTGAGGCTTCTGAAAGATCATAAACGGCCACATATTAACGGAGACGGCTCTGTTTCGAGGGATTTTACCTATATCGACAACGTCATCCAGGCAAATCATCTTGCTGCTTTGGTGAATGATGAAGGAGCATTGAACCAGGTTTATAATATCGCCTTCGGAGAGAGGACAACCCTGAACAGAATGTTTGAGCTTATCAGGGGTTTTGCATCAAAATATGACAGTTCGGTTTTAAAGATAATTCCGGAATACGGACCCGACAGAGAGGGCGATATACTGCACTCACATGCTTCAGTTGACAAGGCCAGGAAATTGCTAGGATATTCACCCGCTCACGATGTTGTGAAGGGGCTCGAAGAGTCGGTTGACTGGTTCTGGAAAAATATGTAGCCTCAACCTGTCCCCTTTCATCCGGGTAACCGTTATATACATTTGATTCTGATGCTAAGCCTAGAATCCCTGAGAAGCAACTTCCTGAAGAATAAAATTCTTGTTGAGAATTTTACTTTTCTCAGCGTGCTCCAGGTTTCAAACCTGGCGCTTTTCATTATCACAATACCTTATCTTTTCAGGGTACTCGGAAGTCAGAACTACGGACTGACTGTTTTTGCCCAGACTACTGCATTTTATTTCAGCATCTTTATAAACTTTGGCTTCAATCTGACGGCAACACGCGATATTTCGGTAAACAGGGATGACAGTTCAAGGGTCACAGAGATAGTCTCGTCCGTTCTGACAATCAAAATAATCATATTCCTGGTTTCAGTGATCCTGATGGCCGGGTTGACTTATGCAGTTCCGCAGCTCGGCAAACACCGGTTGCTTTTTCTGCTCTCAATGCTTGCCGGGCTAAGCGATGCACTATATCCGATATGGTATTTCCAGGGCATCGAGAAGATGAAGTATATAACATTCATAAATGTTTCGACCAGGGTTCTAGCCACTGTTCTGGTTTTTGTCGTTATAACCGTACCAGGCGATTATATCATTTATCCTCTTGTTCTTGGAATTGGGACCGTTACCGGAGCTCTAACAGGGCTCTTTATTGTTTTCAGACGTCATTTCGTAAAATTCAGGCTTCAGAAACCGGCTACCCTGAAAGCCTATTTTTATGATAATGTTCTTTATTTTTTCTCAAATGTCTCCACCCAGATATACGTGAATGCAAATAAGATCATAATAGGATCTTTTCTTGGTATGGTAGAGGTAGCATACTACGATGTGGCCGAAAAGATTATAAATATTCTTAAAGTTCCCTACTCACTCCTCGGACAGACTCTGTTTCCTAAAGTCTCAAGAGACCGTAATGTAAATTTTCTCAGAAGGATCCTTTTTTACATCCTTCTTTTCAGTGTCGCAATAATCGCAATTATTCATGTTTTTGCTCCTCTTTTGATCAGTTTCTTCAGCGGAACACCGAATGGAAATTCAATAAGAATTCTCAGGATTCTCTCATTGTCTTTGCTTCCCATCTCAATTAGCCTTGTATATGGAGATCTTATACTGATAAATTTCGGACTTAAAACCGAATATGCCAGAATGAGAATACTTGGATTTATAATATACTTTCTGGCTTTTCTTGGTTTGTACTTTACCGGAAGTTTAGGCGTGGTACAGCTCTCCGTTATGGTCGTATGTGTTGAAATATTCATTGCCGCCTATTCTAATTATCTGTATAGAAAATCACGGTATACGTGAGATCAGCGATATGGAAAACTCATTCAATAAAGTTTGTATTATCTTAGTCAATTATTATAATAATGCTGACACTCTGGATTGCGTCAGGTCAATTATGGAATCACGGCCCGGAGAGCGACCGTTTATTGTGATAGTTGATAACAGCGCCGTCACCTCTTCCCTGGAATCTGAGCTTTCATTTTACCCGTCTCACAAATATATCCTGCCAGGTAAAAATCTGGGTTTTGCTGAAGGAAATAATATTGGTATCAGGTGGGCATTTGCCAACCTGA
>JBBIIS010000023.1:0-11540 GCA_037446375.1 Bacteroidota bacterium | reverse complement strand
GCGCTTGAAAATAAGGCAGATTACATATTGATTTTAAATAATGATACGACAATCCGACCGGATACTATTGGAAATCTTATTCATGCTGCAATCGAAAATGATGAGGTAAAAGTTTTCGCTCCCTGCATAATTACTGCAGAGGACCCAGAGAGGATCTGGTATGCAGGAGGCGTGATGAATTACTTTAAAATGACACCGGTTATAAATAAAATTGGTTCGCTTTACAGGCCTGATGCAATTGATAATGAAATTACGTTTTTTGCTTCTGGTTGCGCCATATTTCTTAAGGCTGACAGGGGCCTCATGGGAAATGAGCTCTTCGACCCTGAGTTTTTTATGTATGATGAAGATCTCGAATTAATGCTAAGGTTGAAGAAGAGTAATGAAAAAGTCCTCTTTGTGAGCAATTCTGTTGTTGTTCATAAATGTCAGGGGAGTCAGAGAAAAGAATTGGCTGGAACTATAAACCAGCTCTCGCCTGGCAGCCAGAATCTTCCGTTATATCTCCGTCACACCATTTCAAACAGGTTTTATATTGTAAGCAAGCATTTTACCGGATTCAGGAAATTTCAGGCACGGATATCACTGACAATCTACTGGCTGCTGAAAAGCATGCAGTTTTTTCTTAATTTTAACTTCAGCGCGTCGTTGCTTGTGTTTAAAATCTTGACTGGAATGAGCAATAGGAAGGAAGGAAGTACAGCCAAAATGGAAACAGAAGAAAGATCAAAGTAAATTGCTTCAGAATGAACCTATTAAAGAAAATATTCTTTTTCTTCTTTCTTATTTATGTTTCATATCTGCCCTCAAGGCTTGGCTATATATCACAGTCAGCTGCTGAAATAATTCTGGTGCTTTTTTCATTAGCAGGAGTAGTTTCGTTAGCGTTGTACCTTGCTAAAGTGAGATACCGTGCAGACAGGCTTGATTTTTTTCTTCTTTGCTTTCTGATAATTTATCCATTGTTCAGCGCCATAGTGGCAAGAATAACTGTTGGTCAGCCGGTCTATATGGGTCTCCTTACTTTCAGAAATCTCTACATTATATTTGCCTGGTATGCGTTCCTTATTATGGGCTTTTCACAACTGACTGTTCTTGAGTATACTGAACGGATTGTATTCTATGTGATAGTGACTGTTGCAATTCTGTTCCTTGTATTTAATTTCAACGATTTCAATACTCCTTTCATGAAAGGTACACTTGTTGTTAAGTACGGTCACACAACAACAAAGGGGATCCAATTTTCGGGCTTTACATGCCTCTTCTTTATTCCTTACATCTATGGTTGGGTGAGGTATTTTGAAAGGAACAGGCCTGCTTTTATTGCGCTCCCGTTGCTGATACTTCTGATGACCGTATATATCAGCAAAGCCAGAAATGAACTGTTTTCAATGGCGATCATTCCACTCCTTATGTATTATATGAAGTACAGGTTCCTGGATATTAAGTACCTTCTCATTACAGCAGCAATAGTTTTATTCCTCTTTTTTATAGCATTGACTGACAATGTTGTATCACGTAGCTTCGCCGGTCTGGTGCATCCAGGAGATCTTGAATTTGCACAGAGAACAAAGGATTATTCTGCATATCTGCGCTACGAGGAGATCAAGGCAGGATGGGTTTGGTTCCTGAAATATCCGCTGGCCGGGGTTGGCAGCCTGAGCTACAGGTATAATGGAGGCTATGAGGGCATAATTTCGGATTTTTTCTTTATATCTGATATCGGACTTATCGGTGTGGCTATAAAGGGTGGCGTTATCCTGCTTGGAATATATTATTACTTCTATTCTTTACTTTTCAGAGCATTCGGAAATGATGATATCATATCTGTAACAGGAAGATATATAGTGTTTTTTTTGCTCATAGAGCTGATAATAGGGAATGATTTCATATTTAATTATACCGGCATTATTGCTCTGATCCTCCTTATCAAGCCATCTTCGCAATTTATTAAAAGAGCATTATGATAGGAAAATAGAATGAAAATTTACCTTACAGATATTATTGGCATTCATTCAGGTACCTATTATTATAATACAGCTTTCCGTGATGTCCTGAAGAAAAGATTCTTTGATGTTGAGATAGTCTCCAACTATACGGAAGAAGATGGTTCCGGAAGAAAAGTTTTCCTGAACTTTTATGATGGCAATCAGTTTTCCAGAATATTTAAACTTCTCGTTTCCTTCATCAGGTATTTCTTTTTTGTTATCAGGAACAGAAGCAGCTGCTTTATCACAATGATGTATGGAAATGCCTTTGAGATTATATTTTTATTTCCATTGATTTTCGTGCGCAGGAACATAATAGATGTACATGAGATTATCTCACTGATAAATGACAAAGGATCTGACATGTGGATACGAAAGGTTTTTGCAAGGTTCATCTACAGGAAGATTGCTGATGCGGTTATTATCCACTCCCCACGGTCGGCAGACTTCCTCACGGAATTTGGATTTAGCGGTACCAGGCTGGAAGTACCGCATTTTTCTTATCAGATTAAGGATGCTTCAGATAATGATAAGGTTCCGGATGAAGTACGAGCGCTTATTTCTGATTCAAGGATAAATGTCCTGTTTTTTGGATTTATCAGGAGATCGAAAGGCATCGAAGTATTGACTGAAATTATATCAAAAGCCAGCAGTTTTGATCCCAATCAGGAACTGAATTTTATACTTGCAGGAAATGACCCCGACAATCTCCTATCGTCAGTAAAGGAAAGCCGTGAAGCGGGGAAAATGTACCCGGTCTCTTTGCTTCTGAGATATATCTCTGACAGGGAGCTGGCGTTCCTGTTCAAAAACTGTGATTATGTTTTTCTTCCGTACACACAGATCTCACAAAGCGGTGTAATGGAGATGGCCATAAAGTTCAGGAAGCCTTTAATCACATCCGGACTGCCATATTTCAGAGAAATGTTAGAGATGTTTCCAAGTTTCGGATATTCGTGCGACAGTAATGATTATGAAGGATATATGAGACTATTTAAGAGAATAATTGAAATTGACGGAAAAAATTTCAATCGGAAATTCTATACGGATTCAGACCTGGCTAAATTTATGAGCTACAAGGATCCGGATAATTTCCTTAATGAATTGGAAAATTTACTTTCACGGGCAAATAAGAGACTGGCAAGGTGACAAAGATTGCAATAATAGGAACACATGGAATTCCTGCCCGGTATGGCGGCTTTGAGACCTTTGCCGAGGAAATTTCCCGGCTTCTTTTAAGGTCCGGATATATTGTAACAGTTCAGTGTGAGATATCTGAAGTGAGGACTGAAAATTATAATGGGGTTGGATTATTTTTTTCACCTGTCGGGAAATCGGACCATCCCTTGAGATATTATTATTCGGGACTGAAGGAGTCTCTGAATAATTCTGATATAATTATTGTAACAGGGTCAGTGGGCGCTCCCTTTTATTTCCTTAACTTCTTCAAAAGAAGAATTCTGATTACGAATACTGACGGCATAGAATATAAAAGGGCAAAATGGTCGGTTTTCCACAGACTTTTTCTAAGATTTACGGAGCTGCTGGCCATCCGTCTCTCGGACATTATTATTGCTGACTCAGAGGCCATTAAAGAATTTCTTGGAGCAAAATACGGCATTGGAAATGAAAAGATCAGGGTCATAGAATATGGAGCCTGCTTAAATATGGGATTCAATGCAAAGCATCTTGAGGACCATAATCTGTCATTTAAAGGCTATTATCTTGTTGTTTGTCGCCTTGAACCTGAAAACAATACTCAGATGATAATAGACGGTTACCTGAAATCGGGATCAGAATTGCCACTGGTAATAATTGGAAATGTAGCATCCACATCTTATGTAAGAGACATTGTAAGCAATTACAGCTCTGATAATATCATTTTTAAAGGAGGTATCTACGACAAAGAAATATTGAATTCATTGAGATATTGCTGCCGGGCCTACCTGCATGGTCATTCTGTTGGAGGTACGAATCCATCCCTCCTTGAAGCCATGGGGAATGGCAATGTTATCATAAGCCATGATAACGTTTTTAACAGGGAGGTTACTGCTGATTGTCAGTTTTATTTCTCTGACTCTGACAGCTGTGCTGAGGCAATTCAGAAAGTCGAAAAACTTAGTGAATCACAGATCGACCTTTACAGAGATAAATCGTACAGCCGTATCAGGGATTATTACAATTGGGAAAGCATAGCAGCGAAATATACCCGGCTTATCGAATCATTGAAAAAATGAAGATCTGACTTTAGTTCTGCAAAAGATATCCACGAATTGTCCGGGAGGGCAGGTACGCACCCGGTTTCTAAAGTTGATTTTGCACAATGGTGAATTTTGTGTATTTTCACATAGTGTTTAGTTCTAAACTAATCTGCCCTCTATTGAACTTAACAAATAATTACATCCTCTTCGGCTTTGTTTTTCCTGTCTGGCTTCTGATCCCGGCAGGCTTCGTTGTCTCTTTTCTCATTACCTATATCTCTATTCCACCGATAATTAAGATATCTGAATTCAGAAACCTGTATGATATTCCTAATGAGAGGGCTTCTCATAACAATAAAGTCCCTCTCCTGGGCGGGCTTTCCCTTTTCTCAGGGTTTACCATGTCAGCGATAGTTTTCTCACTTCCCGTAGGGTCCTCCGATATCCGTTTCCTGCTGGGAGGATTGATTATTCTGCTCTTCCTTGGCCTGAAGGACGATATAATGATGCTTGACCCCTGGAAAAAACTAATTGGGCAAGTGCTGGCTGCTTCAATAATTGTCATTCTGGGAGATGTAAGGGTAACAAGCTTTCATATGGTATTCGGAATAGGGTCTCTAGGATATATACCAAGTGTACTGTTTACTGTTTTTCTGTTTCTGCTTTTGATAAATGCATTTAATCTTATTGACGGTGTCGATGGATTGTCATCCGGGGCCGGCATCATTGCAAGCTTTGTATTCGGAGCATGGTTCATTCTTACCGGCCACTTTAATGACGGTATACTCTGTTTCTCATTGGCAGGATCACTTATTTCATATTTTGTATTCAATGTTTTCGGAAGGACGAACAAGATTTTCATGGGTGACACTGGTGCCATGATAACAGGAGTTATCATCGCTTTTTTTACAACAAGATTTCTTGACCTCGAAGAGAGCGTCGGACCTGCCTTTAGATTTCTTTCGGCCCCGGCAATTGCATTCGGCATTCTGTTCCTCCCGCTTTTCGATACCCTGAGAATAATAATAATAAGGTTATTTAACGGGAAGTCTCCATTTCAGGCCGACAGGCAGCATATTCATCATCTTGTCCTGAAATTCGGCTTTACTCATCTGCAGGTGACTTTAATACTACTGTCATTCAATATGTTGATCCTTAGCATAATGTTTTTCCTGCAACCTTTAGGTGGCTTTCTTGATGTACTGATTGCGCTTGTTTTCTCCTTTGTTCTATCTTCCGGTCTGGGATATTTATTGAAAAAAAGGGAACTCCTGGAGATCAGCTGATATTTAAATCATAACAGTTCCATTCTGTCTTTTCAAACTATGGATCAGGAAATAAAAATCATGAAGATCCGGTCTTGGTTAAGCTCAATGAGAGATTTCTGTATAACCGCAGGCTTTTTTCTTCTATGCTTCACAGTTTTCCTTATGCCATTTCCCCGCAGCTGGTGTCTTTACCCTCTCGGCCTTTCGATGATTTTGGGATTAATCCTTTGGATTTTGGATTTCAAAAAGCTTAAGATTAAATTTATCAATAAGCTGCCTCTTGTTTCACCTCCTCTTGTTTATTTTCTTCTTGTACTTATATATTTTCTCTTCAGGACACCGGAATGGAATTATATCGAGGGCTACATGATGTTCCTGCTCGTTCCACTCTTTTGTTTCCCTCTTTTTGCTTCGGATTATTTTTTCAGAAGAAGTTCGATATTTATAAAAGTATTTATATCCGGACTCCTCATTATCTGTCTGTTTGAGATATTCCGGGCTTACTTTGGCTGGAATATTAATGTGGCAGGAGCCGCTGATATTTCCTTTGATCCTGAATCTTATGCTTCTGCATTCAGATCCCAGAAACTCTCTTTTCTTGAGCACCCGACCTATCTTTCAATGAAGTTACTCTTCGCGATTTCTCTTATTATCATTGTGCATAAAGAGATTAACCTCTCGAAAATTTTCTCGGTAATACTTATAGCAGCATTTTCAATCTTCCTCTATCTCCTTTCATCAAGGACAATCTATCTGGCATTCATTCTCATATTTGTTTTCCTCGTGTACCGTTATCTGAAAAAATCAGGGCTTCGGTTTCTTGTAATAATAATTGCTCCGCTTATCCTGATAGGGGCCTACAAAGTATATAGCCTCAATCCACGCATTATAAACAAGACTGAACTTCTGAAGAAGAGATATACAGTTGATAAACTAAAGTTCAAGGACCTGGATCCCAGGTTCACTTCGTGGTTTACCACGGTTGACATGATTAAGCAGCATCCCATGTTTGGTGTGGGGCTTGAAGCCAGGGTTTTACTTTCAGAGGAGTATCGGAAGACGGGTTACAACAACGAAGCAAGTCTGAGACTTAATTCACATAATCAGTTCCTTGAGACACAGCTGACTTTTGGTATAGCCGGTTCATTGGTTCTGTTATGGATGCTTTTTGCACCTCTTTTCCGAAAAAGAGAAATATGGAAGCCGGCACTTTATTACATGTTCCTGATAATTCTTATTACAGCATTTCTTTTCGAGTCGGTTCTTGTCAGGCAATGGGGAATAATGTTCTATACCCTTTTTTACAGCTTCCAGGTCACAATGGGACCAAAACCAGATCAGAATCTGTTGTAGACCTCTTTCAATGAGGATTTGTTCCTGATCATTATAAGTATGGCAAGTGTCAGAAAGAAAAACAGGGGAATAACAACTATTCCGTAGTAAAGAGTTCTTGTTAATGGTTTACGAGGTATAGTAATGTCGCTGATAACTGTTACGATATCTTTATATAACAATTGCTGCAGCTCAATAGACTGCTTCCTTGCATACAGGTTGTAAATGTCGGTATAGACAAGCTGAGTCTTCTGTTCCTGAAGGAAGACAATCTGGCCGCCTGTCTTTGGAATATTATTTCGTGTTTCTTCGAAATACTTAACCTTCTGAAGGCTGTCGAGTTGCTTAATATCGTACGTAAGTCTGGTAAGCAGTTCCTGATTCTGCCGGATCCTTATATTGTTTCTCTGCCGGAATAATGAATCTCCGTCTATATATTTTAGTATTCCTGATCTGACCAGGTTCAGATCACCTGGTGTTCTTGCCTTTATCCTGATATCAAGCCTATCGTCCATTCTGATGTTAATTGTATCATAGACGCTGTGGCTATTCCCATAATCTACAAAATCAGGTACACCATCCCTGTTCCTGTCGATTATCCAGAAAGCCCTTATATCCGTTATCTGCCTGGCCGTTTCGTTTCCGACAAACAGAGAAGAGGCAAGCATATCAGTATTTTCTTCTGAACAGTAAACATGAAGCCTGTTAACATAAGATATCATTTCTGCTGTTGAAACTGCATTAGTCTTCAGAACAATCTCTCCCTTGTAGATAGGTGGAAATACTGTTTTAAGAAGGAGGGAGGTTCCTGCCCCTGCAAGCAGACTTAAGCCAAGAGGCAGCCAGTTTTTAAGAAGAAACACGATCGAGGCCAGGAAGCCTCTTCCAACAGCGTTGAAAAACATGCTGATAGACCTTCCCATTCTTTTGAAAAGATCCAGTAGATCAATCTCTTCACTTTTCTGGCTGTTCAGATTATTTTCAGGCATATCTCCGGATTAAAGGTGGTAATACAAAGATATTTATTTTTGATTCAATATCAAGATGCTGATATTCAGCTCTACAATAACCTGAAGACCCTTTCAGCCAATTCCTTTACAAGTGGCTTATAATCCGTAACAAACTCACCCGTTACCCTGTTACCAAGGACCAGACAGATGGTAAGTGACCTGTGTCCCAAAAGTCCGGAGAGACCATAAATCGCCGAACTCTCCATCTCATAGTTGCTTATTGTCCGGCCATGGAAACTATACATAGTCAGCTTGTCATTTATCTCATTATCAAATGTCTCAAGCCTAAGCCTTCTGCCCTGTGGTGCATAGAACCCCGGAACCGATATTGTTATGCCTCTTGTGAAATTTTCGTGCCGGAAGATCTCAAGAAGTTCCTTGTTCGCATTCACAGCGTAAGGGTAGGCGAGCGTATCGGGCCATTCAAGATATTCTGCCAGCGTATCGGCAAGAGGTGTGTCGAGCAGCCAGTCATACCCCTCGTAAAAATGAAGCAGGCCATCGAATCCTATGGCTGTTTCAGTCATAAGTATTGAACCGGCAGGAAGATCAGCCTGAAGCGAACCGGAGGTCCCGATCCTGATTATATTCAGAGAAATAAGCTCCTTTTTAGGTTCCCCGGTAGAAAGATCGATATTGACAAGGGCATCAAGCTCATTCATAACAATATCTATATTGTCGGTTCCGATACCTGAAGAGATAATTGTTATCTCACCATGGTCGTATGTCCCGGTCACGGTCTTGAATTCACGATTTTCCTTTCTTACCCTTATCTCCTTAAGCAGTGAAGCGAGCATATCGACCCTTCCGGGGTCGCCGACTATGATTATTTTATGCGATATATCGCCCGGAAGAAGATTAAGATGGAAGATGCTTCCATCGGCATTAAGAATCAACTCTGTCTGTTTCATTTAAGAAAAATTAAGCCCCAAATTTACAACAATAAGAGTTAATCTGAAATAATGTACCTGTACTTATCCGGTTTTATTCCGTGAATGTTCAGGAGGACTCACCCTGATTTCAATTCTATTTATTTTAATGGTGAAAGAATTTAAGGAAAAGAGTGTAAATTTCGCCCTGAAATCAAAAATATCAGTATGATCCAGCGCATTCAGACAATATGGCTATCGCTATGCACGATCCTTTCACTTTTTTTGATGAAAGGTCCCTTTCTCCGGTTCACAGGCAAAGGTCAGGAAATATGTAATCTGGGTTTCAGCGGATTAACCTCCTCAAATGGTGATCTCAACCGGATAGTAAGCGGTTCAATAGCTACACCTGCTATCCTGATCATAATACCGGCAGTTTCATTACTGGCAATATTTCTTTACCGCAATCGTAACCTGCAGAAAATTACGGTTATTGCTTTAATATTTGTATCAGCAGGTCTTTGCTTTGCAGAGGGATATTTCTGGAATCTTGCAGCCGTAAAATATAACTGTCTTCTGCTTCCGGGAATAAAAATGGCATTCCCGCCTGTCATTATGGTTTTTGCTATTCTTGCCTGCCTTGGTATCAGAAAGGACGAGAAAATTGTAAGATCCTACGACAGGCTGAGATAGAAGTTCAGGTCAGATTATATGAAGGTTATCCTGTGTCGTGATCTTCTCGCAATAGTAGCATTTAAGCGCCACATTCTTCTTCGAAACAACCCTGAAGCGGGTCGTGACAGTTTCAAAGTTAGTTATGCACTTTGGATTCATGCACTTTGCAATTCCAGTTATGTTATCAGGAACAGCAACAACTTTCTTTTCCACAACTTCATAATCCTTTATTATATTGAGCTTAGCCTCTGGAGCGACCAGTGCAATGCGGTTGATATCCTCATCCTCGAAATAGATCCCGGATATTTTTATAATTGCCTTTTTACCAAGTTTTTTGCTCTCAAGATTTGTTCCGAATGTAATCTGGTTCTCAATATGATCAAGACCGAGGATTTGTATAACCTTGAATAAAGTGTTTGCAGGAACATGATCTATAACTGTTCCATTCTGTATTGCGCTTACGCTTAACTGTTTTGGTTCTTTCATTTTTCAGCCCTCCTTATTTTATTCCAAGTAATGAACAGAGGATCGCCTGCCTCGTATACACTCCGTTTAATGCCTGCTCAAAATAATAAGCTTTTGGGTTACTGTCGACATCCTGGTGAATTTCATTTACCCGGGGCAGCGGATGAAGAATTCTCATTGTAGGCTTAGTATTTTTAAGCATTGAGTTTCTGAGCACATAAACATTTTTAACCTTTTCATACTCTATCGGATCAGAAAATCTCTCCCTCTGTACACGCGTCATATATATTATATCAGCTTTTGAGATTATATCCGTGAAATCCGTATGTTCATAATATTTCAGGCCTATGTTGTCGAGGTAAAGCTTATACTCATCAGGCATCCTGAGCTCTTCAGGAGAGATAAAATTGAATGTGGCTTTCCATCTCGACATTGCCATCATTAGGGAATGAACAGTTCTGCCATACTTCAGGTCGCCAACCAGGAATATATTGAGTTCGTCGAGCTTGCCCTGTGTTTTTTTTATTGAGAAAAGATCGAGCAGCGTCTGTGTCGGATGCTGGTTTGCCCCATCGCCAGCATTTATTACCGGAACCCTCGATATTTCGCTTGCAAATCTCGCGCTCCCCTCAATTGGGTGACGCATGACGATGCAATCGCAATAGTTGCTTACAGTTCTTATGGTATCATTAAGAGTTTCGCCTTTTGATACGCTTGTGCTCGACGAATCTGAAAAACCAATGATCTTGCCCCCAAGACGGCTGATAGCGCTTTCAAAGCTGAGCCTTGTGCGGGTTGAAGGCTCAAAAAACAGGGTAGCAACCACCTTTCCTTCGAGAAGCCTCTGTATGGGCTGCTTTTCAAATTCCATGGCAAGGTCCAGTATCTGAAGGATTTCGTCCGTTGTCAGATCATCGATCGAAACTAAACTTCTGTTTTTCATTTATCTGGATGAATTTATTTTCATTTATGGGACTTTATAAAATTATGCAAGAATAGGGATTAATTCCTGCCTGTTAATAAAAAAATTAAAAACTTTCATGAAGTGTATCAGCGGGCCTCAATAAACACGGTCTCAATGTTTTCAACCAAAGAAAGTTTTTTCATGATCCGTTCTTCTGAAGATAACCTGAATCCAATTTTCAGGGTGCAGTTCAATCCGAAGTCCTGTTCCGACTGCATCAGATCATCCTCCTTTATAATTTTCATAACATCATTCATTGCTGAGTATGGAAATTTCAGCCGGTACCATGAATTTACAGTACGCTCCTCAAAAGCAGCATTACCAAGAGCCTCCGCCGCAGCGCTCCTGTAAGCATTTATAAGACCGCTTGTCCCAAGAAGGGTTCCGCCGAAATATCTTATGACCACAATCAGGATATTTGTAAGCTCATTTGAATTTATCTGCCCAAGTATAGGCTTCCCTGCGGTTCCGGATGGCTCTCCGTCGTCACTGGACCTGAAGCTGTTTCTTTCATGTCCCAGCATCCATGCGTAGCAATGGTGCCTGGCATCATGGTAGTCCTTCCTGTACCCCTCAAGAAGTGCTTTAATCTCATCCAGTGAAGAGACAGGGACCGCAATTGCAATGAATTTGCTTCCCCTGTCGCGGAAGATCCCTTTAGATGCAGAACTGATTGTTTTATAGGTATCGGGGGTTCCCATCGAAACAGATCAGGTTTGCAGTCAGGAAAATAAATAGAATCAACCCCCAACCCGGCTCTCCCCCTGG
>JBBIIS010000022.1:1380-27900 GCA_037446375.1 Bacteroidota bacterium | reverse complement strand
ACCCTCTTTTATGGCAACGTAATATTTCCCGTTAAGGTCCTGCTGGTAAAAATATGGCATGAACTCCCGGTTCTCTGAGGGGACAAGAAAAATCTGGTATTTATCATCTGTAAACTCTATCTTCCTGATGAATTCAGTCTGATAATAAAGACTTTTTGTATCGAAAGATCTGTATTCATTTCCTCCCGGAAATATATTCTTTGCCAGAAGCGAGTTGTATCTCAGTTCATCGTTCCCCACAAGATCAGGCTTAAGATCAAATTTTGCATCGTACCATTTGCCATTCTGTAGGACTACTGATGATATATCTCTGGAAGGATCATTTACCCTGAGTCCGGAAAAGTTTACCGTGAAATCAACCTGCTGGCCAGTATTGTAGGAGTCTGTGAGCGCAGGACGATGAGCACTGCAGGTAATTGCAGCAGCCTCTTCAGTTATCATGAATCTTTTTGACATCACCGGCTTGTCCTGATTGCCTTGTGTATAGACCTTTATAATATAGTTACCTGACAGCAGCAGGCTCATCCTTTCATTCGGGAAAGTAAGCTTGTAGTGAATGTAGCTTGTCTTTGTATTAAACGAAGACTTGTAATCTGTGATCTGGTCTTCGGTCTGGCCGTTGATGTAATCCGACTGAAAAACGGAAGATTCCTTCCAGTCGCGGTCACAATGGATATATGTATAATAATAGCTTTCAGGATCATTGCCTAAAAGATCGAAATCGAGAACGAGTTTTTCGTCACTGTTTAGTTTTATTACCGGATAGGATAGGCTCCATCCCTCCTTATATAACTGAACGGATTTGATACGTTGGTCAGTGACAACATCCTTTAAAGGATCATCAGGAGATGCTGAATCAGTTCTCATTCCCTGGCTCAGAAAGAGAGTTACAACTGTGAAGATCGCAAGAAGATGGTCCATAATAATAAGTTGAGAGCTAAAATTACTAATTGTTATGCAATTGCATTTATCATGCAATAATTATGCCTTAAAAAGTGATCCTGAGGTTCTGCATGGTTACTAATTTCTTAAATTTGGAGTCAATTTGTCTATAAGTGAAGAATATTTCAATAATTACATCAGTCCTTTCCCTCTGTATCCTCGCCGGATGTTCAGCCGGGAAGGAAAAGTTCCTGAATATTACCGGCTTTGCACAGGGATCGACATATAACATAAAGTACAGTTCGAGGCCAGGGTACGATGATGAAACAATCAGGATCGGGATCGCAAAGATATTCAGCGACATAGATAATTCACTTTCTGTCTATAACGATTCATCATTAATTTCAAGGATCAACAGGAATGAATCTGTGACAACTGATACATTATTCAATGAAGTATTCATCAGGTCGCAGCAGATCTCAGCTGAAACTGAAGGGGCTTTCGACATTACTGTAATGCCGCTTGTAAAAGCCTGGGGCTTTGGTCCCGACAGGCACAAGACCTTTGACCGATCAAAGCTGGACAGCCTTCTTGACCTTGTCGGATACAGGAAAATTGATCTGAAAAATAACAGGATCATTAAATCACGTCAGGGTATGAAACTGGATATGAATGCAATTGCCCAGGGATTTACAGTTGATGTGGTATGCAGGTACTTCGATAAGCTTAAGATAAGGAATTACCTTGTTGAGGTAGGAGGAGAGGTAAGGGCCCGTGGAAGGAAGGGAAAAGAGCTCTGGAGGATCGGCATTGATAAACCGGTTGATAATAATATGTCGCCGGGCGAAGATCTTCAGGCAATAATTTTACTGAGCAACAGGGCCCTTGCAACATCCGGCAATTACAGGAAGTTTTACATTGAGGACGGAATCAAATACTCACACGAGATAAATCCGAAAACAGGATACCCTGCAAAAAACAGAGTGCTCAGCGCTTCAATAATTGCGAACGACTGTGCAACCGCCGACGGTTTCGCAACTGCCTGCATGGTAATGGGACTTGAAAAATCAATTTCACTTATTGAGAACAGGGGAGATATTATGGGTTATATTGTATACTCCGACGATAAGGGGAATTTTCTTACGTGGATATCCGAAGATCTTAAAAGTTATATTGTGGAAGAAGCTCCTTCCGACAAGCCCTGATCAATAAGTTTAAATGTGTAACTTTGCCTGATAACCCTAATATATACAGGGGTTTTCACATTTTATTATTTCTGAAAATAAACAACCATCTGACTTTTTTGTTTATTCTTTGGACAAACAAAATTCGCACTTTCAAATCAACTGATAATGAAAAAAGAAAAAGAAACGGTCAATGGTAATTTCAATAAGGAAGAGGTCCTTTCCGATTTCAGGCTTGCAAATCTCAGCAGACAGTTAAGTTATATCGGAAGACGCGAGGTTCTTTCCGGCAAGGCTAAGTTCGGCATATTCGGCGATGGCAAGGAGATAATCCAGATAGCACTAGCGAAACAGTTCCGCGATGGCGACTGGAGATCGGGCTATTACCGCGACCAGACATGGATGATGGCTATTGGCCATTATAGTGCTATTGAATTCTTTCATCAGTTATATGGGAATAATAACAGGGAACTTGCACCGTCCGGAAGCGGAGGCAGGGTCTTCAATAACCATTTCTGTCTTCCTAATGTCAATGCTGACGGAACATTCAGGAACCTGACGAAACAGAAAAACTCATCGGCAGATATCTCTCCAACAGCGGGCCAGATGCCAAGGCTTCTCGGACTCGCATTTGCATCAAAGCTTTTCAGACAGAATAAGGAGCTGCATAAATATACGACCCTGTCAGACATGGGCAATGAAGTCGCATTCGGATCAATAGGAGATGCCTCCACTACGGAAGGACACTTCTGGGAGACAATGAATGCTGCCGGGGTTCTCCAGGTTCCGTTGGCAATCACGGTTTATGATAATGGATATGGAATCTCCGTACCAAAAAAATATCAAACTACGAAGGGCAGCATCTCAGAGGTCATGAAAGGATTCGAGACCGGGAAGGATAAGCCCGGAATTACAATATTAAAGGCAAAAGGATGGGATTATCCCGGACTTGTTAGTTTATACAAAGATGGAATTGCACTTTGCCGGGAAAAGCATATTCCGGTAATGTTCCATATTGAGGAGGTTTCCCAGCCACAGGGACATTCAACGTCAGGGTCGCATGAGCGATACAAAAGCGAGGAGAGGCTGAAGTGGGAAGAGGATTTTGATCCGCTGAAAAAGATGCGGGAATGGCTTGTTGGATCAGGCATTGCAACTGATTCAGAACTTGATAAAATAATCAGTGAAGTGGAGGAAGAGACTAAAGAGGCACGGACTACGGCCTATGAGATGTACTATAATCCAATTAAAAATGAGCGTGATGCCCTCGTTAAGCTGATTGAGGGAAGGGGATGCCGCTGTGTTGAGAATGTAAAGGAAGAAGCTGTGGATAAAACAACAGAGCACCTCAAGCAGGTCCTTGCACCTATACGCAAGGATAATTTTATGGCTGCAAGGAAGATTCTGAGAAATGTGTGTGGCGATTGCCTGAAGTCTGATTCACTTAAGGAGGATCTTCAGGGCTGGCTAAAGAGGAATTTTGAAGAGGCTTCAAAAAGCTTTGACACATTTCTTTATAATGATACTCCAACCTCAGCGATGAAGGTAAAACCCGTCGCTCCTGTCTTTTCCGAATCTTCACCTGAAGTTCCGGGCCGTCAGGTGCTGCGCGACAACTGGGACAAGAATTTTGAAAAATATCCTCTTATGGTCATTTTCGGTGAGGATGCAGGGAAAATAGGGGGCGTAAACCAGTCTTATGAAGGGCTCCAGAAGAAATATGGTGAAATAAGGATAACCGATACCGGCATCAGGGAAGCTACAATACTTGGTCAGGGTATAGGGCTGGCACTCAGGGGAATGAAGCCTGTGGCTGAGATACAGTATCTCGATTACCTCATGTATGCACTACAGTTGATAAGTGACGATCTCGCAACAACATATTACCGGACAGCAGGCCAGATGATGGCCCCGGTTCTGATCACAACGCGCGGACACAGGCTGGAGGGGATCTGGCATTCCGGATCGCCCCTGGGAATGCTTGTAAGCTCAGTAAGGGGAGTATATGTCTGTGTGCCCAGGGATATGAGCAGGGCGGCAGGATTCCATAATACAATTCTGCGCAGTATGGACCCTGCAATTGTTATCGAACCGCTTAACGGATACAGGCTCAAGGAGCGTCTTCCCGATAATATTGGTGAATATTGCCTGCCCCTGGGGGTTCCTGAGATACTTACAAAAGGCAGCGACCTTACCCTTGTTACCTACGGATCGACAGTAAGGATAGCACAGGAGGCTGTTGCCCAACTGGCTCTTCATGATATATCGGTGGAACTGATAGATGTTCAGACACTACTTCCGTTTGATAAGGATAAGATCATTCTTGAATCGCTTAAGAAAACAAACAGGATTTTATTCCTCGATGAGGATGTCCCCGGCGGAACAACTGCCTATATGATGCAGGAGGTACTTGAGAAGCAGGGTGGTTGGTTTTATCTCGACAGCCCGGCCAGGACACTTTCAGGCAAGGAGCACAGGCCTGCATATACCACAGACGGAGACTATTTCTCCAAACCTAGTTCAGAGGATATCTTCGATACTGTTTATGCAATGATGAAGGAGGCTGTTCCGGCTAAGTATTGACTTTTCGCACTGCGATTCTCTTTCTCAGTGCCTCTCTGTGAAACTAAGAACTTACACAGGGTTACACAGCGGAAACACAGAATACCAAAGGGAATGACTATTTAGCTACACCGATTATCTTCAATAATTCAGTTGCTGCCTCTTTTGGTCCAGATGATTCGAAGCCGGGTAATCCCAGCTTTGTACGCATCTGTCCGACGAAAATATTCTTTTTAAAGAATGCCTTAAAGAAGCGCTCTGCAATCTCATCATGAACAGCTTCATATTCAGGGGGGCCGAATATATTGGCAAAATAGGAATTCACAAGCCCGCTTGAGGTAGTCGTGCCCTTGCTCATAACTGCACCCTCCCTGAAGACTTTAATCGCTTCGGCTGCTGAATTGAACCTTTCGATGACCGGATGCCCGTTCCCGTCGGGTTCATAGTTATTGGCATATAGAATATAGTCGATCTTATGGCCTTTTACTACTGTTTCAAAGCTTGTTACCGGGAAAACAATCCTTGCATTAACCTGGCTTGGGTTCATTATTATTGACCTGTCGAGGTGCCCATAGGCGTAACCCGGCTGAAGATCGTCGAGACGTACAAAAGCTCCGATCTCAGTCCCGAAGCCAATAGCATTGCCTTCACTGTCAATTTCGATAGACCCCATATCGTCGGCAATGATTGTAAGCTGCCTTATGTATTTTTCACCGAGTACCCTGAAAGCTTCGAGAGTTTCCGATTTGCCGGCACCCGTGTCGCCCATCATAAGAACTGTCGCCTCCTTGTCGCCCTGCAGAAGTATCTTTACCATAGCCCCATGAAATGGCATCTTCTCATTCCTGATTGTTATTGAGTTATGAAGAGTGAGGACCATCTTCTTGAGGTATCCGAAATAGCCGAATTCGGGTCTGGCAGGAATAGCACCCGTGAATATGTCATTCTCCTTATCCTCATAAAAAACAGTTGCTGAATCGGCAAGATCGTCGAGTATGTTCCCCGGTACGCCGTAGACAAGAACCGCATCAGGCTTTTTTGTCAGCTCTTCATCGCTTGCAAGGTCGAACAGATTACACATGGAAAAGCCCAGCTCGAAGAAGGTAATATGAAAATAGACAAGTATAATAAGCCTTCCAACCCTTGCCGGATAGCATAGATAATCCTCAGAATTGATCTCAAACAGGTTAAGCGGGTTCTTTGAGATCTTCCTGAAGTGGCCTGTTCTTTTATTCATCGGCTGCTGTATCACCAGCGGAGGATAAATAAGCATCTGTCTTACTACCGGAACAGCGTTGAGTCTTGTATATGTGTCGCCCTTGTAGGGAATATTCTTCGGAAGAGATATAACAGCCATTTCAGCCCCGGCTGGAACCTGCCTGTAAACCATAGGATGCGTCCCGGTTATATTTTCCTGAATATGCCTGTAAACGGTCCTGACGAGATGAGTCAGCTGTTCGATGGTCTCATTAAAAGTCCTGTATGGTCTCTTATCGAGCCTGTCACCCTCCGAATGGTTTATAATGAACCTGTCGAAATGACGCCAGTAATCATAAAGGTACTCGACAAAACCGTTGAGCAACTGATGGTTCTGGAGATACATGGCTGACTCGCTGTAGATATGTGGTATCACTTTCCTTTCGTATTTCTCAAGGTGGAGAAGCGTTTTTATAAGGTTCGTTACACCTTCGCCGGTAACTTTATTGTTTTCAAAAATTCCCAGGAATGGAGAGTTGTTTTTTTCAAGTTGCCTGAGACAATGTTCAATAACAATTCTGAATTTGTTGCTTTCGAGCAACTCTTCGGCTGTTTCACACATTCTTTCCCGAATATTCAACACAGCCTTGTTCCCTACGATCTGTAAATTACTTTTCTGCATATAATTAATAAAATCAGGCAAAAATATGATAAAATTTAGATTTTCGCTGAATCAGGTAACAGATATTACGATAAAAATCGTTTAAGTTATCAACTTGAAATAATAACAGATAATAATCTGAAAAATTTCACCTGACCCTCAGTTCATAAACCGTACAGTTTATTACTTTAGTAAAGTAAAACCCGGAATCATAAATGTAATTAAAAGTATCTTGATGAATAAGTACTCCATTTTTATTTTTCTTCTGCTTATTTCCGGCAGGCTCTTGTCGCAGACCGGTAAGGGTGCTTTTCTCCCGGACGTTAACGACCTGCCAGGCTGGCGTCCGGCGGGAGAGACAGAGGTGTTCAGGAGCGAGTCGCTTGAAAGGATCGCGGGCGCTGAGACCGGTCTGATAATGGAATACGGGCTCAATTATGCAGTAGCAAGAAAATATTATAACTTCCGGTTCAGGGCAATAAATGTCCAGGTTTATACAATGGATAATTCATTCGGATCTTACGGGCTTTTTCTCAGACACAGCAGGAATGAAAAGGTCTTCAGCAAATATGGAAATTCATGTTATGAGAAGCCGGGTGAATTCGGGTTCTGGAAGCAATTTTATTTTATCAGGATGTTCTCGGATGTGAAAAATGATTCTGTATCAGAGGGATTCAGCCAGATTGCTGCATTCATCGATTCAAAGATCAGGTCCCGAGGCCTTCTTCCTTCTATAATGAGCCTCTCTGAAAACAGTGCAAAAAATGTCAGGATCTTCAGAGGCCCGCTGGCCCTTTCAGAAATATATTACTTCAGCCCGCTTAATATTTTCTTTGTTAATGAGGGAATAGCATTTGATAAAGGCGATACGACAAAAATAATCCTGAAATACCCCGATAGCAGTGAGGCTATAAAACATTATACTGAAGTTGCGGGGATCCTTAGTGCTATGCCGAAATACTCAGACTTCAGGATGGATGGGAACTTTTCATTCTCGATGAAAGATAAAGAGCATAAGACCATCATTTTCAGCGTAAGTGAAAGCAACCTTGAAATATCAATAAAAAAGTAGAATTAATTTTTATTTCGGAATAACATACTTTCGATTTTTGTGTTATTAGTAAACAATGCAGGTGTAAAAATTTCTTAACTTGTAATTGTAAAATGACAGGGATGGAATCAGAGCTTGACCTTTTTACAATATTGCCTGAGGATAGGATACCTGAGAAGGGAAAGGTGCTTATCTCAGAACCTTTTTTGCCCGATACTTTCTTCAACAGGAGCATAGTGTTTCTTACAGATCACACAGACGAAGGCTCTGTGGGTTTCATCCTGAATAAAAAGCTTGAGATGAGAGTATGCGATGCAATCACAGGCTTTGAGAACTGGAACGAAACCCTGAATATGGGAGGTCCTGTTGCCCCCGACACCCTTCACTACCTGCATACGCTCGGTGAAGAGATTGAGGGGAGCGTCAACATACAGGGTAATATATGGTGGGGCGGCGATATAGACACAATACGAAAGCTGATCGCTTTCAAGCGTATCAATGAATCCCAGATAAGGTTTTTCCTGGGCTATTCAGGATGGTCGGCCGGACAGCTTGAACGGGAACTGAAAGAAAATTCATGGGTAATTGCCAGGATAAGGACAGATGCTGTAATGTCCAGCAGGGGACAGGATACATGGAAGAAGATACTAAAGGGACTTAATAGCAAATACAGGATCTGGGCAGATTTCCCGGAATCGCCTGAGATGAATTAATAATCTGTTCCTGATTTTCAAATCTTACCTGCCGAAATAACTTCCGTCATAATATTACCATTGGTCGTCAGCTTAATTCCTGTTATCCCAACTTTCTTTGCTGCCACAATATCAACATCAGAGTCACCTATCATATAGGAATTCCTGGCATCGACCCGGTATTTCTTAATTGCTTTCTCGAAAAGAAGAGAGCCCGGCTTCCGGCACCTGCAATCAGAGACATCAGGATGATGGGGACAATAAAAAATATCTGTCAGTTTAATATTTGCCTCGCTCAGCTTTTCCATCATGTAGGCATGCAGCTTTTCGACCTGAGCCGTATTGTAGACGCCCTTTGCTATGCCACCCTGGTTCGTAATTACAATAAGCAGGTAACCCTTCGAGGCAAAATAACTCAGAGCCTCCGTAACCCCCTTGTTAAAAATAAACTCTTCCTCCCTGAATATGTAGTAGGAAGAGCCCTTCCTGTTAATTACACCGTCCCTGTCGAGAAATATTGCTCTTTTCTTAAAATTAAGCATGCAGAATTTTGTAAATAAGTTCTTTGAGGAGGTCGCCTGGGGGACTGCTAAGGTCACCATAACCTTTTGATTTCATGTCGTATGTCCTCAGCAGTCCAATAATATTCACTGTTCTCCTTGCATCGTATTTTACCGCAGCCGACTCATAATCCTTAACGAAGTATGGATTGACTTTCAGTACCGATGCCACGTTGTTCTTCGATTTGTCAGTAAGATAATGGTAAGTGAGAAGCTTGCTGAAAAAGCTGAACAGGGAGGCTATTGTCAGATTTATGGGATTATCTTTCGGATTGTCTGCAAAATACTTCACAATAAGGTTCGACCTGTAAATATTCTTTTCTCCTATAGCCTTCTGAAGTTCAAAGTTATTATAATCCTTGCTTATACCTATATTCTTCTCAATCAGATCAGTAGTAATTACCGGCTTACCCGCAGGAAGTGTTATCAGAAGCTTTGTGAGCTCATTTACTATCTTGTGCAGGTCGGTCCCGAGATATTCAGTCAGCATTGCACTTGCATTTGGGTCACTCTTCACTCCCTTAGCCATCAGATACCTGTCAATCCATCCCGGTACCTGGTAGTCCCTCAGCCTGTTCGATTCAAAATAGACCGCATTTGAATCTATGAGCTTGAAAAGTTTTGTCCTCTTATCGAGAGTCTTATACTTGTAATTAATGACAAGTATTGTTGATGCAAGGGGTTTTTCGACATACCATGACAGATCTTCAATCTTTTTGAGAGACTGGGCTTCCTTTACAATTATAACCTGATGGTTCGACATCATTGGGAAGCGCCTGGAGGTCTCGCTTAATGCAGCAACACTAGTATCTTCACCATAGAGTATCATCTGGTTAAAAGCCTTCTCTTCCTCAGGTAATACCTTTTCCTCAATATATTCTGTTATGAGGTCAATATAATAAGGCTCCTCTCCGGCAAGGAAATAGACAGGCTTGTAAATCCTGTTCCTCAGGTCAGACATTATCTCCTCGAAAGTGGCAGCCATTATCAGAACCTGAGATGTTTAACTGAGAGACCTTTTTTCTTTATTGCCTTTATCGCGTCAATGCCGATCTTCAGATGCATCTCAACATATTCATTTGTCACTTTCAGATCTGATTTTGCTGTCTTTATTCCAGCCGATATCATAGGCTGGTCCGATACGAGCATCAGGGCACCCGTTGGTATCCCGTTTGTAAATCCGACGGTAAAGATCGTGGCTGTTTCCATATCTATTGCCATTGCCCTGGTCTTTACAAGATATTTTTTAAACCTTGCATCATATTCCCACACCCTTCTGTTTGTAGTATAAACAGTGCCTGTCCAGTAATTTCTTTTATAATTTGTAACCGTTTCGGAAAGTGATATCTGTATTTTAAGGGCAGGCAGAGCAGGTACCTCTATAGGCAGATAATCATTTGAAGTACCATCGCTTCGGATGGCAGCAATAGGAACTATCAGATCGCCAAGCTTGTTCTTCTTTTTCAATCCGCCGCACTTCCCGAGAAAGATAACTGCATTTGGCTGGGCAGCGCTCAGGAGATCCATGATCGTTGCTGCATTAGGGCTTCCCATACCAAAGTTGATGATAGTAACTCCTTCGGCCGTTGCACTTGGCCAGTTCTTGTCCTTCCCGTCAACCTCTACATTATGCCATTTTGCAAAAAGCTCTACATAATTATTGAAGTTCGTAAGGAGGAAATATTTGCCGAAAGTGTCAAGTGGCTTACCGGTATATCTTGGTAACCAGTCGTTGACTATCTCTTCTTTGGTTTTCATAATTTCTTTAATAAGGAATTATCTCAATATCTTTGCTAAAAGCAGATAGAGAGCTTGTAATAATACATGGCTCAAAAATACAAAATAAGTTGAAAGAGTTAACGTTGCCGCAATATTCATTTAAGCTGGCCGGGGATGCAGGATCGCAGACTATCTTCGATCCCATAAGGCGGAAGTATGTCAGGCTTACCCCGGAGGAGTGGGTAAGGCAGCATTTTATTAACTACCTTGTTGTTTATGGTAAGTATCCGGCAGGGTTGATAGGGGTTGAGGTTCCGTTCACCATGAATAAAATGAAGAAAAGGCTTGATATACTTATTCATGACCGGAGCGGTAAGCCACTGATGATAATCGAATGCAAGGAGCCGGAAACAAAGCTCAACGGTAAGGTTTTTGACCAGATCGTGGTATATAATATGCAATTCAGGGTACCCTATCTGATAGTTACAAACGGAATTCAGAATTTCGCCTGCAGGATGAATTTCGTTGAGAATAGCCGCGAAGATCTTGAGATCATTCCGCAATATGATGAACTTATAAGGTAGCCTCAGATGGTAGATGTTACATGTGCAATAATAAGAAATGACGAGAATGAGGTACTCGTTGTACAGAGAGGAATGAAATCCGACCATCCTTTAAAATGGGAATTCCCTGGTGGCAAAACAAACAGCGGTGAGAGTCATGAAGAATGTATCGTACGGGAGATCTCGGAGGAGCTTGGGATGGGAATTATTATTTGCTCCAGGCTTGGCGACGTGGAGTATGATTACGGTCTGAAGCAGATAAGGCTTATCCCCTTCGTCTGCGATACTCTTGAGGAGATGCCCGTACTCACGGAACATATATTTTTCAGGTGGGTAGACTGCAAGGATCTTCAGGAGATAGATCTTTGTGGAGCAGACATAATTGTCGCAAGAAAGTACGTGCAGTCAACAGGTTCATCAGAAAAAACTGATGATGAAAATTCTTCGGAGACCACTTCAGTTGATGATGACGGACTGAGGCAGATCATTACAAATATGTCGAGCATGAAAGAGGTCGAATGGTTTTGCGATTCAGCTCTTGAAAATCCTGCAATTTTCAGGAAGCTGCTGGAGTATTCCTGGTCAGACGACAAAAAACTATCTTTCAGGGCATCATGGATACTGACAAAAGTCTGTGACAAATTTCCGGAGATAATATATCCGCATCTGCCGCAGATCGTTGATGCTTTACCGGAAATAGAAAATGAGAGCGTTGAAAGGTCATTCCTAAGGATACTCTCCCTGAGCGATGTCAGCCAGCTTTCAGAGCAACATCACGGATCACTGGCGAATTATTCCTTCTCTGAGCTTAATTCACCTACTTCCGCGATAGCTATAAAAGCTTATTCCATGGAGATACTATACAGACTTTCAGTTATTTATCCTCAGCTTGCAAATGAACTTGCAGTTTCTATAAGAGCACTTATGGAGGAGGGTTCCGCAGGCATAGTCTCAAGGGGTAATGCTGTTCTGAAAAAAATTACTGAGATAACTTTAAACCGACTATCCAGTCGGAGATTATCTTAAGCGCTTCCGGTGAGAATGTCTCATCGATCTTATTGTATTCAGCCGGCAATCCGGTTGTGCAGTGCTGGAAAAGATGATTCAATCCGGGAAGCAACATTGTTTTGACGTTATTGTTTCCCGCAGACCTGAGTGCCTTCTCAATTGCAGGAAGGTTAATATCAGCTGCAACCTGAAGATCCTTATCACCATTCAGAGCCAATACCGGGCATTTAACCTTTTTCCAGTATTCTGCCGGATCTGTTGAAATAAAATATCTGAACCACGGATAGACCTTCGCCCCGAATGAAGCCTGAAGGTTACTTAATCCCTCTTCAACCTTTTCAGGCGAGAGATTCTTTTCTGTCAATATCTTCTTGTATGTTTCAAGCACCTTCGCCTGAGCCTTATAATCATCCTTCTCGCTTTTAATCACCTCGTAAAGCTGCCTGTTTATATCATTCGTTTCCCTGATCTTATCCTCACTTATTCCCGATATCCTGGCAATATCGGCCGACTGTCTGAGAATTATCTGTTCGCCGTTGACTCCTGGTCCTGCCAGGGAAATAATAAATGCAATTCCCTGATTTGCTGACGCAACCATAGGAGCGATTAAGCCACCTTCGCTGTGACCTGCAAGGCCAATAGCTTTCGGATCAATTTTTGGATTATCCTTCAGGAAAAGATAAGCAGCCTCTGCGTCGGTTGCCAGATCTGCTGTTGTAGATGAAGCGTAGCTGCCCTGCGATTTTGCCACGCCCCTGTCGTCGTACCTCAGAACAGCAATTCCGTTTCTTGAGAGCCAGTCGGCAATAACAAGAAAAGGCTTATGACCCATAATTTCTTCATCCCTGTTCTGCGGACCGGATCCTGTGATGAGGATCACAGCAGGGAAAGGACCTTTTCCTTCAGGAATTGTAAGAGTTCCTGCGAGCGTTATATTGAATTTCCTGTTAACGAATGTCAGATCCTCGGAGATGTATGGGAAAGGAGGCTTGGGTTCCTGCGGTCTGACAGTCAGAAGAGGCTTGCTTATTTTGATTATATCCATCGGGTATTTCCTCCCTTTCTGGGTCCATGTTCCTTCAATAAGTGAATCACTTCTTATGATTCCCTTATAGTTTCCCATCAGATACGGCGCAAGAATGATCAGGCTGTCATTCCTTGCATAAACCCTGCCAAGCGGAATATTGCTGGCTCCCTGGTCAGGGCTGTCCATGCTGGCTGTAAGGCTGTCCTTTTCAACAAGCTTTATCTTAAATACTATCCTCAGTGTTACTCCGCTGGTTTCCAGGTTTCCGAGCCAGGTACCGGCTACTGTCCTTCTGTCAACAGGCTTCTGGGCGCAGAGAGGCATTACTGATATGATTACAGCAATAAAGAGGATCGTGGTGAATATTTTTTTCATTGTGTGGTTTAATTTGCGACCTGCAAATTTAACTAATAAATTGATGTATCAGAGATAAAGAAGAACTTACAGAGAGAGCCACAGAGTTCACACAGAGTTACACAGAGGTTTATCTATAAAAAGAGTTCTTCCTCTGTGGACCCCTGTAACTTACCAGTGTCACTTGTGAAGTTCTTAATTCAGCTCTTCAACATTTCAGCTTTTAAAGATTTACAATTCTTTCGTACATTTGCCTCTATTAATTTGACAGGTCATGAAGGTTGTAGATACAAGGGGAGAAAAATGCCCCAGGCCGATCATAGAAACTAAGAAGGCGCTGAAAGAGACCCCCTCAGGCGAAACATTCACTGTACTCACTGACGGCAGGACTTCTTTCAATAATATCTCCCGCTTTTTGTCGGATAACATGATTAAGTATTCTGTTACGGAGGAGAATGGTGTATGGACTTTTAAGGTTATAAATGAAAGTGGAAATGTTACACTGACACCTGCTGAGCAATATTGTGAACCAGTCATGAACGGCCCGGTTAACAGCAGCTACGCTGTTGCGGTATCATCAGAATTTATGGGATCGGGCGATGATATACTGGGTAAGAGGCTTATAAAATCATTCTTTGTCGCATTGAGTGTTCTTGATGAACTCCCATCCATTGTGGCCTTCTATAATTCGGGAGTAAAGCTTGTTGTACAGGATTCGGAGATAATCGATTTACTGAAAGAGATCGAAAGAAAGGGAGTGGAGATTATCTCCTGTGGCACCTGTGTTGATCACTACAAGCTTGGTGGTTCAATTGGCACCGGAAAAATAGCTGACATGTATTTTATTCTACAGAAGCTTTCTGTCGCAGGAAATGTCATAAGGCCATAAATCAAAAATATAGTAAAGGGTGAAAACAGATCTTCTGCAATTCAGCGATCAGGGCGGATGTTCGTCAAAGATTCCTCCAGCACAGCTCGAAGAGGTGTTAAGCCACCTGCCCGTCCCTGTTGATCCGGATATCCTGGTAAATATTGATACTCACGATGATGCCGGGGTCTATCGTATTAACGATGACCTCGCCCTGGTTCTGACTACCGATTTTTTTCCTCCAGTGGTGAGTGACCCATATGAATTCGGACAGATAGCTGCAGCAAATTCAATAAGCGATGTCTACGCTATGGGTGGGAAGCCCGTGCTCGCTCTTAACATAATGATGTTCCCTGCAGGTAAGCTGCCAATGGACGCATACGGAGAGATATTGAAGGGTGGTTTTGACAAGGCAGCTGATGCCGGTGTCAAGATCATAGGCGGTCATACAATCGATGACGCTGTCCCAAAATATGGACTTGCAGTAACCGGCTTTGTCCATCCCGCCGAGCTGGTTACGAATGCAGGTGCAAAGGCAGGAGATAAGCTTATACTCACAAAGCCTGTCGGGACCGGTGTAATACTGGCGGGTCATCGGCTTGGGATGGCTTCAGCCGGGGATCTGGAGGAGGCAAAGAGGCTGATGAAGCAGCTAAATGATTCGGGCGCAGCTGTAATGAGAAAATATAATATAAAGGGCGGAACTGATATTACAGGCTTTGGTCTTGCGGGCCATTCATTGAAAATGGCAAGGGCAAGCTCGGTTTCAATTACTATAAAGATGAAAGCGGTACCGCTTATCGGAGATACCTTTTCACTCGTTGAGGAGGGTTGCATCCCGGGCGCCTGCTTCACAAATCTGGAATATGCCGGAAAGGATCTGAATTTGTCACAGGATCTGAGCTACAACAATAAAATGATAGCGTTTGATGCACAGACCTCAGGAGGGCTTCTGATATCAGCACCGGCAGGGCTTGCCGGATTAATAACAGATGAACTCAGAAACAGCGGATACCTTTACACATCTGTTGTAGGGGATGTTACAGAACAAAGGGAAAAACTCTTATATTTATGTGACTGATCGTTCAGTTTGTCACATAATGCTCCTGAAATGAAAAAAATCTTCCAGTTCTTCCTGTGGCTACTGGCCATGCTGATAATTATTATTCTTGTTAAGACTTTTTTGTTCAGGTCGTTGCAGCTGCAAACGAGCGGCGTAAATGTTCCCGTAGGAGATGAGGTGATTGCGCACCTTTCAGAAGCTGTTTCGTTTCGGACGATCTCCTATTCCAGCAACTCCCCTGTTGACAGCTCGGCCTTTACACGCTATATGGATTTTATCCGGAAAACATACCCGCTTGTAAATGGAAAGCTTAACCTCGAGCTTTTTAATAATTTCAGCATGCTCTTTACCTGGAAAGGGGCTGATAGTTCATTAAAGCCAATGGTCTTAATGGCGCACTACGATGTGGTGCCGGAAGGAGATACCTCATCGTGGGAGAGAAAACCTTTCTCAGGCTACTTCGACGGAACATATATCTGGGGAAGAGGTACTCTTGATGATAAAGTGTCAATGATCTCAATACTTGAGGCTGTGGAAAAGCTTATTAAAGAGGGATTTATACCTGAAAGGACACTGTATCTTTCATTTGGTCATGATGAAGAACTTTCCGGAGAAAAGGGAGCCGCCACAATCTCAGAAGCCTTCAGGGAAAGGAGGATCAGTCCTGAGTTTGTTCTTGATGAAGGAATGGCTGTAACATCCGGAATGATACCTATGATGAAGAAACCCGTTGCACTCATAGGTACCTCCGAAAAGGGCTATCTTACCCTGAAACTGACAGTAAATATGCCTGGCGGGCATTCTTCAACTCCGGAAAAGGAATCTGCAGTTACTGTCCTTACCAAAGCATTGAACGATCTTTTACATAATCCGATGAGACCGGTTTTGTCAGAACCTGTAGATGATTTTATAAAATATATCGGCCCTGAAATGCCCTTTTACGCAAGGGCGATTTTTGCAAACAAATGGCTATTCAAAGGCATACTTCTGAATATATATACAGGAAGTGCTTCAGGCAATGCTCTTGTACGGACAACGATGGCGGCCACGATTATAAATGCAGGAATAAAGGATAACGTGATTCCGACCAGGGCTGAAGCAGATATCAATTTCAGGATATTGCCAGGTGAAACTGCTTCAGGCGTAATTGCTTATGTTAAAAAGGTTATCGGAGATGAAAGAGTAAACCTTGAACCAGATGAAGAAACCCTTAGCGAGCCTACACCGGTCTCATCTTCCGATTCTGACGGATTCAGTTTTATTTCGGCAACCATCCGGCAGATCTTTCCCGATGCTGTTGTTTCTCCAACTCTTATGATTGGATCGTCTGATTCCAGGCATTTTTCAATTGTAACAAAAAATATATACAGGTTTGCACCTATTTTCGTGACATCTGAGGATATGGCCAGGATACACGGACCTAATGAAAGGACAAATGTTTGGGATTTCAAAAAGGGAATAGGGTTCTATTACCAGCTTATTGGAAATTTTCAAGGCAGGATACAAGGTAAAAGACTAAAGTAAGAAGATAAACGTAGAAAAACTTACACAGAGGATTTACTCATTTTCGCTCTGTGGTTTCTATGTGTAGTTTTCTTTGGCTATTGACTTACAGTTGGGTTTTGTCATTTTTATTGAATTATAATTTTGTCATCTTTGGCCCTTGTTAAGCAATCAAAGTCAGCTTATGGCAGAAAATATTTCTACAGGCAACGGGACCGGCAGCCGCATCCGGAGCTTATCAAACCTGATAGGCAATACGCCAATGCTTGAGATAGAATTCACCTGGAAGGGCAAGCCGTACAGGATCTATTCCAAAGCGGAATATCTAAATCTGTCAGGCAGTATCAAGGACAGAATGGCTATTCATATTATAAGGGAAGCGTACAGGAGAGGAAAGCTTAAGCCGGGAGACAGGATCATTGAAGCTACCGGAGGAAATTCAGGAATTGCCATTTCTGCCGTCGGCAGGGCTCTTGGCCATCCTGTTACTATTTTTATGCCGGAATGGATAAGTAATGAGAGAAAGGACCTTATAAGAAGCCTTGGAGCGGATATAGTTCTAATAAGCAGGGAGGAGGGCGGATATCCTGGCAGCATTAAGAGATCAGAGGAGATGGCAGCCTCAGATACTCATTCATTCCTGGCAGGACAGTTTGAAAATGAAGACAATATTTCAGCTCATTATAATACAACCGGACCGGAAATATGGTGGCAGCTAAGGTTCTATGGCAAGACTCCGGATGCATTTATTGCAGGAGTCGGAACAGGAGGAACAATAATGGGAACCGGCAAGTTTCTCAGGGAAATGAATCCCTCGATTAAGCTTTATCCGCTTGAACCTTCAAATTCACCAACAATGTCGACCGGCTATAAGGTCGGACCACACAGGATCCAGGGTATTTCCGGTGAGTTTGTTCCATCAATAGTAAAACTGGATTCACTTAATGAAGTTGTCGCCGTTGATGACGGAGACTCTATTATTATGGCCCAGAAACTTGCTGCCGGGCTTGGAATAGGAGTAGGAATTTCTTCGGGTGCAAATTTTCTTGGAGCAATCAAGAAGCTCGAGGAACTCGGACCGGATGCAACTGTAGTTACAGTATTCTCCGATGACAATAAGAAATACCTGAGCACAGGCCTAATGAAAACAGAGCCCGTAAAAAACGGTTTCATTTCAACAGATGTAAAACTTACATCTTTCAGGGTAATGAGGCGTAGCTGTGTAACGTGCTGTAACCCCGACGAATGCGAAGTGGTTTACAATCCTGAATTTGTAAAGGAGGCTATACTTCCTCCATGTTTTCTAAAGGGCAGATTTAACTGCTGCAGCTAAAAAACAAAATTATTGTTACTGTTCTTCGTTATCGTCATAATAATGGTTGCGCCTTTTATCCTTTTCATTTATCGGATTGGCATCCATTACCCACAACCCGCGTCCGTGAGTTGCAATTATTATCATATTATCGCGGGGATGAATTGCCAGGTCATGGACATATGAGAAAGGAAGAGTGCCAAGTACATCCCATCTTTTCCCGCCATCCTTTGAAACGAAAACTCCCCCATCGGTCCCGGCATATAGAATATTCTGATTAACGGGATCTTCCCTTATCACATTTACCGGTCCGACAGGAATATTGCCTGATATATCCTGCCAAGTATCACCAAAGTTCGTTGATTTCCAGATGTATACCTGAAAATCATCATCCCTTCTTCCGGTCTGCGTCATATACACTGTCCCGATATCAAATTTTGAAGCGGCTATTCTTGATACAAATTTCTGCGGAACCGCTCCGTTTCTTATTTCGCTCCAGCTCTTCCCTCCGTCTTTTGTCCTCCATATCCGGCCATCATCTGTCCCTGCGTACAACAGGCCAAACCTTAAAGGTGATTCATCAAGTACTGAAATTGTCTGGTAGTTTATATCACCCCTTTTCTTTGGATCATTATACGAAAGATCTCCGCTTATAGCTTCCCACGTATTGCCCTTATCCCTAGACATCATTACATACTGCATACCATGATAAATGATATCGGGGTTATGCGTAGAGATCAGTGTAGGGGCAACCCATTCACCCCGCAGCGGAATCTCACCCGGGAGCGGATTAGGCAGAAGATCTTTTACTCCTTCAGGATACTTATCTATTTCAGCCCTTGCAAGTGCGCCATAGAATGTACTGGCATAGATTGTATTGTTGTCGTCAGTATTGACAGCGTGAGTACTTCCCTCTGCCCCTAGTATATGCCTGAACTCCTGCGGCCTTACCTTATCGCGGCCATTCGAGATATCTATTGAGGCATAGAAACTGTGATGATCCTGGATAGAGCCGAACACCCTGAATGGTTTGCTCAAATCGTAGCTAACATTGTAAAATTGGGCGAGAGGAAGAACATCGATCGGATATTTCCATGTCTTGCCTTTATCATACGAGATCGTCAGTCCTCCATCCTGAACATTCAGAAGGTAATTTGGATTGGCAGGATCGATCCATAATCCATGATGATCGGCATGCGGACCATAGAGTGTATGGAATGTCTTTCCTCCGTCTGTAGACTGATTAAGCATCAGACCCATCGTATAGACAGTGTTCTCATCAGTTGGGTCGACCCTAATCTGTCCGAATACCCATCCGTATGTAGCCGAAAGTCTCTCCATGAAGGTTTTCTGGTCGGGCGCAAGCCCGCTTACCTGTTTCCATGTGGCACCTGCGTCGTTTGTTCTGAAGATGGTTGCTCCTTTTATAACATCTGCACGGGGACGTCCGTAGGCATCAGTTTCACCCGGATTTGCCTTGTATGCTGTTTCGTAATTGTCGACATACGCGTAGAGGACATCAGGGTTTGAGATTGAGATATCTATTCCGATCCGTCCTCTTTTATTTGCATCAGGGATGCCTGAGTTTATCTTCTGCCATTTCCTGCCGCCATCTGTCGATTTCCAGATACCGCTGCCCTGAGAAGTCTCATAAGTTCTTGGATCATTCCACTTCAGCCTTGTCCTTTCCCATGTTGTGCAATAAATTACATCAGGATCCCTTGGATCAAGGACAACATCGTTCACGCCGGTATTCTGGTCAACATAAAGGACCTTATCCCATGTTTTTCCCCCGTCGCTTGTTTTGAAAAGTCCTCTTTCGTCATTTACAGTCCATTCATGACCTGTGGCTGCAACATAAACTATATCTGTATTTTTCGGATTAATTCTTATCCTTCCGATTGTGAAAGTATTTTCAAGACCCGTAAGGTTCCAGGTCTTTCCACCGTCAGTTGTCTTGAATACTCCGCATCCTGCGTTTGAGCTTCTGAAAATGTTTGCCTCTCCTGTTCCGACCCATACCACATCAGGCTCATTCGGATCAATTGCTATGTCGCCGATTGAGGCAGTTGGCATCCCCTCGAAAACTGGGGTGAAAGTTGTTCCTTCGTTTGTTGATTTCCATACACCTCCGGTGGCTGAGCCTACCCAGATTATGTAATTTCTTCCATGGGGAGAGACAGCTTCAACATCAGTGCAGCGGCCGCTTATATTCGTTGGGCCGGCATACTGCCATTTGAGATCCTTGTAGGGAGAGTTCTGCATCATTATAGTCTGTTTTGAAAACAGGGCGTTTTTCTCCTTCCCGGAAAGAACAGGGTTCTTTACCTGGGAGTAGGCTGCTACTATTGTGTGTGTCAGTATAACAAGCAGTAAGGTGAATTTCCTGATATGGCGGTTCATGGATTTTGGTTTTAAATTGAAATCTGATTTTTAAAGGTATGGTTTTTTTCTTAATCGAAGAGGGGTTCAAACAGCTTATGCTTCCTTGCTTCGAAGCACATTTTTATCTGCTCTGTTGTAGTACGTCCCGTAGAGAGTTCAGGAATATTACCGGGCTCAAAAAATCTTGCTTCATGCGTCTCGATATTCTCCCTGAAATTTAATTCAGTGAGTTCACATTCGACAAATATTTTATATGTGGTATAGAGAAGCAGCGGATCGTTATGCCTGTTCGCAAGGAGAATCGCAATGATCCTTTTTGGAACAACATCGGCACCTGCTTCCTCATGGCATTCCTTTCTAACTGATTCACTCACGGATGTATTTACGTCAGCCCATCCTCCCGGCAACGCCCATGCCCCGTCGATCTTTTCTCTTATAAGAAGGATTTTATGATCCTTTATAATGGATGCTCTTATATCTACTTTCGGGGTCTGATAGCCTGTCTCAGATGCAAAAAGATCCCTGATCTTCTCACCGGTTGCACCTGTATGTTCGCTCATTATTTCAACAGACAGGTCCCTTATCTGCTCAAACCTCTCAAGGTCATATTTGTCTTTTGAAAAGGTAAGTCCCGCCTGTGCTATGGACTGGAGCCTTGTTGCCCATTCAAACCATTTTGGTTCCATTAAGATAGAGTTTTAGAAGACTATGTTTCAAATCCTTCATTACGATGAAGAAGATAAAGATAGTAATTGGCTCTGTTATTTGCCTCAGGCTGCAGTTGGTATTGTAACATTATTGGAACAAATAATTAATAGATCTGATACAGCCATGTAATATCTAACAGGGATTTTTGCATCAGGTAAAAAGAGTAAAATCAATCTTAATCATTATGAAAAAAATCTTAAAAATTTCAATTGCCTCATTAGCTGTTATATTGCTGTATTCGGTGCAAATAAATGTCACAGGTCAGACCACGCAACAAACGACTGGAGATAAGCCCGCTGAGTTCAAGCCTTCAGGAACACTATGGGGTTATGTTTTTGGTGATTATTATGTCAAGTCACATGCCGATTCTTTAGGCCGGGGAAAGACACAATATGCAGGTAAAACTTACCCTAAGAATTACAATGCATTTGCATTCCGCAGGATTTACCTTGGCTATGATTACAATATAAGCGAACATTTCTCAACTGAGTTTCTCCTGACACATGAAAGCGATGTTGTTGATCCGAGTGGCGACAGAAGCATGTACATAAAGGCTGCTAACATTAGGTGGAAAAATATTGTTCCAAACAACGACCTGGTACTGGGTCAGATGAACTCTCCGGTTTTTGCACTGATATCTGAGAAAATATGGGGTTACAGAAATATTGAAAAGACAATTGCTGACATGCGCGGACTTGGAAGTTCGAATGATTTTGGAATTGCATGGCAGGGGAAACTGAATTCCAAAGGGAATGTTGGTTATAATTTCATGGTCGGAAACGGCACGTCACAGAAGCTTGAGACAGACAAATACAAAAAGCTCTACGGTGAAATTTATGTCAAGCTTCTTGATCAGAAACTTATCCTCGATCTTACAAGTGATTACGAAAAGTCATCATCAACACAGTCAAAGTCGACAATAAAAGGTTTTGTGGCATATCAGACCAACCCGGTTACAATTGGTATTGAGGTTGTCTCGCAGACCCAGAAGGCTTATGCAACTGATTCTGTTTCAGGGTCAAATGTAAGTGCAAATGTCGTTCCCTTCGGATTCAGTGTATGGGTTAAAGGGAACATTGTAAAGAGCAAGCTGAATTATTTTGCAAGATTTGATACATATAACCCAGATACTAAATTCAACGAGGCTACTCTCTACCCGAAAGCCAAACCATATGCCTTTAACAAGTATACAGAGAATTTTATAACAGCAGGCTTGGACTATACTCCTGTAAAAAATGTTCATATAGAACCCAATGTCTGGATTGATACATACAACAGCAAGCTTAGCACTGTATCCGGCAAGGCAAAGAGTGATTATGATATGACCGCAAGGCTTACTTTCTACTACATTTTCGGAAAATAATTATTATTAAATAAAAAAGTTCATTATGAAAACAATTAAGATCAATCTGGGCATAATCGCGCTGATTTTCATAGCATCAGTAGTACCCGGGCAGAAAATGAATGCACAGAGCGGTTCAAAAGAGCTGCTGGGTGCCGGTGCAACATTCCCATATCCCCTTTATTCAAAAATGTTTGATGTTTATAACAATGAAAAGGGCATTAAGATTAATTATCAGTCGATCGGTTCTGGAGGCGGCATTAAGCAGCTTCAGAACAAGACTGTAGATTTTGGAGCATCGGATGCACCACTTAGTGATGCTGAAATGGGACAGATGCCGACTCCTGTGGTGCATATTCCAACCTGCCTTGGGGCTGTAATGATTACCTATAGCCTTCCTGGAGATCCCAAGCTGAAGCTTACACCTGATGTTATTGCAGATATATTTCTTGGAACTATTACAAAGTGGAATGATAAAAGAATTGCTGATCTGAATACAGGAGTGAAGCTTCCTGACATGGCAATATCTGTTATTCATCGCTCAGACGGATCAGGTACAACATATGTATTTTCAGATTATCTGAGCAAAGTAAGTGCCACATGGAATACAAAGCCTGGTAAAGGGAAAGCTCTTGACTGGCCCGTAGGTATCGGAGCCAAGGGGAACGAAGGAGTCGGGGGTATGGTAAAGCAGATTCCCGGAAGCATAGGTTATGTTGAACTAGCTTACGTTATGCAGAATAAGATGGCTTCAGCCGAGGTTAAGAACAAATCAGGCAATTATATAGAAGCCTCAATAAAATCAATTAGTGCAGCAGCTGCTGTTTCTCTTCCGGAAGATCTGAGAGTTTCTCTGACAAATACTGATGCAAAGGATGGATATCCAATCAGCAGTTTTACTTATGTTCTTGTCTATTTGAATCAGTCATATGATAGCAGGACTGTAGAGAAGGCCAAAGAAACAATTACCCTTGTTAAATGGATGATAACGGAAGCTCAGCAATATGCTGCCCCGCTAATCTATGCTCCATTGCCAAAAGAGGCAGCTGTTGCAGCAATGAAACAGCTGAAGAAAGTGAATTTTAATGGTAAGGGAATAATCTAGGTTTATTTCAGATCAAGTATTAAAGCGTATTCCCTATGGGTAAATGGAATACGCTTTTTATTTATTTGCATATTTGTAAAATATACCTGAATTTAAACAGATTATTATTTAAGGGGAGATCAAATGATGTTACAGGCTGGCTCCATATCTTCCGAAAAAAGATTACACCTGAAGGAATTTGTTTTTAATAAAACCCTGACTCTCTCGGCCATTCTGCTTATTGTACTTTTGCTTGGAATACTTCTTACGCTGCTCATCTCTTCCTTGCCTTCAATTAAAGCCCTTGGAGTTAGATTCATTTACGATAAGGCCTGGGATCCGGTTACTGATGAGTACGGAGCCCTCCCTTTTATGGTGGGAACTATCTTCACGTCAGTGCTTGCAATTCTGATTTCGACACCGTTCGCAATTGCAATAGGCTTATTTCTTGGCGAATACTACCCAAAGGGATGGATAAGTGGAATAATCAAAAATGCAATTGAGCTGCTTGCAGGCATTCCATCCGTTATACTGGGGTTCTGGGGCATGTTTACAATTGTTCCAATAGTCAGGGCCATTGAGCTGAAAGTGGGCGCCCCTCCTTATGGTGTTGGAATATTAACAGCATCCATAATCCTTTCAATAATGGTAATTCCTTTCTCAGCTTCATTGATAAGGCTTGTTATAAGCATGGTCCCCATTCATTTAAAAGAAGCTGCCTATTCGCTTGGTGCTACCAGATTTGAAGTGATAAGGTTTGTTATTCTCCCGTATGTCAAATCAGGACTTTCAGCCGGCATTCTCCTTGCTCTTGGAAGGGCGCTCGGTGAAACAATGGCAGTAACAATGCTTATAGGTAACACACACATCATTCCGAATGGATTTTTTTCCACTGGCAATACAATGGCTAGTGTTATTGCAAATGAATTTACCGAAGCTACCGGCAAGGTATATTTTTCAGCCCTTATCGAGATAGGGCTCCTGCTCTTTGTTGTGACAACTGTTATCAACATCATAGGAGTAAGAGTTATAAAAAGATTTGAGTCATAATGAGAGAGGGTATCAGATATCGGGAATTTAAGAATCTTGCATTCAGGATACTTACCATACTGGTAGTAGTATTGTCGGTACTTCCTCTGATCGCCATACTTATTTATATATTCAAGCAGGGTATTTCAGTCATTAACTGGGATTTCCTTGTTCATCTTCCAAAACCAGTCGGTGAAACAGGAGGCGGAATAATGAATGCAATCATAGGCAGTTTTATGATTATTCTTGTTGCTGCGGTTATAGCGGTTCCGGTTGGAGTTACAGCTGGTGTTTATTTCTCGGAGCAATCAAATTCAGGAATATTCAGGGTAGCTCACCTCGCAGTAGATATTCTTCAGGGAGTCCCTTCAATTGTCATCGGGATCATAATCTATATTTGGTTCGTAAAGCCTTTCGGGAGATTCAGCGCACTCTCAGGAAGCATTGCCCTGGCTTTTATGATGCTTCCCTCAATAATAAAATCCACCGAGGAAACACTGAAAATGGTTCCGTTATCTCTTAAGGAGGCATCATTGTCGCTGGGAGTGCCATATTACAGGACCATGCTGAGTGTGATTATGCCTGCAGGAATAAGTGGAATACTTAATGGCGTGATATTGGGAATTGCAAGAGTTTCGGGCGAGACAGCCCCCTTGCTATTTACTGCATTTGGGAATCCATTTGTGAATTATAATATTCTGAAGCCTACTGCAAGCCTGCCGCTAATAATCTTCAATTATGCCACCAGCCCCTATGATGAATGGCATAAGCTCGCCTGGGGTGCTTCCTTTATACTGGTAGTGGTGATCTTGTTCCTTAACATCCTTACAAAAATTGCCGAAAGAAAATGGAAAGTCCAATTTTAAAAACTGTTAACCTTAATGCATATTTCGGGCCGACTCATGTTTTGAAAGATGTGAATCTTGAAGTGCGGAAAAATACAATAACTGCGATAATGGGCCCTTCAGGTTGCGGAAAATCGACTTTCATCCGGTGTGTTAACAGGCTTCATGAACTTACCGAAAATGCCTATTCGGAAGGGCAGATATATCTCAATGGAGAGGATATTTCTAAATCCAGCCCCACATTGCTCAGGCGAAAGGTCGGAATGGTATTTCAAAGGCCAAATCCCTTCAATACAATGAGTATATACCAGAATGTAATTGCAGGATATACCCTTAACGGGAACAAGCTCACCAAGGCTGAAAAGGATCAGATAGTTGAGGAATCACTAAGACAGGCTGCACTCTGGGATGAGGTAAAGGATAATTTACATAAAAAGGGAACCTTTCTTTCAGGCGGACAGCAGCAGCGACTTTGCATTGCCCGGTCCCTGGCAATGAAGCCATCTTTACTGCTTCTGGATGAACCAACCTCAGCACTGGATCCCATCTCTACCGCTAAAATTGAGGAGCTTCTTCTGGAGTTTAAATCTAGTTACACAATTCTGATTGTTACGCACAATATGCAGCAGGCCGGACGTGTGAGTGACTATACCGCATTTTTCTACCTCGGAGAACTTACGGAATGGGACGAAACGACAACTATCTTTACTAATCCAAAGCATATTCAGACCCAGAATTACATCACAGGAAGATTCGGATAACAAAATGCTGATTCCATTCATGACAAACCATCAGAAAACCAATTAACCATTATCAGCATGAATATTATTGAAAGCGAGCTTCAGCGATTAAAATCCGGCTTAATTGAAATGTGGGAAAGCGTTCTGATCCAGATTCAAAGAGCGCGGGCTGTAATTGAAG
>JBBIIS010000022.1:0-1370 GCA_037446375.1 Bacteroidota bacterium | reverse complement strand
GGCGAGATTATCGTTAAAAGAGGCGCTAAGAATATTGAAGCCGTTGAAGCTGAACTGGTGCATGAGATGGCAGCCGGAGAAAAGCGAATAGATTCTTTTGAGCTTAAAAATGACCTTGAATGTGAAAACATACTAGCATTATATTATCCGCTGGCAAATGATCTCAGGTTTGTACTAGCAGTGCTTAAGATAAATTATAATCTTGAGAGGATTGCTGATTTTGCGTGGGGGATAGGAAAAGCGATCCGGGATGCAGGTAAAGACATGCCGGCAGAGGGCACAGAAAAAACTCATTTACTCATTATGCTGGATACTACAATTCAGATGCTTAAAGATGATCTTGCAGCGTTCGAAGGTGAAAATAATGTTTTGGCAAGCAGTGTTTTTGAAATGGATAAGATACTCGATTTGCATAATAGAAATGCCATAAACATTACGGCAGATCTAATTAAGTCAAATCCAGATGACACGCATAATTATCTTACACTTCTTACCATTATTAGAAAAGTCGAACGGATGGGTGATCATACAAAGAATATTTCGGAAGAAATCATCTTCTATGTTGAGGCGAAGGTTGTTAAGCATAATCGCAAGAAGATATACAAGACGAAAGCTCGTTAATGTCTTTGGTATATGCAGGCATCAGTATCTTTATCCGGAAGTAATAAGGATAATTCTCTTTTAACGAGTTATCCTCTTAAGAAAATTACATGACTATTTTGGAATGGAGAACAGGAATTCAAGGCCTCCATCCTTTATGTTATGCACAGAAATAGTTCCTTTATGAAGCAGGATGGCATTTTTTACAATAGCAAGACCTAAGCCCGTTCCTCCGTTTTTCCGCGACCTGCCGGCATCGATCCTGTAGAATCTCTCAAATACCCTTTCAATATGTTCTTCAGGGATCCCGGTCCCATTATCAGAAAAGGAGAAATGGCAGAATTTTTCATCCTCTGCAACGAGGTTAACTGTAACCTTTGTATTGTTACCAGCATAGTTTACGGCATTCTCAAGGAGGTTCTGGAACACGGAAGTCAATAATGACATGTTGCCTGATACAGTCGTGTCGGGATTTACGTTTATTGACAGGCTCATTGACCTGGCATCGATAGCAGACCTGAAATTCTCAAAGACCTCTACAATAATATCACGAACCTTAACCTTTTCAATGCTGAAATGATTCCCGGCCTCTTCAATTTTATTAAGCAGGGTTATATCGTTTATGAGTCCGGTGAGCCTGTCGCTTTGCGCGAGTGCTTTCTCCAGGAAATACTTCTGTTTGTCGGGTTCCATTGCGGGTTCATTGATAAGCGTCTCAATGTACCCTTTAACAGATGATACCGGCGTCTTTAGTTCATGTGCAATATTGG
>JBBIIS010000021.1:0-28238 GCA_037446375.1 Bacteroidota bacterium | reverse complement strand
CGTAAAAAGATACATCAGGCCGAAAGCCGGGACAGATAATACCTTGTATATTGTGATCCTTGTCATTAAAGATTTCCCACCCTGAATGATAAATGATTCATACCCGGGTAAATGTAAAAAATATTATTTACAGAGAGAGGGGTTAATTGTCATTATCACTCAATTGAAGTGAATCAGGCAGTTATCTGCCATTTCCCAAGACTTTCTGCATATGCTCTGATCTCTCCGGGGGAGAGGTAATTATCAATTATATTGCTGTGTTTTTTATCATTACGGGTTATCAGAGTAAGTTCATAAAGCTGCCTGCCATATCCTTTTTCAATAGTCAGCCTGTCGGTGGCTCTTTCTTCAGCTGTTCTGCATTTATCTGAAAATGTATAAGAAACTATAAACCTGAGGTATGAAACGAAACCCATACTGAGATATCTCTCCTGATGACACAATTCATGAGCCATGATGCCTGCAAGTGCAAAATCATCAAGGGTTTTAGTGCGGGTACTGAAAACAATGATCCTGAAAAAGGGAGGGATCCAGGCCGAGAATCCGAAAAACCTGAGATAGAGAACAAAATAGAGGATTTTCTTTCCCTTCAAAAGGGGGAAAGAATCCCCGATAATCTTATCCGCGATCATCCTGATCCTCGTTTTCAATTTCATGTTTCCGACAAATTACAGAGGCATCAAAGTTACATAAATCAGTATGAAATATTACTAAACCAATTACTCCGTGGACCTCTGTGGCTACTCTGTGTCTCCCTGTGCCTGGTTTTTTGGTTAATTAGAGTCACACAGAGAAACACAGAGGAGAACAGAGCCTGTAAAGGTTTATGTTTTTTTGAGCCTGAACGTTACAGGAACGCTGAACCAGACTGCCGCTGGGGTCCCATTATTTTTCCCGGGTTTCCATTTGGGCATCTGCGAGATCACCCTTACCGCCTCCTGGTCGAGAACCGGGTCAACGCTGCGGAGAATCTCAATTCTCTTAACCGATCCGTCTGTTGATACGACAAACCTGAGTATTACTCTTCCCTCGAGACCATTCTCAACTGCTTTAGGAGGGTACTTTACGTTTTCACTGATAAATTTCATTATCCCATCCGTTCCACCTGGAAATTCAGGCATCTCCTGTACAATTGAGACTGGATCAGGATCAACGGGTACAATATTACTTATTGGATCATTTACCAGGGTCACATCAGTATCTACCGGTCTGTTCTTCATTGTGTCGAGCTCAGAAACGGCTGCCAGTTGTTTGTCGTTTGAATCGATCTTATCGACAATGTCGGGTGCCATATAGGGAGTTGGCTTGATGAATTTCGGCTGTGGCGGCACATCCGGTTTTAGCTTATTGACGTCGGCAAGTGATTTATCAACTGTAAGAACTACAACCTTGGGTCCTTTTGGCATTACAATTGGTCTCTTTTCATTGCCAATTGAGCCGGACAGAACAATTCCCGAGAACAGGGCAACACCGCCCACCATTGACAGGAATGTTGCAGGTAGATTCTTTTTACGGAGGTCATATGCTCCGTATTCCTTGTTGCGGTTCTCGAAGATGATCTCATCAAACCCCGGAACCTTTTCATTTTTCCTCTTCATACGAAATAGTTTTAATGGTTTATTATTTACAGGTCAATTCCAACACTGCTATTTCAAAAGAGAGGCGCCTCTGGTATCTATATGGCAAAAACAGTGCCAGAATAATAGTGTACTGGTACAATAATACAATGGTGCAACAGTACAACGGTGCAAATGCGCATCAATACAACGGTAAAAAGGTACAAAGGCAAGAAGGTCAAAGACAAAAGACTAATGTCTTAAGGGGGACTAATGGGTTAAGTGCGGTGATTCTCTCACTTTAGATCGGAGAGGGCCGGGATTAAATTCTTTGACCCTCACACCATATACCTCATACCCAAAACCATCTCTGTTTATCCCACGCTGAACGCCATTTATCAAAATTTAAAAGCAGTAATGCCGTTGAATATTTGGAAATTACACTATTGTTACTAAATTCACTCTGTAAAACTGACTTCTCCTTAGAACCAACCTGAATATCTAATATCTGTATGCATAAAGGAACAATATTGCTGTGTCTTATGTGTTTGAATATAAGCATTATGGCACAGGACAAGGTTTTTATTTCAAAGCCCGAGCTTTCATTTGCCGATAATAAGCTTACTGTGAAGTACGATATCACCGGATGCGGAAGGGGTGAGAATGTGAATATCACAATGAAGGCAACAAATTCAAAAGGAAATTCCCTAAAGCCTGTTTTTGTTGAAGGAGACCTCGGCAAAATGGTTCCCTGCGGCCTTGGAAAAACAATAATCTGGGATATAGCAAAGGACAAGATAAAAATGGATGATGAGATCTCGATCGAGATCGAGGGTGAGAAAGAGGTACCTCCGGTTACACAGCAGGCTTACATGGGTCCAAAGAAGCTCACACGGGGGAACATAATGCTTTCTTCAGTATTTGTTCCCGGACTTGGAATGAAAAAAGCTTCCGGGAAATCCATCTATTTTTTATTTACCGGTCTTGTTTATGGCGGAGCGGGGACAGCGATCTATTTCAACCTTAGCGCAAACAAGCTTAAGGCGGATTATAATAATGCAACGGGTGAACAGCGGGATGCTATCTATGATGACTGGCAGCATAACTATGATATGGCTAAATACGCAGCTTTCGCCACCGCAGGCATATGGGTGGTAAATATGGTCTGTTCAGCTTTAATCCCTGTTAAGGAATCTGCTCAGAAGAAGGTCAGTTTTTACTTTATGCCTGACAGCCGGAACAATTTACTTTTTGGTGCAAGAATGAGTTTTTAGATTTTTACTATGAAAGTCAATCTATTAAAAATTTCCTTAGTGATCACTTTTTTCCTGTCATTTACAGGAAGCACACTCCATTCACAGGTTGTTAAAAGTGAGAGGTCCACAATAAAGATAAATACAATGGCGCTGGGACAGAAGCCTGAACCTGACATTCTGATAATATCACCTGAAACACTGAAGCAGGATCAGACATTTCAAACCAAAGATGGAATAATTTCGCTTGCGATCAGGCTTCTTAACCCTGATGCGGGAGTAAAAATTTATGTGAATAATGTCGAAGTCCTGCCAACAGCTACTGCAGCTGATGTCTATATTAAGAAACTTAATCTGACTGCAAACCTTCCCACAGGTATTTCAGTATCTGTTCTCAAGAATGAAAAACTTGTTAAGGAGTATCAGTATTCAATGGTTTACACTCCGGAGATCCGTAATATTTCAAAATATGCTATAAATCCGGGTAAGTATTATGCACTTATAATCGGGAACTCAAATTATCTGAATTCAGGCATTCCAGGCCTCAAAAGGCCTGTTGAAGACGCGAAGAATCTTAAGGATGTACTTGTAAACAGATATACCTTTGATCGCGACAATGTGTATGCCCTTTACGACCTTAACAAGGATAATGTTCTCACTGATCTGGAAGAACTCCAGCGAAGAGTGACACCGGATGATAACCTGCTTATCTTTTATGCCGGGCATGGGAAAATGGATAAGGATGCCGACATAGGTTACTGGCTCCTTTCCGATGCAGATCCCGCGAAAAAATATACATGGCTAAGCAACGGGACATTAACGGAAAACATTAAGTCTATTAAAGCCAAACACATTCTTCTGATTGCGGATGCCTGTTATGCAGGGGCGATTTTTGAAGGAAGGGGACTTGAAGATGCTCCGGCATCAATAGTTGACCTGTATAAGGCAAACAGCAGAAAAGCAATAACAAGCGGAGGGACTACAGAAGTCAATGATGAAAGTAAATTCGCCGAGATCCTCATTCAGATGCTGAAGGAAAACAGTGACCTCTATATGAGTGCCGAGCAGTTATATGGGAAAATTTATAATCCTGTATTGAATAACAGCCAGACTGCTCCTCGCCACGGTGTGATCCAGAATGTAGGCGACATGGGAGGCGATTTTATTTTCCAGCTGAGAGAGAAATAATATGAGAGATTCAAAACGAAACAGGATTATCAGGCAGACCCTTTTTATCCTGACCTGTTTATCTATTGGCGTGTTAATACTGGTCCAGGCATGCCAGAAGCCCGAACGAATGGTAAAAGTCTTAACACTTGATGTCAACGCTTCAGATATCTCCTATACTTCTGTTCTTGTGAAGGGGAAAATATCGGACCTTGGAACAATTCCAATTGATGAGCATGGCATATATATCTCGGAGAACCAGGTTCCGATCCAGAATAATTCAAAGTATCAGCCTCTTGGTCCGACCTCATCCAAAGACACATTTGTGTATAACTGTACCGGCCTTTCAATAGGTACCAAATATTACTACAGGGCTTACGCCTACGTCAATTCCCAACCGTCGTACGGGGATACTAAGTTCTTTACTACAAAAGTTACCGACAAACCTGAACTGATAACAACGGCAGTTTCAAACATTACTCTTAAAACAGCCACATCAGGCGGCTCAGTAACATCAGATGGCGGAGAAACGGTAACAAAAAAGGGTCTCTGCTGGTCGAAGAGTGCCGGGACAGATCTTTCCAACGCTTTAGATACCACAATAAACCTGGCGACCGGAAGCAATTGGACCGATAATATTACGGGACTGGACCAGGGGACAAAATATTATGTAAGGTCTTATGCTGTCAATGCCAAAGGAACAGGCTATGGGAATGAATTAAGCTTCACAGCACTTCTGCCTTCATCAGCGACAACTCTGGCGGCCTCATCAGTGACTGTGAGCGCTGCGACTCTTAACGGGACAGTAAATGCCAACAACTCGTCGGCCGCAGTAACATTCGAGTATGGACTCACCACATCGTACGGGCAATCAGTTACAGCAACACCGGGTACAGTTACAGGCAATACAGTCACAAATGTCAGCGCAGGACTCAGCGGTTTGACCCAGGGAACCACATATCACTTCAGGGTAAGATCAGTCAGCCTGGCTGACACCGTCAGGGGAGGGGATCTTACTTTCACAACGCTCACTCTGCCTTCAGCAGCAACGGTAGCGGCAACCCAGATGACAGGCACATCTGCACAATTGAATGGCAGTGTTAACGCGAACGGGTCATCAACCACAGTGACCTTTGAGTACGGCCCGACAACAAGCTATGGCACAACAGTAACAGCAACGCAGAGTCCGGTTACAGGAAGCACTTTAATATCTGTCAGTGCGGCATTGACAGGACTGACTCAGGGAACAACCTATCATTTCAGGGTAAAGGCGGTGAGTACAGCCGGGACAGTTAACGGGAATGACCAATCCTTTATAACACCTGTTCCTCCATCAGCAACAACAGCCGGTGCAACAGGGATGGGTGCGACGACGGCAACTCTTAATGGAACAGTGAATGCAAACAATTCGTCAACGGTAGTGACTTTTGAATATGGTCTGACAGCTTCTTATGGATCAACAGCAATAGCATCACAGAGTCCGGTCACAGGAAATACCCTGACAAACGTAAGCGCCGGGGTTTCGGGTTTAACTGCATCAACCACATATCATTTCAGGCTTAAGGCAGTAAGTGCAGGAGGAACAGTTTATGGGGACGACTTTCCATTTACAACTTCAGCGGCGCCTGTCACAGTGACTGATTATGACGGGAACGTTTACGATGTTATACAAATCGGATCTCAATACTGGTTAAAAGAAAATATACGAACTACCAGTTTTTTTGATGGAACTCCAATTGCTTGGGTTACAAATATAGATAACTGGGGAGTAACTTATAATCCAGCTTTTATATGGATCAATAACAACCAAACAACAAGTAATCCTTATGGTGGTCTTTATAACTGGTTCACAGCAAATAGTGTTCATAATGTTTGCTTTACAGGATGGCATGTTCCAACAAAAACGGAGTGGGAAACCTTACTGACCTATGCAGGGGGTCTTGATATTGCCGGAGGAAAGCTAAGGGAGGCTGGGACTGATCATTGGCTAAGTCCTAACACAGGAGCTACTAATGACTTTGGCTTTTCATGCATACCTGGAGGATATTTATATCCCGGGCAATGGCAGGCTTTCCCAGTTACTTCTCTCACATGGTGTAAGGATGAATCGTCTGCAGGTTACGCAAATAGGGTTACAATTTATGGTTCCGGCACTACTGCCAGCATTGATAATAATCCTGAAACTTTTGGTATGTCAATTCGATGCATTAAGGGAGAGCTACCATTGACAGAAACGGACTCTGCAACTGCAGTTGCCTCAACTTCAGTTACTTTAAATGGGAAAGTCAACCCAAACGGTGTTTCAACTTTGGTTTCATTTGAATACGGACCAACTTCATCGTATGGATCTGAAATTTCAGCTTCTCAAAGCCCGATTTCCGGTTCTGTGCCTGTAAGTGTTAATGCTGGACTCTCTGGGCTTACACCGGGTAATACATGCCATTATAGGGTCAAAGCAGTGAATTCTGGAGGTACATCCTATGGAAGTGATATGACGTTTACGTGTCCTCAAACTGTTTCAGATTATGAAGGTAATATTTATAACACGGTAATTATCAATAAGCAGGTATGGATGCAACAAAATCTTAAGTCGACCAAATATTCAGATGGTACTTCTATACCTGTAATTTGGACTTATGGTAATGATCAGAATAATGTTGTCACTTATGGTTACCTATATAGTTGGGATGCAGTAATGAATGGGGCTGCAGGTAGTAGCTCTGACCCAAGTGGGGTCCAGGGTACCTGCCCTACAGGTTGGCATGTACCTTCACTCGCAGAATGGGGTGAACTTGATTCTTATTTAGGAAATGAAAATGGAGGCAAACTTAAGGAGGCGGGGTTAGTACACTGGGCTAATCCTAATACTGGAGCCACTAATACATCTGGTTTCACTGGACTCCCAGGCGGTGTTAATCTGCAAAATCCATCTTATGGTTTCATGGGCTTGGGCATTGAGGGGCTGTGGTGGACATCCACAGATATTGATGCAGTAGGTGCATGGTGTTCAGGATTATACAGTACTAATTCTGGCCGTGGCGGAGGAAATTCAGGGAAAGCTAATGGTTATTCAATAAGATGCCTAAAAAATTGACTTATGAATAGAAAAACTACATATAAGATATTTTTATCGATTATAATTTCATTGGTGTCAGTTGTTGTTTATGTCTCCTGCCAGAAACCAGAAAAAATTGCAAAAATTGAAACTTTTCAATTTAAAACGGCTGATATTTCGTATACATCTGCTTTATTAAAAGGTATTATTGCCGATATGGGCACATTTCCTATTGTTGAATATGGTATTATAATATCTGGCAGCGCTTCTTTTATTACTCCTGAAACAAAACCATCTGACCAGAAAGCAAGCAAGGATACATTCAGAATTTATATTACCGGACTTACAAAGAATACTACATATTATTATAAGGCGTACCTTACTTCAAATGATAATACCATATATGGTACACCATATCATTTTAGGACCCCGGATACTGACAAACCATCCTTAAGCACCACCGCGGCAACAAACATCACTCTTACGGGTGCAACCACAGGAGGATCGGTAATATCCGACGGTGGAGAACAGGTTATCGTTAAAGGACTTTGCTGGTCAAAGAGTTCAGGAACTGACCTGTCAAATGCACTTGATTCAACGGTTGCACTTTCTACTGGCACAAACTGGATAACAATCCTTTCAGGACTGGATCAGAGTACGACATATTATGTAAAGGCCTATGCAATAAATGCAAAGGGCACCGGCTACGGGAATGAAGTAAGCTTTTCAACTCTCTACCCGACAACAGCCAATACGCTTGATGCCACTGCACTCACCTCCACAACAGCAACGCTTCATGGAAAGGTAAATGCAAATAACTTATCAGCAACAGTGACCTTTGAATACGGATCTTCCATTTCCTACGGGCAATCAATATCTGCGACCCCGGGAACAGTTATCGGAAGCACTTTGACGGATGTATCAGCAAATATAAGCAGCCTGACACAGGGAACAACTTATCATTTCAGAGTAAAAGCTGTAAGCACGGCAGGAACATTTTATGGCAACGATCTCTACTTCACAACTTCGGTTCCACCGACGACAACGACGACCGCTGCAAACCCTGTAACCGGGACAACGGCACAGTTGAACGGGACAGTCAATGCAAACGGAACGAGTACGGTTGTCACTTTTGAATACGGATCATCCGCATCCTACGGTACTTCAGTTAATGCAATACAAAGCCCGGTAACAGGTAATTCGGCTACGGCAGTCAGTGCAACACTGACAGGTCTGTCACAGGGGACATCGGTACATTACAGGGTTAAGGCTGTAAGTGCCGGAGGAACGGTTTATGGTGATGACAAGATTTTGACAACGGCAAGTTCCCCTGTCGGAGCGACAATGGGTGCCACAGGAGTGGGATCATCCGGGGCGACGCTTAACGGAACAGTAAATGCAAACAGCTATTCGACGGTTGTGACATTTGAGTATGGAACAACTACAGCTTACGGTTCGATTGCCACTGCCTCTCAAAGCCCTATTACTGGTAGCACAGTAACAAATGTTAGTGCAGCAATAACAGGTTTAACTGCATCAACTACTTATCATTTCAGGGTAAAGGCTGTAAATGCGGGTGGATCCATTCTGGGTGCTGATTCTGTTTTTGCAACCTCTGACGCACCTTTAACTGTTACTGATTATGATGGGAATGTTTATGATGTTATACAAATCGGAACTCAGTATTGGATGAAGGAAAATCTTAAAGTTATTCATTATAACGATGGAAGCACTGTTCAGACTACCTGGGTTGGATCAACAGAAGGAAGCTATTGCTTTTACGGAGATGATATTGCCAATTTGAATCCCTATGGTGTATTATATAATTGGTATGCAGGAGAAGATGTCAGAAATATATGTCCTGCAACCTGGCATGTCCCAACAGATCAGGAGCTTAGTATTTTGACAGATTTTATTGGAGGGGAAAGTGTGGCTGGGGGTAAGCTAAAAGCAGTTGGAACAGGTTTTTGGAAAGATCCAAATTATAACGCAACAGATACTTACGGATTCACGGCCCTTCCAGGTGGATACAGATATGCAAATGGTACATTCACCGATCTTACCCGTTATAACGTTTTATGGTCGTCCACATTAAACTCTGTCATTGACGCGTGGTCGAGATCGTTGTATTATAATAATGAATCAGTCATTAGGAGCTTCAATGTTTTAAACTCCGGATTCTCGATTAGGTGTATTAAGGGTGAGTTGCCACTAGCTGAAACTGATTCTGCAACTGCAGTGGCCTCAACTTCAGTTACTTTAAATGGGAAAGTCAACCCCAATGGCGTATCAACCACAGTTTCATTTGAATATGGTCCGACCACCTCATACGGAACAGAAGTCGCGGCTTCTCAAAGCCCGGCTTCCGGATCTGTTCCTGCTAACGATAGTGCAGGTCTAACAGGACTGACACCAGGTACAACATATCATTACAGAGTTAAGGCTGTAAATTCTGGTGGAACATCTTATGGTTATGATATGACTTTTTCAGTTCCGGAAACTGTTGCAGATGTTGACGGGAATGTATATAACGCTGTACTTATTGGTTCGCAGATATGGATGAAAGAAAACCTTAAAACAACGAAATATAACGATAATACATCTATTGCTAATGTCACTGACATGAATACATGGAAATCACTGAGTACTGATGCATATTGCTGGTACAATAATGATGAGGCTAGCTTTAAACCTGTTTATGGAGCACTTTATAACTGGAATTCAGTTAATACCAATAAATTATGTCCGTCAGGCTGGCATGTTCCTTCGGATAATGAATGGAAAACTCTTGAAATGTATCTTGGAATGAGTTACGCAGACGCTAATTTATGGAACGCATGGCGTGGAACAAATCAGGGAGGCATGCTTAAAGAAAGTGGGTTCGGACATTGGACAGCGCCCAACGAAGGAGCCAACAATTCTACCGGTTTTTCTGCATTACCGAGTGGAATCCGCGATGGGAATGGCAATTTTGCTTCTTTTGGATTAGAGGCAAACTTTCAAACTTCAACTCCTGATCCTTACCATTCAGGACTACCTGACAGAAGATCTCTGGCTAACACTTTGGCAACAATCCACCGGTATTCAACGTGGGCAGTATGTGGTTATAGTGTTCGTTGTGTAAAAGATTGATTTATTTTGTTTAATGAGATTGATCATTTATCTACCAATGAAAAAATGTGTTCCATCAATTTGCAGTTTACTTATTTTAACTATCATACCACTTGGTTGTCTATCTTCCTGCGACGACACATACCAGCTTGAACCGGTCGTTTCCACATTTCAGGTTCCGGACTCACTGGTAACATCAACTTAGGCAAAAGTGACAGGGCGGATAAAGGTGCTTGGAACTCAGAATATACCTGAGCACGGGATAGAACTCTATAAATCAGGCAAAACAAACCTCGTTACTTATATTGGTTTCACAAACACTGCAACAACCGATACCTTTACAGTCGTATTTACCGGGCTCGATCCAAACACAACCTACTATTACTGGGCGTATGCCCTTGTTAATTCTTCAATGGTTCATTCACAGGAAGTGCCACACTTTAAGACAAAAGACTCACGGTAAAGAGACTTTAACGTAAACAAGGCTCCCATTTGATGAACATTCCTTCCACAAGGCTGTTAGTCATAATGACATAGCTTAGGTAACATATTATAATAAAGCAATCTTAAAATGAATGAAATTGACAGGTCAAAACCGGTCGCAGTAACCGGTGGAACAGGTTATATTGCTTCATGGATAGTGAAGTATCTTCTCGACAAAGGTATCAACGTAAAAACATCTGTAAGAAACAAGAGCGACAGATCAAAATATGAACATCTCGTTAAAGCCTCCGGGAATTCATCTGCGACACTTACAATTTTTGAGGCGGACCTTTTGAAACAGGGCTCCTTTGATGAGCTCGTGAAGGATTGTGAATTAGTGATACATACTGCTTCACCATTCAAGATCGCAGGGGTTAAGAATTTCTTGAAAGAGGTAATTGAACCTGCTCTTGAAGGAACAAGGAACCTTCTGGGTTCGGTAAATCGTACAGACAGTGTCAAACGTGTTGTGCTTACTGCAAGTGCGGCAACAATATACGGCGATGGAGCCGATATAGCCGGGAAGACCGGAGGCGTGTTCACTCCTGAAGACTGGAACACAACAAGCACACCTGTTCACCAGCCTTATTCATATTCCAAGACAATAGCAGAAAAGGAGGCATGGAAAATAAACGGAGAGCAGAAAAGATGGGACCTCGTTACCATTCATCCGGGCTTTGTTCTTGGCCCATCGCTTACAAGCAGGACTGACTCCACAAGCATCGATTTTGTTATGTCGATAATGAAGGGGCAGTTCAGGGCAGGTGCACCACAGCTATGGTTCGGTACAGTCGATGTACGCGACGTGGCAACACTTCATATTGAAGCAGGATTCAATCCCTCTGCAAAAGGAAGATATATCGCAATTGAAGATTCATACAGCATTCCTGAAATAACAGCTATAGTTAAAAGCAAGGTAGGGAGTGAATATCCAGTTTCATCGAGGAAAGTACCAGGCTTTCTCATGTATGTGGCCGGTCCGATGATGGGATTTACAATGAAATATGTAATGAGAAATCTTGGCTACCAGATAAGATTCGACAATTCGCAAACCACAAAGGATTTCAACTTCAGATTCAGGCCGATCGATGAGACTCTGAGGGATCATTTCGAACAGATAAAGAAAGACGGACTGGTCAAATAAGAAACTAACTGCAGAGGACGCTGAGAAAATAGGCAGAGAACGCAGAAGAAAGGTGTTCAGCTTTAAAATATTCCATATTTTTATATTTAAAATATATGAATATGGTAAAGCGATACTTTCTGCAGATTCTTTTAATCTCCTTTTCAACCTGTCTCTTTTCACAGGAAAAAATTGACAGCCTGATGCCTGTGAGGGGCTTATGCGTGGGTGTACCAAGTCCCGCAGAGGTCGGTAATTTCATTCAGTTCATACAAAAAGAGCTTAAGCCGGGTAAGATCAATACTCTTATCCTTATGGTAGATTACAAATATATGTTTGAGAGTCATCCTGAACTGCGCGACTCGGGTGCGCTTTCAAAGGATGAGGTCAAAAAGATCGTTCGCGCCGCCAGGGATAATGGCATAAAGATAATTCCTCAAATTAATCTCCTTGGCCATCAGTCGTGGGCCAATAAGCCTGGCATGCTTCTCAGAGTCTATCCTGAACTAGATGAAACGCCGGGTATCAGGATGCCGGAGAAATATGTATGGCCCAATGCTGACAAGCTCTATTGTAAAAGCTATTGTCCGCTAAATCCGAAACTGCACAAGATCGTTTTTGATGTTGTGGATGAGATCTGCAATGCATTTGAAGCTGACGCATTTCATGCCGGGATGGACGAGGTTTTCTATATCGGGGAAGATCAGTGCCCCTTATGTTCGGGCCACGATAAAGCTGAACTGTTTGCAGGAGAGGTTACTGCGATAAGAAATCATCTTGCAATGAAAAACAGGAGGCTATGGATATGGGGTGATCGTCTTCTTGATGGAAAAACAACAGGGCTTGGTGAATGGGAGGCAAGTTTCAACAATACATACCGCGCCATCGACATGATCCCGAAGGATGTTATGATCTGCGACTGGCATTATGAGAGAGCTGATCAGACTGCCGTTTACTTTGCAATGAAGGGATTCGATGTTGTTACCTGTCCGTGGAATGATCCTTCTGTGGCGCTTACCCAGGTGGATGACATTATTAGGTTCAGGAAGTCTTCTACGCCTGAGATGAGTGACAGATTCAAGGGAATAGTTCAGACGGAATGGTCAGGTGCCGGCAGATTCATGGAGAGCTATTATGGGAAGGGGAATGAAAAGGGAGGAAAGAGTGGCGGAAAATGTTTCAGGGCTGTGCTTGATGAGATCGGAGCTATAAACAGGTAAAAGAGATAAATGAAAAACCTGCCTTCGATATTTCACGAAAGGCAGGTTTTATTTTTACACCGTTATTCAGTAATTACTTTTTAACTGCAGGATCGGGATGAGCGATCTTTGCTTTTGCTGCCTCAAAATTAAACTCCTTGAAGAAGGGGTTTTCTTTATTATGACATGTAAGGCAAACTTTCTGGTCGGGAACAATAAGACCATTTTTCTTTGACATGGCAAGATCCTTCATGATTGTCGGTGACTTATATGCGCTGCCGGGACCATGGCAACCTTCGCATGATACACCCTCTGTTGCCAGGATACCGCTGCGGTTTGCGCCTGCAGCATCGTAAGTTGAATGGCACTTCAGACATTTTGCATCCTTTGCAGGATCTGCTATACCGTTTTTCTTGGCGTAATCAAGAGATGCCTGGCTTGACAACGTCTTCAGAGCCTTCGAATGAAGGCTGGCTGCCCATTTGCCATACTGGTCGCCTGTTGAAGGTTTGTTGTGGCACATCTTGCACTTATCAGCTCCGATATATTTGAAGCCTTGTGCTGAAATTGTTCCGCCGAGGAATAATACCAGGGAGAACAGGATTAAACATTTTTTAAGGAGCATAATCGTTCGTTTTTGGTTTAGTTATCTCTTTTAAGGAAAGCCATATCCAATTATTATACCAAATATAGATAAAGAGTTTCTTCACTGCAAATATTTATCTGATGCTATTTATCATTGCTGTTAATTAAAAAACAGAGCTCACATTGCACCAGCCTCTTTATCAATTCGTTTAGCAGACTAATATGTCCGGGTCATAGATGATGGTATTGCAATAATAAAGCTGGCAACATTTATATTCTCCTTATCAAGAGAGTCGGTCTGGTCCTGCTGAACAGCCTCAATGGTCACAATCTTAAGATCAGGGTTGGCTTTGAGAAGATACCAGATTATTCCTTCAAAATTTCTTGAATGATATGAGCCGTTATAATGAATGAACTCTTTCCCTTTTGACCAGGAAGAGAGAATAAAGTAAGCCATTGTGGCATCTTTTACAGCCTGTGCCTTCGGTAGGTTTTCACCACCATGTGATGGTAATCCGGGACCCATGCCACCCATGCTAAGCATATCCTTGTAACATTTCACCTCAGGATCGTAGATAATTGGAAGGGGAGCAATAAGCTTTTTCGCTTCGGCAGTAAGTGAGTCGAGGGAAGCAAATCCGCCCTTGCTTACCATTGAGGCATACCGGCGTGGAACATTTGTAGCGATAAAGGGGAGCTTGTTTTTACGTGCAAATTCAACTAAAGGCTTGTAATCCGTCTTGTAATTCTTCCAGAGCTTTGCCTCTGCCTCAAACTTTGGCCCGTCATATCTGCCTGCCAGATATTCGTCGAGCAGCAACTGGTTATCACTTTCAAACATTTCAGCGCCCAGAAGGAGGCTGTTACCCTTTTCCGAATAGAGGCTCTTTGTCACTTCAAGTTCAAGCCAGTGGGCAATAGGATCGTCGTGAAGCTCTCCAAAGAATACAATATCGGCCTTCTTAGCCTCTTTTATCATCTCTTTATAGCTTGCCTCTTTCCCTTCAGACCTGAAAATTGAATAGGCTGGTTTGTCTTGAGCAGCAACCCTTAAAGTAATTCCGGCAAGAAGCAACATAACAGATAGTTTCATTTTGAGCATTTTATTATTTATCCGTTTATAAAGGTATCAAAGGAAAGAAAAATCATCATAACAACAAAACCCGCCACTTCTGGAATGGCGGGTGGAAAAAACGGGATTTAACCCTCTTCTATTTTAAACCAAACCTGTAACTGAATTTTACAAGGAAAACATTTGTGGGCTTTGTTCCGAAGAGATTGTCAATGTTATTGAAATAGTCCATTCTTCCTGTACCATCCGATCCGTTTCTTGTCTGGCTCCAGACCAGGAAGATTGTTGAACCAGGGTTATATTCCCAGCGGATAACAAGGTTGGAGAGAAAAGCCTGGTAATTGAAGTTATTATTACTGATCTGGTAATCGGGAAGAGTTCCATGGGATTCATATATATCATAACCACTGCCGTTGTCTTTTATTTCTGCCTGGGTATAGGAATGAAACCGGTCTGTGAATTTATCAGCAAGAGGATTAGTAATATACTTATAATCGGTATATTTTCCTGATGCAACAAATGGCTGACCCCAGTACTGCAGTGTCAGATCTGGTGAGAGATTAATGTTAATCCTGATTGATGCACCTATAGTTTTCTGGTTGATGGTAGCAAATATATACCTTGGTTGAGATGAAAAGGTCAGTTCTGTAACATACTGGAGCATATCGCTTGTATAACTGACATTAGGATTGATTGAGATCAACAGGTATTTTGCGGGTTTGATATCGACACCAATATTGGCCCAGAAGTTTTTACTATTGTTTGCATATCCCATGTTTGTTCCTCCGTTCAGATTGAATACAAGTTTTTTCCTGTAGTCGGTATTGATCCCGAAGTTGGCATTGGAGTTTCCTGGCATCTTCATTTTTGGACCTCCACGGAGAAGACCTGTGGAAATCTGGGATAATGATGCATTTCCGTACACCCAGCCATTCCAGAAATTTTTGAATGTCATCGACAAATTGGTCTCAATTCCGGTAGTCAGCCAGTTTCCGCCAAAGTCGTTCATATTGAAGACATCGAAGTTGATATTATATCTTTTGTATATTCCTTTTGGTTCCCACTGGTTATATGCCATCCAGAGTACTGAGAGTATCTGGTCTGACTGCCTTAGGTATCCCACATCATTCAGTTCAAAACCAGGGGTCTTCCATGTGACACATCCCATCAGGTTAACGTGTCCGTTAAGCTTCATGATCGAAACTTTACCTCCCGATCCGGCAAGATAGGTCCTGGTGCTATCGAATTTAACATATTTGATATCAGGCCTCTGGTAATACCTTGCCGAGGAGAGCTGTGTCTGCCGGATCGCTTCCTTGGTCCCGGTTACATCGCTGAAGGCGGCATTGACGTTCAGCATCCATGCTTTCTTTTTAAAGTACTGTGTGAAGTCTATTCCTCCCGTATAGGCTCCCTTGTGCATTATTGCCGCAAGTCTGGGATCAAGGTCCCTGTTCGTGCTCGTGAATATACCACCTATAAGGGTATTACCTTCATTAAGGTCTTTCTGGACTCTACCCACGAAGTAGTTTGTAAGTGGCTCTACAGTCTGGCTGATTCTGCCTCCTTCCGTGTCAATCCTGGCTTCCATTTCTGAAGTAATTGCATCTATAAACCCGACCGATAGGCCATCTTTTGTTTTACCGGTCAGCTTTGCAGCTCCCAGGATATTTGTAAAGTTGGGCATATCGGCATGCCATCCGTCTTTGAGGTCAGGATCTCCCTGTGGCCGGCGTCCTATCCTCCTGGAGTAGAAAATATTGTCATTGCCAACATCGCCATTACCGACTCCGAGGTTGAAATTGGTTATATTATTACCTTCGATAAAGAAAGGACGTTTTTCCTTGAAAAATGTTTCGTAAGCTGTAAGGTTAACTACAGACGGGTCGGCTTCAACCTGCCCGAAATCCGGGTTTATAGTCAGGTCCATGGTCATATTGTTTGTCACACCGATCTTTGCATCAATGCCCCCGTTGAGATTATATTTACTGCCCGAACTCATGAACGGGTCTGAAGGATCTTTTTTATAGGTTTCAGCTTTTCCGACTGTGTAAGGTGTAACATCCAATATTTTACGGGGTTTGATCTTTTCTAAGCCTTTCAGCTCACCGAAAAGATGAACAAGCCCCGGAGCATCCTTTGGGATATGCTGCCAGAAATCTGTTTCATTTCTGCGGTATATTATGCGAGCCATTTCAAGGCCCCATACATCTCCCGAGCTTTTCTCAAATCTCACCTGGCTGAATGGTATTTTCATTTCAGCTATCCATCCATCTTTATTTAAAGAGGTTTTAACCCACCAGTTAGGATCCCAGGTGCCATCCTGGCTCTGCCCGTCACCGGTAAACATCTGGTCATACTTCACACCTGCGGAGCTGACCCCGAAGCAGAAAGCTGTGCGCTGATCGTGATAGCTATCAACAAGTATTGCAACAAGGTCGCCATCAGCTTCATCCCTTCTTGTGAGACGATTGACTATACTATCCGGATTCGTGTCATAAGCTTTAATTGCAACATAAAGATTATTGTCGTCAAAGAGGATCTTGAACTCCGTTCTCTGCGAGGCTGGTCTGCCGTTATAAGGTTCGTTCTGGGTAAAATCATCTACCCATTCGCCCAAATTCCATATCTCATCATTCAATATACCATCAATAGATGGGGCGGTTGTGACATACGTTGCCTTATAGCTCTTCTTAGGTAAGTCCTGTCCGAAAGCCATCGTCGTAAAAACACAAGCAAGTAAAAGAGTTGTAAAAACAGGTTTCATTTCAGGTTCGATTTTTAATTTTTCCATTCTAATGACGAATTAGTTGTTAATTTGATGCTGCGTATTTGTAATATATAATGATTCTAAATAATAAGAGATCTATTAGGTATTTTTTATTGTACATGCATTCTCCGGAATGCCAGTTTTTTATCAGACCCGAAAGAAGATGATTTACCCTTTCGGAAGATACTGATGAGAAAAGGCTGTCTGCAATATAAAATTGAAACTGTACCATAGGAATATTTTTTGGTTATGGTACAAAGTGAACAGAACCGGGGGGGACTTGCAAATATCTGGGATATAACGATGGGAAATGGTACAGCAGGAAAGAACCAGGGTTCAGAAGAACTCTTTTTTGTTATGAAATGTAAGAATTTGTGATGACTGGCTAGTGAAGCCTTTTTACAAGCATGTTGAACTCTGGAACCCTGTTTCTTGCTACCGGAATTTCAGATTCAGATCCGTTAAGTTTAAGACGGTAGCCAAGTGAGTTGCCCCTCGCTGTCTTTATCATTTTTATATTGACAAGAAATGCCCTGTGAGTCCTGAAGATAAACTCCAATGATGAAAGCTGTTCCTCGATATCAATTATGGAATTTCTGATAGTTTTTGTAACGGTCTTGTTGTCGATGGACAGGTAAAAGTTGACATAGTTGCCATCCGATTCCGCGTAAATAAGTTGATCAGCCGGAAAACTCAGTTGCTCTTTCTTTAGCCTTGAAGCAATCTTAATTGGCTTTAATGTTTCGTTTTTCGTATCGGAGACATCGGGTAAGAAGTCAACGACCGTATCGGAAATAAGAAGATACCTGTAATTGAACAACAAGGGAATCAGGAAAGGGACAATGCATATCAGGATTATTCTGATTATTGAATTAAGGAAGGTGGATAGATTAAGTCTTTTATGATAATCTTCCATTATAAAACCTAACAGATAGACGATAATACCAAGCACCAGGATTATAATTACATAAGACAGTAAATCTTTCAGAAAAGTCCAGTCACTCTTTTCGGAGAAATATCTGGTGTTATTTAGTGCTTTCCCGGTCAATGCAGCGGGCAGGTACATCATTAGTGAATAAATAGCTAATGTAGTTCCAAAACTGAAGAATTTTGATTCACGCACGCTCAGGGGCTTATAGATGAGGAGAAAAATGAAACAAAATGCCACTAGAACAAATGCTCCTGCAAACGGGTTTTTCATGACAAAATTTCTGGGAAACCTTTTGCCTGACAGATCTCGGATGTAAGCGAAGAATTTCTTCATTAATAGTATTAACAGAGCCGATTTAAAATTATATAATATTTCGTCAAAAAGGGCTGTGTTGTCTCAGAAAACCTTATTTCATTTTAAGTTGCCTGGAACCAATAAAAGAGCCATACTTCACGGAAGAAAATTAATAAATTATTACCTTAGCTAAAAATAGGTTGAATATGGTTTCACGCAGATCATTCTTACTGAAAAGTGCAGCAGCCGGAGCAGTTCTGATAGCTGCACCTTCCCTTCTTGGAAGATCATTAAGTTCGCCTGAAAAGAGTGTACTCGACGGCAAGAAGGTTTTATTTGTCTGGGGAGGCTGGATGGGTCATGAACCTGATAAGTGCCGCGATATTTTTGTTCCCTGGATGCAGTCGGAGGGGGCTCAGGTTACTGTTTCGGATACGCTCGAATCATATACAAAGTTTAACCTTAAGGAGCTTGATCTGATCGTGCAGGTTTGGACAATGGGACAGATAACAGCTGACCAGGAAAAAGCGCTTGAGGAGGCTGTGAGCAGCGGCGTCGGCCTTTCAGGGTGGCATGGCGGGCTTGGCGATTCCTTCCGCAATAATACTGAATACCAGTTTATGGTTGGCGGGCAGTGGGTAGCCCATCCTGGCGGAGTAATTGATTACAGGGTAAATATTGTTGATCATAAGGATCCTGTTACAAAAGGGCTTACAGATTTTGATATGCACTCGGAACAATATTATGTTCAGGTGGATCCAAATGTGAAAGTTCTTGCAACGACAACCTTCAGCGATAAAAATGCATCGTGGATAGGAGGGAACGTAATCCCGGTAGCATGGAAAAAGGTTTATGGAAAAGGGAGGGTTTTCTATTCTTCGCTCGGGCATGTTGCGGCAGATTACAAGGTAGCCCAGGCCCTAGAGATACAGAAACGTGGAATAAGATGGGCTTCAATGAGCAAATACGAAGCAACTGAACACTGGAAACAGCCTGTTTATAAGGGATATGGAAGGTAAATATAACTCAAAATATTAATTTTCCTGACCGCAGAGACCTCAGAATCAAGGCTCGCCGTGAAGCGCGGAGGTCGAGGATGTGCTCTGCGGATAAAAATAACTTCCTTTTAATCGTACAGTTTGATGAACTCATAGGTATTCCCCATGTGGTTGAGGAATTTGAGGAAATCTGATTTGCTCACAATAAGCGAAGCCGTGTTTAAATTGGGGTGAAAAGAAAGCCTGTCGAATTCATTAAGCTTCTCATCTATAAAAAGATGAACATGGTGGGATTCATCATTAATTAGCCCGAATGGTGAGACAGAGCCAGGCTCAAGGCCAAGATATTTTTTTAACCGCTGATCAGAGGCAAATGAAAGCTTCCCCTGTTTGAGCCTCTGTTCGAGGTCGTGGATATTAAGCTGCCTGAGATGTTCAAGAATTACAAGATAATGGCTGTCGCCTTTATGATTCCGGAAGAAGATATTCTTGCATCTTCCGCAGTCGAAGCTCTTCCAGTGGATCACGGCATCACCAATAGTTGCTACAGGCGGATGTTCGTGATATTCATAATTGATGGACAGGCTGCGGAAAAGCTGATATAATTCTTTCTGACCCCTCATCAGACGGGATTATTTTTAGGAATGAAGGTAAAATCCATCTCAACGAGAAGTGAGATATCGGCTCCGGCCTCCTTCTGATCAGCGTCATCCTTGTCGTAGTACCAGTCTACCTCGACCTTTATATCCTTCAAGAATAGTCTCTTGAGCTCGCTAAAGATATCGAACAGGAATTTTGCTGAAGATGAGTTGAAATAATCAAGGTCGATCTGAAGTCTTACAGGATTTCCGGAGGAATATTGAGGAAGCTCCCCTTCAAGAGCATCATCAACAAAGATCTTTGTCCACTCGATAACAGGGTAATAAAGAGCCCGCACATCCTCGGGCGCTGATGTGCCTCTTATAACAAAGATATTCTCCGACGGGGAGAACTTTATTTCTGGTGTATTGTGGGTTTTATCAATATACAGCTTTTGCATCGGAGCTCTTTTTGCAAATGTGCACCATTATTTTATTAAAGTCAATAATGGTTATCAATATCATAATTTATTCTTTGAACAAATTTTCAGTTTCTTCGCCGGGGTTATAGCCTTCATCTTCAAGAAGAGAGGTTTTCCCATATGCTTCCACAGCCATGCGGTCGCAGCGCTCGTTCTCCTCATTATTATTATGGCCTTTTATCCACCTGAACTTAACGTTATGCTTACGGTACACCAACAGAAATCTTATCCAGAGATCGGGGTTTTTCTTCTTCTTAAACGATTTTGCTTCCCACTGGAAAAGCCAGCCTTTTTCGACGGCGTCGGCAACATACTTTGAATCTGTATAAACGACAACTGTGCTGCCAGGTATCTTAAGTGCTTCGAGACCGGCAATGACACCCATAAGCTCCATGCGGTTGTTTGTCGTCAGTTTATATCCTTCAGATTTCTCAAGCCTGTGATGACCGGATATTAATACAACACCGTATCCACCGGGACCAGGATTACCGCTTGCTGCGCCGTCGGCATATATTGTAATTTCACCTGGCATGAGGAAGTACAATGCCTGTGTTTGTAATGAAGAGCTTTATGGCAATTGATAGAAGGATAACACCGAATACTTTTTTAAGAATGGCAAGCCCGCCGGCGCCAAGTATCTTTTCGAAGATTGAAGTTATTCTGAGGACAATATAAATAACTGCAGCATTGAGTGCAAGGGCTATGAAAATATTAATAGTCTGATATTCCGCTTTCAGAGACAGTATTGTGGTGATTGACCCGGCCCCTGCGATCAGTGGGAACGCTATAGGGAATATCGATCCGCCGCCGTGTGATTCTGTTTTAAAGAGTTCGATGCCAAGGATCATCTCCATGGCAATGAGGAAGATAATAAAAGAACCTGCTATTGCAAAGGAGGAGACATCAATTCCAAAGATTCCAAGCAGTGGACTGCCGATCAGAAGAAAGGCAAGGAGTATTCCGAAGGATACCAGAGTAACCCTGCCGGATTTGATTTTTCCTGTTTTGGATTTGATATCAATAATAATTGGTATTGAGCCGGGGATATCAATTATAGCAAAAAGGACCATAAAAGCTGCAAGGATCTCTATTAAACTGAAATGCATAACTGAATTTTTTGCTGCAAAGGTAATGAGAAAAACGGGTATAAAAAACCCCTCACGGCTAAGCCGCAAGGGGTTTGGAATATGAGGTACGGGGTTTGCGGAGAAAGACTATTGTACAATAGTCATCTCATCAACAAGCCGTTTGTCACCAGCGTAAATATCCATTACCCATAGCACATAGCGAATATCAACACATATCGTTCTCTGAATATCAGGCTCAAATGCATAATTACCGCTGATAGCTTCAAAGTTTCCGTCAAATGCAAGACCGATAAGCTGGCCGTTTGCATTCATAACAGGACTACCGGAGTTACCACCGGTGATATCGTTGTTTGTAAGGAAGCAGTTCGGCATATAGCCCTTGGAAGAAGCGTATCTTCCGAATTGTTTCTTGTTGTACAGGTCTATCTGTCTCTGAGGAACATCAAATTCATAATCACCCGGCTTATACTTCTCCATAACACCTGTCATGGTTGTGTAGTATTTATAGAGGACACCGTCTTTTGGTTCATAATCCTGAACAGTTCCGTAAGTAAGGCGCATGGTGAAGTTGGCGTCAGGATACTGTGTCTTGTCGGGTGTCATCTCCATAAGGGCTGCCATCCACAGCCTGCGGCCGAGTGTATAATCACCTTCAAACTGGCTGAGTTTGGAAGCTACATCCGATGCAACTTTATTAATCGATGTCTGTGTAAGATAAACAGGGTCATTTTCGATAGTTTTCAGCACCGGCTTGTCAAGGAAGGCAACGAACTTAGCACGGTCAGCAAAGACCGATTTAGTGAACATGTCATCCACAAATTTGTCGATATTGCCTTTAAATTTCTTATCAACCACGTTAACAAAAAAGTCAGGATGATACTTCACAGGAACATCAGCACGGAAGAGCTTGAGCATCGATTTGATGTTTTTCCTGTCTGTAGGAGGATTGTAATCCTTATAGAATCTGTCGAGGTTATTTTTAATTGTGGCCGCGATGTCAGTTACTTTTTTCTGATCACCGGAATTAAGAGCCTCAATAATTCTTGCAGCAGTCTGGCTCATTGAGAAGATCTCACACCCCTGGTTAAAGCACTCTGAGATATACTGGTTTGCATTTACATATTCAGCCCTGCCGGTAACGGCGTTTTTTATCAGATCGAGGGCCTGGCCGTATTTTGCCTGGCGTTCGGGGTTTGCAGCTACCCATGTCCTGAATTGAGCTTCAGTCGCCTGTTTTTTCGCAACAACATTTAACTTTTCAAGACCTTCTTTTTCACCTATTGAATTCTTCCAGTAGTTTGAAGATCCGAAATATTTGTTTGCATACTGAATATTTACCTTCGGATCGGCTTTCATATCCGCCATCCAGTTGTCCTGTTTGATGCCGCGGATTTTTATTCTGTTCGGATCACTGATCTTGAGAAGTTCCTCAAGTTCGTATGATGTTGCATATCTCGATGTTCTGCCGGGATATCCAAGTATCATGGCGAAATCACCTTTATTAAGGTCTTTTATAGAAACAGGAAGGTAATATTTCGGTTTTAGTGGAACATTATCCTTTGAATATGCAGCCGGTTTCCCGTCGGGTGCCGAGTATACCCTGAATACGCTGAAGTCGCCGGTATGGCGCGGCCATTCCCAGTTGTCGGTATCAGAACCGAATTTGCCAATGGCGATCGGAGGTGCCCCGACAAGCCTTACGTCGTTATAACGTTCGTAAACAAGCAGGTAGTAATAGTTACCACTGTAGAAATTTGTTACTGCTGCGTTGTATGTCGTTCCTTCAACTGCTTTCTTCTGTATAGACTGGCGAGCCTCGCTTATTGCGCTAGCCCTTTCGGCTTCAGTGGCACCAGCTTTTACATTTGCAAGAACCTGTGACGTTACATCCTCTATTCTGATGAGGAATGTGACATTGAGGCTTGGATTTGGAAGCTCTTCCTCCTTTGACATAGCCCAGAAACCATCCTTCAGGTAGTCATGTTCAACTGAACTATGAGCCTGTATCGATGAAAAACCGCAATGGTGGTTTGTAAGAATAAGACCCTGCGATGATACTATTTCCCCGGTGCATCCTCCGCCGAAAATAACAACTGCATCCTTGATGCTCGCACGGTTTATACTGTAGATGTCTTCCGCAGAGAGCTTGAGCCCCAGTTCAGTCATCTTGCCCAGGTTGAGCTTTTCGATGAAAGGAAGGAGCCACATGCCCTCATCAGCTTTTGCTCTCAGCCCGAAGCCGATCACAAAAATGAATAATAACGAAACAATCTTTTTCATAGTATTTTATTAAATGAAGTGATTTAAAAGAATTGCCAAATATACTTTTTTCCGGATTATAAAAACAGCTTAAAAGTCAAATGACATCTGTGAATCGACAAGATGAAATGTTTTTCTGTGAAAGGGGGATATTCCATATTGAGCAATTGCCCTTCTATGGTCTGCAGTTGGATAACCCTTGTTTTTTTTCCATCCGTAAAGGGGATATTCAGCATCGAGTTTCTCCATATATTCGTCGCGGAATGTCTTTGCCAGCACTGAAGCTGCCGCAATTGAAAAATAAAGTCCGTCACCCTTAATAATTGTTTTGTGGCCTGTATTCCGGTACGGATAAAACCTGTTACCGTCGATCAGGAGGAAATCTGGTACCTTCTTCAACCCGTCTATGGCAAGATGCATCGCCTTTATTGATGCGCGGAGTATGTTAAGCTCGTCTATCTCCTGGTTATCAAGTGATGCCACGTTCCAGGCAACAGCCGATCTCATTATTTCATCCCTCACCTCAATACGCTGCCTTGGTGTCAGCTTTTTTGAATCGTTCAGAACAGGATGCCTGAAATTTCTTGGAAGAATGACAGCTGCAGCGTACACGGGTCCGGCAAGGCAACCGCGTCCGGCTTCGTCACATCCGGCTTCAATAAGATTTTTATAAAGATAGGGCTTAAGCATGGTGTATCTTTACCTTAGAGCCGCCGATTCCAGAGAGTTTAGAACTGATGCAGCCGTTTTATCCCAGGTGAATTTCTGTGCCTGGATAAGTCCTGATGCCGAAAGTGACGACCTCAGCCTTTCATCGGCTGTTATCCGTATCATAGCCTCTGAAACTTCTTCCGGATCGCCGGGTTTTACAAATAATGCAGAGTTTCCGCCTATTTCGGGAAGTGAAGTGGTATTTGAAAGAATGACCGGTGTTCCGCATCTCATTGACTCAACAGCCGGTATTCCGAATCCCTCGAACCATGGTATAAAAACAAGCGCTGTGGCGGAAGAGTATAAAAGTGCAAGATCCTCATGTTTCAAACCGCCTGTAAGAAGAATATCATCCCTGAATGGAGAGCTTTTTATGAGTCTGTCAGTCTCCTGGTTCAGATAGAGCCTTCCACCTGTAAGTACCAGCTTATGGTTTAATACCGATTTTCTCCTGAAGAGATTATAGGAGCCTATAAGTCCGGGTATATTTTTCCTTGGTGAAAAGTTACCGACGAAAAGAAAGAAAGGTGACCCGTTTGTTAGTCTCATCCTGTAGGCTTCAGTCTCTTTTTCCCCGGATGGGGCGAAATAATCAGAGACGCCGTTTTGGGCGACATCAATTTTCTCTTTGTCAATATTCAGATTGAGTGAGATATCTTCCCTGCAGAATTCAGAAACTGTAATAACTCTTCTGGCTTTTCTGGCGAACCTGGAGAAGAAGTACCTGTAATACAGGCTTGTGAGTAGCGGAATGTCCGTTGGGCGATGGAAAAAGTTGATATCATGTATAACAGGAATGGCAGGCATGCTGCTACGGAGCGAGATTATGCCGTCCGGTGAAAGGAAGATATCGGCACCTGATCTTTTAAGTACCCGGGGAAGTTGCCATTCGTGCCATAAATACCATTGTACCGGATGACGGCTTGCGGGTTTTATCACATAGACCTCCTGTTCCGAAAGGAAATTGAAACTCCCGGCGGGTTTCGTATCGAATATCAGAGCAAAGCTATGGCCTGAATTTCCGGTTACAAGTCTTTTTACAACCTCGTAAGTGAATCTCGAGATCCCGTCATCCGGAACCGGCTTAAGTAGTCTTGCATTTATGGCAATTTTCATGGCTTTGAAGTATCCTTTTCCCTTTTTTGCAAAATGAATGCTTAAATCCATTGTAAAATAACCAAATATCTTTATAAAGAGAAAGGTTTTTCACCCGGGAGTGGCCTTAAGCTTCTTTTACAGTTCATTTTTAACAAAAAACAGAAGGGCTGTTTATAATTTGTGGAAAAATATTTTACATTTGAACATTTGAATACTGCAGATGATGCGAAAAAGGGGAATAACGTTCACATTTGTAATTGGATTGATTGCATGCTGTGCATATTCACAAGAGCTATCGCATCAGGTGATGGTCCCCGCTGCAGGAATCATTACTGCGGGCTCTGTTGACCTTTCCCAGACGATAGGAGAGACTTCGGTTGAGATCTTCTCAGTGGAGAATTATGCAATTACACAGGGTTTCCAGCAGCCAAGCGTTATTCTGACACCCGGGACTCAACCAGAAGGAACAGGCGCCAAAGTGTATCCAAGTCCGGTATCAGAGGAGCTGACAATAGAGCTGTACGGTGAGACGGCAAGGTCGTTTTTAATAACTATTGTTAATATATATGGCTCGGCCGTTCGCAACATAGAACTTAACTTCACCGGACCCTACTGGTACAAGTATACTGAGCCTGTAAGTGATCTGGCATCAGGACTCTATCTTGTAAATATCATAAGCAGGGACAAAGTAGTGAAGAGAACGATAAAGATTGAAAAATTGTAAAACCCGTCAATAATGACTAAAGGAAAGATCTTTTTCGGAATGTTTCTTGCAATAGCGTTATATTCAGCAGATCTGAGTTCCCAGTCAGTTCCGCTTGGCATGCATTACCAGGCAGTAGCCCGCGACGAGAACGGGAAGGAACTTGCACTGAAGTCGATAGATGTAATGTTTACAATTCTTACAGGCAGTCCGGTCGGAACCCAGGCTTACCAGGAGAGCTATACCGGAGTTGTCACAAGCAAATATGGTGTTTTCAGCCTTATTATAGGTCAGGGAACCAAAACGGATCCAAATGGTCCTGATATCTCACAGGTTCCATGGGAGCATGCAAATCACTGGCTGAAGGTGGAGATCGATTTCGGAAAGGGATTCGTTAATATGGGGACTATGCAGTTCATGGCTGTGCCATATGCGATGTATGCATATAAATCCCTTGAACCTGGTCCGATAGGACCTCAGGGCCCTCCGGGTGATCCGGCTTCCGATAAACAGACACTCTCATTTGATGGCACTAACCTGTCGATCCTCAATGGTAACACGGTCAATCTGGGATCTCTGAATGTTCCGCATTCCCTGTCAATAATCGGGGATACGCTCTCAATCTTCGGAGGAAATAGTGTGCAGTTACCCGACCAGATCCAGGATCTCAGTCTTGATGCCTATGATAATCTGAAGATCACAAAGAATCCCAACGCCACAAACATAAGTCTTGCCAAGTACCTTGATAATACTGACAATCAGGGATTGTCTTTCAATAGCGGAACGAATATTCTTTCAATATCGGGAGGCACACCTGCCGACCTGAGTGTATTAAAGCAGAGCATAACCTTTAATCCTTCAACAGGTTTTTTGACTATCAGCGGCAGTAATTCCGCAGACCTTGGCACTCTCAAATTACCTGTTACATTTAATCAGTCGAACGGTCAGCTCTCAATAAACGGAGGGACTGCTGCGGATATCAGCGGGCTCAGGGTACCGCTTACATTCTCTGCCTCAACGGGTCTGCTTTCTGCTAATGGAGGAACATCTGCCGACCTGAGTTTACTAAAGCTGCCTCTCGTATACAACTCCTCAACAGGCCTGCTTTCTATAAACGGAGGCACTGCTGCAGACCTTAGCAGCCTGAAGCAGACAATATCTTATAATGCTTTAACATATACACTTTCTCTTACAAATGGGGGATCAGTTACATTGATTTCAACCGTAGCATTTCGGGCAGGGATCAATGCGACTTATACACTACCTAATAACACATTAGTTGATTTGGTTTTTGACCAGACAACAGGATCGGGATATTTTAATGACGGTACCAATTATAATACTTCATCAAATTATTTTCAAGCCGGGAATGATGGAATCTACACATTCACGGTTGCAATTAGTACTCCATCTGCTACAACAGCATATATTAAAATAAACGGATCTGTTTATGAGACTTTAGTGGGGCCGACTACATCACCCGGATTTTTCAGAGGAACCATAACTATGAAACTAAGTAAAAATGATATTGTAACTGCTGCAATACTTCAAGCAAACGGATATCAAATTAGCCCAACTATTACCGGCTCATTTTCAGGTTTCAGGGTTTACTGATAAACCTTCTTTAGTTTCCTCCAATAATTGGATGTGATTGCTTCTCCCGACTCTGTCGGGATCGCAATGACCGAATATTTATTAATCATTTGTGTGAAAAGTAACCAG
>JBBIIS010000020.1:17617-29660 GCA_037446375.1 Bacteroidota bacterium | reverse complement strand
ACAGTTGATGGTGTCGGAACCATCGACCCGAATAACGTTCAGGTAAGAAGGGACGGGGCCCGTTATCAGAGCTATTTTATAATTCCCGGGAATGAGTCTGATCTTTACATTCAGAAGGATGCTATCCCTCATGGAACAGTTTCAAAGGTATGGTATCATTCATCAGTTCTTGAAATGGACAGGAGAGTATATGTTTACACTCCGGCAGGCTACGAAGGTGGCAAAGGCAAATATCCTGTTTTTTACCTGCTTCATGGAGCAGGCGGCGATGAGGATGCCTGGACGAATATGGGACGCGCTGCTCAGATTATGGATAACCTGATTGCACAGGGCAAGGCAAAACCAATGATCGTTGTCATGACAAACGGTAATGCAAACCAGGCCGGAGCTCAGAATGACATCCCGCTGAACCAGTCAGCTGAAATGACAATGGCATCTTACCAGAAACTCCAGGGTAAATTCGAGCTTCATATGGTTAAAGATCTGATACCATTTGTTGAAAAGAATTACAGGGTCATGAAAGGAAAGGATAACCGCGCTATTGCCGGACTCTCGATGGGAGGGATGCATACTCAGACAATAACTAACGATAACCCCGGTATGTTTGGTTATATTGGTGTGTTCAGCATGGGTATCATGAATTTTGGTATTTCCGACCAGGAGGCAGCAAAGCGGGACCAGGAGAGAGAGGCCAGGATTGAGGCGCTGAAAACGAGCGGGTATAAGCTCTACTGGATCGGATGCGGTAAGGATGATTTTGTATATCAAAGCGTTATCAAGCTGCGGGAAACTCTGGATAAACATAATTTCAAGTACACATACAGGGAAAGTACTGGTGGCCATACCTGGGCCAACTGGAGGATCTACCTTTCAGAATTTGCACCCCTCCTTTTCAGATAGCAGATATGAATAAAATAACAAAAGGGAAAAATCAATAGACATGAGAATCAGTAATTACATAAAAACTTCCTTGCATATCATGCTGGCTGCAATCATATTAAGCGGATGCAGTAAAAAATGGACTGAAGAACAAAAAGGAAGCTTCAATCTTGTTATAAATAAGGGCGGTCAGGATCTTGGCTATTCACCATCTTCTGGTGTAAAACTTCTGACAGTTGATGGTTTTGCGTTTAAAGATCTCAATAAGAACGGCAAGCTTGATATATACGAAGACTGGCGCTTGCCGGTCGATCAGCGTGCAAAAGACCTGGCGGCGAAACTTTCTGTTGAGCAGATCGCCGGGCTTATGCTCTACAGCAGCCATCAATCAATTCCTTCGATGGGAGGTGGTCTTTTCCCCGCAGCCACATATAACGGGAAGCCATTCAGGGAAAGCGGCGCGAAGTCTTCAGACCTCTCTGACCAGCAAAGAAAGTTTCTAAGTGAGGATAATCTCAGGGCTGTGCTTATCACAACTGTTGAAAGCCCTGAAATTGCAGCTATATGGAATGACAATTCACAATCGCTTGTTGAGGGGATGGGATTGGGTATCCCAATAAACATAAGTTCCGACCCAAGACATTCAACGGATGTGCTTGCAGAGTTCAACGCCGGAGCAGGTGGGAAGATCTCGATGTGGCCAGGTTCCCTGGGGATCGCGGCATCATTTGATCCTCTGCTTATGAGGAAATTCGGTACAATTGCCGCAACCGAATACCGTGCGCTGGGGATCGCCACAGCACTTTCACCACAGATTGATCTTGCGACCGAACCACGCTGGGGAAGGTTTAACGGCACAATGGGGGAGAATCCCTCACTTACCGTCGATATGGCACGTGCATATGTTGATGGCTTCCAGACATCCGATAGTAGTCATATGATCTCAGGGGGATGGGGTTACAGGAGCGTAAATGCCATGGTCAAGCACTGGCCGGGAGGAGGTCCTGAGGAAGGTGGAAGGGATGGCCATTTCGGTTACGGAATGTATGCTGTATATCCAGGTAATAATCTTAAGGATCATCTGAGACCTTTTACAGAAGGTGCATTCAGGCTTTCTGGACCCACAGGCATGGCAGCCGCTGTAATGCCTTATTATACAATCTCATATGGCGTTGATAAAACGAATAATGAGAATGTTGGGAACTCCTATAATAAATATATAATAACTGACCTTCTCAGGGGTGAATACAAATACGACGGTGTTGTCTGCACCGACTGGGGAGTGACAAACAATGTCACTGCAATTGACAAGTTTGAGGGAAAATGCTGGGGCGCTGAAAAGTTGAGTATTCCAGAACGTCATTATAAGATCCTTATGGCCGGAGTGGACCAGTTCGGAGGCAATAACGATAAGGGCCCGGTTTTGGAAGCTTATAGAATGGGTGTGAAGGAGCATGGTGAAGAGTTCATGAGAAAGCGGTTTGAACAATCGGCAGTAAGACTTCTGAGGAATATCTTCAGGGTCGGTCTTTTCGAAAACCCCTACCTCGATCCCTCCGAATCAAAGGCAACCGTGGGGAATCCCGATTTCATGAAAGCAGGATATGAGGCACAGCTTCGTTCAGTTGTAATGCTGAAAAATAATGCAAAGACGCTTCCTGTCATGGGAAAACTTAAAGTATATATGCCGAAACGATTTATTCCCGCCGGCAGCAACTGGTTTGGAGTGAAAACCCCTGAGAAATGGGTAGATCCAATGAACACCGAAGTTGTAGGCAAGTATTTCAAGGTAGTCGAGAAACCCGAAGAGGCTGATATTGCTATTGTATCAATCGATAGTCCCCAGACACTTACCGGGTATAGCCAGGAAGACCTTAAAAAAGGCGGAAACGGCTATGTTCCGATTTCATTGCAGTATGGGAAATACACTGCCGCAAATGCTCGTGCAGTAAGTATCGCGGCAGGCAGCCCGCTTGAAACTTTTTCGAACAGGTCTTACAGGGGAAAAACGGTTGAGATCAGAAATGCTTACGATCTGAAGATGGTCACAGATACAAGGACAAAGATGGGAAAGAAGCCTGTTATAGTTATTGTTAACGTTGCCAACCCTCTTGTTTTTTCAGAGGTAGAGAAAAGCTGCGACGCTATTCTTGTTCACTTCGGGGTTCAGAACCAGGCACTTATGGATATTATAACGGGCGCCGCAGAGCCATCAGCACTTCTTCCTTTTCAGATGCCGGCTGATATGAAGACTGTTGAGGAACAGCTTGAGGATGTACCTGGTGATATGAAATGCTACACTGATAGCAATGGCAATACTTATGATTTTGGTTTCGGACTGAACTGGCTGGGTGTTATTAAAGACGACAGGGTTACTAAATACAAGAAGTGAGAAGTACGAGTTGAGCAGCGAGCCGAACCTCTGAAAACTACTCCATGTTGGGGAGGGGGCGGCTTCTTAATTAAGCAAATCAATAAGAAATGTTATGAGAATCTTTAGTTTTCTGTTAGTCATTGGTTCCATACTGCTGGTTTCAGCAGGCAAAACGGATAAGGGCATATCATCAAAGCTTAAAGTTGAAGGCGGTTCCATTGAAGGATATCAGTCTGATGGAGTCACTATATTTAAGGGAGTGCCTTTTGCTGCTCCGCCAGTTGGTGAGCTGAGGTGGAAAGCACCACAGCCTGTAGTATCATGGAAAGGAGTAAGAAAGTGCATTACAAATCCCCCGAGTGCCATGCAGGCGAAACCTGTACCATTCATGATGTGGACAAAGGAATTCATGGCACCAATGGAGCCTCTGAGTGAGGATTGCCTTTATCTTAATATATGGACCGCAGCGAAGAAACAGAATGAGAAACTGCCCGTTATAGTGTGGATACATGGAGGTGCATTTACTGGCGGGTCGGGCACGGTACCTCTTTACGACGGAGCAGAAATGGCTAAAAAGGGAGTCGTTTTTGTTACGATAAACTATCGCCTTGGAGTTTTCGGCTTCCTTGCTCATCCGGATTTGTCAGCTGAAAATCCTGATAAGGTTTCAGGAAACTATGGGATACTGGACCAGATAGCAGCACTCAGATGGGTGAAGAAGAATATTGCTGTATTTGGCGGAAATCCTGATAATGTGACAATTGACGGTCAATCGGCAGGCTCATTCAGCGTCTGTGCCCTGATGATCTCTCCCCGGGCTAAAGGTCTTTTCCAGAGGGCAATCGGCCAGAGCGGAGCCATGTTCTCGCGGCCGGGTGGATTATTATCCGACCTTAAATCGGCAGAAGAATCCGGAGCGGAGTTTGCAAAACAGATAAACGCTGCATCACTAGCTGACCTCAGGAAAAAATCAGCCGGAGAACTTTTAAATGCCAAAGGACGTTGGGGTATAGTGGTTGATAATAAAGTTATACCCGCAGCCACTGAGACTTTCTATTCCGGAAAGCAGAATGACGTACCTCTCCTGACCGGGTGGAATTCAGGAGACGGTTTTTCAATGGGGCCTCCTGTGAATGCTGAGGCATTCAGGAAGAGCGCCTCAACAACTTACAGAGAAAAAGCGGAAGAGTTTCTTAAGCTTTTTCCGGCAGGTACTGAGGAGGAGGCCCAGCAATCACAGAAAATTGTATCCCAGATGTTTTTTGGTTGGCAGAATTATTATTGGGCCAGCCTGCAGAGTTCAAAAGGTAAAAACAAGGCATGGCTCTACTATTTCAGCCATGTACCTCCCGGTGAACCAAATTACGGAGCCTTTCATTCATCTGAATTTGGATACGCTCTTAAGACTCTCCACCTATGGAATAAGCCGTTTGTAAAGGCTGACTATGACCTGTCGGAAACAATGTCATCCTACTGGGTAAATTTTGCGAAGAAGGGCGATCCTAACGGACCGGACTTACCGGAATGGCCATCCTTTGACAAAACCAGACCAAGAGTAATGGAGCTTGGTGATGAAGTAAAAGCCATCCCTCTGCCTCTTTCAAAACAGCTTCTTTTTATGGATTCATTAAATAATTAATATTATGAAAGGCTATTTGTCAGTATTCATAGTCATTATTATTACTTTTTCGCTCAAGGCACAGACTCAGCCTGCACAGGGTTGGTTTAAAGTCTCAGAAGTCTCGCCAGCTGTTTTCAGGATCGACGACAATAATGCGGTGAATGTCTATCTGATTATTGGCAAGGACAGTGCCCTCGTTGTCGATACCGGAATGGGTTCTGCCGATCTTGTTTCACAGCTTAAAAAGCTTACGTCAAAGCCATTGATAGTCGTAAATACTCATGGCCATCCTGATCATACAGGAGCTAATTACCAGTTCAAAAAGGTATATATTCATCCTGACGAAATTCTGGCAGCAATGAATACAAATACTCCTGAGCAGCGAAAATCTGCCACGCAGAATATGCTTAATGGAAAGAAACCGGCTGAGGAAGATACATACAAAGGACCGGTAGAAAACACTAAGTATGTACCTGTCAGGGAGGGCTTTGTATTTAAACTTGGAGGAAGGACCATAAAAGTCATCGAAACACCTGGGCATACACCAGGAGAATTAGTCCTGCTGGATGTTGAGAATAAGCTTCTCTTTACCGGAGACAATGATAATTCGCTGGTTTGGCTCTTCCTTCCGACATGCAAGCCCCTTCATGAATATCTCGCATCACTTGAAAAGCTGCAGAAGAGAATGTCAGAATTTACGACACTTTTTCCGGGGCATGGAATACCTCGTCCATCAGATTTTATTAACGATCAGGTGAAGTGTGTTAAGGGGATACTCGACAAAACACTTAAGGCAGAACCATATAGATCTTTTGCCGGAGATGCAATGATGTCGACATGGGGAAGGGCCTCAGTTGCATTTGATCCAAAGAATCTTTGAGATGCACTCATTATGGAAAAGAGATTGAAAGTGGGGATACTGAGGGAGACAAAGAACCCGCCTGACAGAAGGGTTCCTCTTACACCGCCGCAAATAGTTGTGCTTGAAGAGTCATATCCCGATGTTGAATTTTTCGTTCAGCCCAGCGACAGCAGATGTTATTCAGATGAGGAGTATGACTATCTTGGCATCCCGCTTAAAGAGGATCTAAGGGATTGTGACCTTCTTCTCGGGGTCAAGGAGATTGATAAGAGAACATTTATTCCAGGCAAAACATATCTCTTTTTTGCTCATGTGGCCAAGAAACAGCCTCACAACAGTGAGATGTTCAGGGAGTTGGTCGACAGAAAAACTAAGCTGATTGATTATGAATACCTGACCACTGAAAAGGGACAAAGGGTGGTGGCTTTTGGTCGTCATGCCGGTATTGTAGGCGCATATAATGCAATAAGGGCCAGGGGCATAAAAACCAACAAGTTCCGGCTCAAACCGGCCTATATGTGTCACGATCTGGATGAAATGTGGGCAGGACTGCGGCTTATCGAGCTTCTTAATGATCTTAAAATACTTGTCACAGGTGAGGGTCGTGTTTCAAGCGGTGCGATGGAGACACTCCAGATTCTGAATCTCGTCGAAGTAAGTCCAGAAGATTTTCTGACCCGTCAGTTCGATGTTCCTGTAGTTTGCCAGATAGGACCACAACATTATACCCGCCATAAAAATGGCATTCCATTCAGTTTTTCGAATTTCACGAAGCATCCTGAGGAGTATGAATCCTCCTTCCAGCCCTATTCGAAAGTCACGGATATACTTATAACCGGCCATTACTGGGACCCCAGATCACCGGTATTTTTTTCGAAAGAGGATATGAAAAAGGGGGACTTCAGGATCTCAATAGTTGCAGATATAAGCTGTGATATTAAAGTTCCGGTCCCCTGTACTTTGCGTTCCTCCACTATAGCCGATCCATTTTACGCTTACAACCCAATTCTTGAGATTGAGGAACCGGCTTTTTCAAGGATGACAAATATCACGGTAATGGCCGTTGACAACCTTCCCGGAGAGCTTCCCCGGGATGCGTCTCAGGATTTCGGAAGGCAGCTTATACAGAATGTGCTTCACGACCTTCTTACCGGAAATGAATCTCCAATGATAAAACGGGCGACCATAACTGAAAATGGGAAACTGACACCACATTATTCATATCTGAAAGATTATCTTTATTAAAGACTAAGGATAAAATCAAAAAGTAAAAACAAGAACTTTTACGGAAAAACACATGGTAGCGCAGAGATACACAGAGGAACTTCTGCAAACCCATAACAGCAAAGTGTGGCTCAGTGCAAAAACAGTGATAATCACTGATTAACTCAGTGTGGCTCCGGGGTTAAAGAAAAATTCAAACAACTAAATATAAGTTCCATGCAAAAAACTCTGACACTTCTTCTTTTTCTCTTATCAATCAATCTGATGGCGCAGCAGGATGATGCTCCGGTAGTAGGAGTAAGCGATAAAAGAGTTGATATCTATGGATTTAAAAATGCAAAAGTCATTGTTGATTATCAAACAACCCTTGAGAATGCAGATTTTATTGTTTCCAATGGAAGAATAGAATCAATAGGACAGAATCTGGTATTTCCTAAAGGAGCAATTATAATTGACCTCACCGGCAAAACGGTTTACCCATCCTTTGTTGATATTTATGCGGGTAACTATGGCATAAAGTCACAAACCATGGGAACTGATCAAAACCCGATGGCCGCAATGATGCAACAGGGAGGCAGACAGAATATCCAAACATCACCGGAGGGAAGGATTGCAGATTACTGGAATGATGGTATAAATGCACAATATGATGTCGCCAGGGAGTTCGTCCCTGATTCAAAGGCTGCAGCGGAGTTCAGACAGGTTGGATTCGGTACTGTTGTGACATTCAAAACCGATGGACTTGCCCGTGGCACATCAGCTCTTGTCACGACAGGTGACGGGAAGGCAAATAGCGTGATTCTGAAGAACAGGGCGACAGCTAATTACTCTCTGATAAAGGGACGTTCCGCAGATATCTACCCTGCATCACAGTTCGGAGTGATTGCATTGCTCAGGCAGGTAAATTACGACGCTCAATGGTATAAGCAGCTTCCTTCAGGTTATTTCCACGATGATGGACTTGAAGCATACATGTCAAACCTGATCCTGCCACAGGTTTTCGAGGTCACTAACAAGCTTGAGCTCCTGAGGGCCGATAAAATCGGTAAAGAGTTCGGGATAAACTATATAATTAAAGGTGCGGGTGATGAATATCAGACAATCAGCGATATTAAAAAAACTGGAGATAAGCTTATTATTCCTGTTAATTTCCCTGAAGCTCCTGATGTAAAGGATCCGTACGATGCAGCTAATGTCTCTTATGAAACGCTGAAACACTGGGAATTAGCTCCGTCAAACCTCTCAAGAATCTCTGCAGCAGGATTGACATTTGCAATAACATCTTCCGATCTGAAGCAGAGGTCATATTTTCTCACAAACCTCAGAAAAGCTGTAAAGTACGGTTTGCCGGAAAAGGAAGCACTCAGGGCACTTACATACAATCCTTCAGTAATTGCAGGTGCAGCAGATCTGGTTGGTTCAGTCAAAAAGAACATGATTGCGAATTTCCTTATAACATCCGGTGATATTTTCAGCGATGATTGTGTGCTCTATGAAAACTGGGTGCAAGGTATTCCTTATCGGTTTGTTGACCTGCGTACAAGAGATATCAGGGGTACCTACTCATTGAAAGTAGATACTGCTTCTTACAAAATGATACTTTCCGGTCCCCTCGACAAACCGATAGTTAAGCTTATGCACGATTCAACAGAGGTGAAAGGCGCTTCAATCTCGCCTGACAGGGATCTTATAAGCCTTACATTTGAAAGATCAAAGACAAGATTCAGGCTCTCGGGTTATTTTTCGGGGAAGGATTTTGGTGGTGAAGGGCTACTTGACAATGGAAAATGGATAAGATGGAATGCCGCTTATTCCGGCAATGTTACCGAGCCTGACAAACAGAAGAAGCCGACTCCCCCAATACCGGAACAGGGAAAGGTAATTTATCCATTTGCAGCTTATGGCTGGACTGAAGCACCGGGTCAGGAAGATCTGCTTTTCAAAAATGCGACAGTCTGGACTAATGAGGCAGAAGGTAACCTCCCGAACACTGACGTTCTAGTTCAGAAAGGAAAGATAATCAAAATCGGAAAGAATATTTCTGCTGATGGTGCAAAAACAGTCGATGCAACTGGATTGTATCTTACCTCAGGAATAATCGATGAACATTCACATATTGCACTTTCTTCTACAAATGAGATGGGTCAGGCAATTACATCTGAGGTGCGCTGCAGCGATGTAATAGACCCCGAGGATATTTCGATATACAGGGAGCTGTCAGGTGGTGTCACAGCCACACATATCCTGCACGGTTCAGCCAACCCGATAGGAGGCCAGTCGGTATTGATCAAGCTGCGTTGGGGAAGATCAGCAGACGAACTGAAGATTGACGGCCAGGTTGGATTTCTTAAACATGCTCTCGGTGAGAATGTTAAGCAGACAAGCAACAGGTATCCGAACAGCAGGATGGGTGTTGAGCAGATAATCAAGGATGCCTACCAGAGAGCCGTCGATTATAACAGGCAATGGAAAGAGTGGAATTCACTCAAGCCCGCGGACAGGATCGGTAAGGTGCCTCCCCGCCGCGACCTTGAGCTGGACCCGCTGGTCGACGTGCTTGAGAAGAGAAGCTTCATAGTTTGTCATGCATATGTCCAGTCTGAGATAGTAATGATATTGGAACTTGCAAGAGAGTTCGGTGTGGAGGTTAATACACTTATTCATTGCAACGAAGGATATAAAGTAGCTGATAAGATAAGGGAACACGGAACTGCAGCTTCAGTTTTCGCTGACTGGTGGGATTATAAATATGAGGTTTATGAAGCTATAGCTTACAACGCGTCGATGCTTGTGAAACAGGGTGTGCTGACCTGCATTAATTCGGATGATGATGAAATGGGACGCAGGCTTAATCAGGAGGCTGCAAAAGTAATGAAATACGGAGGCATATCGGAAATTGAAGCATGGAAACTTGTAACTCTCAACCCCGCGAAGATACTTCACCTCGACAGCCGTATGGGAAGTATTAAAGCAGGGAAAGATGCGGACCTTGTCCTATGGACAGATAATCCCCTTTCAATTTATGCACGGCCAAAGAAGACAATTGTGGATGGTGTTGTTTATTTTGACGAAGATGCCGATGCACATATGAAGGAACAGATCGACGGCGAAAGAAACAGGATAATAAACAATATCCTTAAAGAATCACAGATGCAAGGTACGAATATGTCAAATTTCCCAAGACGATGAAAGCAATGAAATATCTAGCCATAATTATAATTGCTGCAATTACTTTTCATGCTGCAGCTCAGAACCCGGTTGTTGCACCGGCTCAGAAAAGACCTGTGTTACTTATTGGAGGAACGATCCATACCGGAAACGGAACAGTCATCGAGAATGGCATCATTGCATTCTCAGGCGGGAAGATAACTTTTGTAGGAAAAGCCTCAGAGAGTAAACTCGACAATTCTGCCTTTGATATAATCGATGTAACGGGGAAACAGGTTTATCCAGGCCTTATACTGCCAAATACTGTTCTGGGTCTTGTTGAGATAGGCGGAGTGTCAGTTACTGTCGATACACGGGAGATAGGAGACCTGAATCCTAACGTCAGGGCTCTGCCTGCTTACAATACCGATTCGCAGGTGATCCCGGTTGTAAGATCAAACGGTGTACTTCTGGCACAAATAGTTCCCCAGGGATCGCTCTTACCCGGAATGTCGAGTATTGTCCAGCTCGATGCATGGAACTGGGAAGATGCCGCATACAGGAAAGACAACGGTCTGGTACTGGGCTGGCCGAGAAGAGCCGGTTTTGGGGGAAGAGCAGGTGCCTACTTCGCTCAATTCGCAACTGCTGCTGCAGCTGCCTATGATAAGAATGTTGAACAGCTTGAAAAAATATTCACTGATGCCATCGCCTATTCAGCCGTCGATAAGCCAACCTTTGTAAACCTGAGGCTTGAAGCAATGCGTGGGCTGTTTGACGGGAGGAAGACTCTGTTTATTAGTTCATCCGAATCGAAGGGAATTATAGCTGCCATTTCATTTGCAAAAAAATACGGAGTAAGGAAAATAGTTCTCTCGGGTGCCAATGAGGCTGCATGGGCTGTTAAGGATTTTCTGAAGGAGAATGATATCCCTGTCATCCTTTCAAGTCCTCTGAGCCTTCCGGAATACGAGTACAGCGATGTAAGGCTTCCTTACAAGCTTGCTGCACTTTTTACACATGAAGGAATACTTGTTGCTCTTTCATATTCACAGCAGGCTTATCCTAATCTTCCCTTTGCGGCAGGAACAGCTGCGGCTTACGGACTGACAAAGGAGGAGGCTTTAAAGACAATTACTTTGAATACTGCCAGAATCCTTGGCATTGATGATATAACGGGCTCACTTGAAGCAGGTAAGGATGCCAATATTGTCGTCTCGGCGGGAGATATTCTTGATATGAAGACAAACAGCATTGAACTGGCTTATATAACCGGCAGGAACATAAGTCTCGACAATAAATTCAAGCAGCTTTACCGGCGCTTCCAGGCTAAATATGATAATCAGAAATAGGGATCACATACCGGGCACAGGGTACCAATGACAAGTATAAAGTACCAGGTCCCAGGCACCCTTATAGTAGTCAGTAACTTTAATTATTGATTATTGTATATTTGTATTTCAACGAACACTATGAAGATCATCATAATCGGGACAGCATATCCGTTCAGGGGAGGCCTGGCAGCATATAATGAAAGACTTGCAGGGCAGTTTGCTTCGGAAGGTGCTGATGTTTCAATTATGACATTCACGGTTCAGTATCCTTCATTCCTGTTTCCCGGTAAAACACAATTTATTGATGGTCCTGCTCCGGAAGGGCTCAGGATTGAAAGAAGGATCAGCTCTGTAAATCCTATCACATGGATATCCGCGGGCTTCAATATCAGAAAGCAAAATCCGGATATAGTTATTTTTAAGTACTGGCTCCCATTTATGGCACCCTGTTTCGGAACAATATCAAGGATCGTAAGGTCGGGAGGATCTACCAGGGTAATCTGCATTTTTGATAATGTTATTCCCCATGAGAAGAGGCCCGGTGACAGGCTTCTGACAAAGTACTTCACATCAGCGATCGATGGAGCTGTTGCCATGTCTGC
>JBBIIS010000020.1:14346-17607 GCA_037446375.1 Bacteroidota bacterium | reverse complement strand
TGTTCTTAATGATCTTACTCTTTTCAGAAAGGACATCCCAGCTGTGCTTAATCCTCACCCTTTATTCGATAACTTCGGAAAATCTGTTGACAGAGTGGCATCTCTTAAGCATCTTGGCCTTAATCCTTCTTTTACATATCTTCTTTTCTTTGGATTTATCAGAGCCTATAAAGGGCTTGATCTGCTGCTGGAAGCATTTGCTTCTGAGAAGCTCAGGAGCCGCTGCCTAAGGCTCATCATTGCTGGTGAATTCTATGAAGATGACAAGCCTTACAGGGAAATTGTCAGCAGAAAGGGCATCGGAGATGATGTTATTTTCTTTGACAGGTTTATTAATGATGATGAGGTGGCATATTTCTTCAGTTCGGCTGAAATTGTTATTCAGCCCTACAGGGACGCAACTCAAAGCGGAGTGACTCAGATTGCTTATCACTTTGAGAAACCGATGATAGTGACAGATGTTGGAGGTCTCAGGGAGATAGTTCCTGACAGGAAATGCGGGTATGTGGTCAAGCCGGTTCCTGATGAGATCGCAACTGTAATTTTGGATTACATTGATAATAAAAGGGAAAAGCAGTTTCTTGAAAACATAAAGGAGGAGAAGAAGAAATACTCCTGGGACAGGATGACTGCCTCAGTTATTGATATTTATAATAAGATAACAGGAAATGATAATAAGAAGTAAAGCTCCGCTGAGGCTGGGCCTGGCAGGAGGAGGAACTGATGTTTCGCCATATTCCGATATATTCGGAGGAGCAGTCCTTAATGCTACAGTTAACCTTTACGCTTATGCCACAATTGAACCTGCTGAAGGGAGAAGTATTATTATCAGATCCGTCGACAAGAATTCGGAGCTCGAATTCAGAAATGAGAAGAGTCTTCCCCTGGATGGTAACCTTGATATTATAAAAGGTGTTTATAACAGGGTTGTGAAAGATTACGGGATAAAACCAAGTCCATTTACCATTACTACATTTGTTGATGCGCCGGCAGGCTCAGGCCTTGGAACATCTTCAACACTTGTTGCGGCGGTTCTCGGTGCATTTGCTGAATGGCATAAGCTTCCATTGGGTGAATATGATCTCGCAAAGCTTGCCTACGATATTGAAAGAATTGACCTTGGCATGGCCGGGGGAAAACAGGATCAGTATGCTGCAACCTTCGGCGGAGTAAATTTCATGGAATTCTACAAGAATGGAAAGGTTATTGTTAATCCCCTGAGGGTAAAGGACAATATCCTCAACGAATTATCAAATAACATTATTTTGTTTTATACAAAAACCAGCCGAATTTCATCAGAGATCATTGAGCACCAGCAGCAGAATGTAAATAAGGGAGCTATAAAATCAGTGGAGGCTATGCACAAATTAAAGGAGCTTGCTCTACGCATGAAGGAGGCTATACTGATAGGGAAACTCGATATGATGGGTGAATTGCTTAACATATCATGGGAGTTTAAGAAGCAAATGGCCGATGGAATTACTAATCATAAGATAGATAAGATATACGATACAGCAATTAAGGCGGGCGCAACAGGAGGTAAGATAAGCGGAGCCGGCGGCGGAGGATTTATGTTTTTCTACTGCCCCGGAAATACGCGTTATAAGGTGCTGAAGGAGCTTGAACAGTTCGGTGGGGATTCAAAACGCTACGAGTTTACAAGGCATGGCCTTGAGACATGGTCAATTTAGCTTTATGTCAAGGGAGGCAGTTATACTGGCAGGAGGATTGGGCACGCGGCTCAGAGATGTTGTGGAAGAGCTTCCCAAATCGATGGCACCCGTAAATGGGAAACCCTTCCTGAGCTATATTCTGGGTCACCTTTCAAAATTCCGCTTCAAAAGGATCATTCTTGCCACAGGTTATAAAAATGAGGCCATTGTAAGCTATTTCGGTGATAATTACGGATCAGCAAAGCTAATCTATTCAATAGAGAATGAACCCCTTGGAACAGGGGGAGCGCTTCTCCTTGCTTCTTCAATGGTTGAATCAGAGAGTTTTTTTGTTTTTAATGGCGATACACTCTTTTCGGTCGATCTGGATGAAATGGAGAAATTATTTCTGAGGGAGAGTCCTGTTATGAATGTTGCCCTCAAGCCTATGACTGATTTTGACAGGTACGGAAATGTTACCCTTAACGGGGACCGGATAGTAAGATTTGATGAAAAGGGATTCTGCTCCCGGGGAGTCATTAACGGCGGAGTTTATCTCCTTAAGAAGGATTGGCTGAAGAAGCACTCTTCAGGTGAGAAATTTTCATTCGAAAAAGATATCATGGAAAAAAGAGCTGGCCACGACTTAATAACCGGCTATTTATCAGATGCTTATTTTATTGATATCGGCATTCCTGAAGATTATCTCAGGGCAGCCAGGGAACTGGGGGGCTGAGAGACAAAGGGTAGAATTATAGATTGATCTTACCTTTTGTAAGGTAGTTGTTCCGTTCTGATGAGTTCCTGTTTATAAGCTCTCCCAGAAATCCAGTCAAAAACAAAAGTGTTCCTAATACCATTACGGTAAGCGCTATGTAGAACCATGGGCTTTCTGTCACGAGAGGAGCCCGCTGGTTGTGTGCAACATACCATAGCTTCTTGCCTCCAAGAAATCCGGCAGTAAGAAATCCGATCATGAACATCAGTGTTCCAAGCGAGCCGAAGAGATGCATCGGGCTCTTTCCATAGCGCGTTATGAAACCTATTGTGAGAAGGTCGAGATAACCCTTTATAAAGCGGTCAAAGCCATATTTTGTTACCCCGTATCTCCTTGCCTGATGAACCACTACCTTTTCACCGATCTTCCTGAAGCCGGCTTCCTTTGCAAGCATCGGAATATATCTGTGCATCTCTCCGAAAACTTCAATGCTTTTTACAACTTCATTTCTGTAAGACTTGAGTCCGCAGTTGAAGTCGTGAAGCTTTATTCCCGATGACCATCTGGCCGTGCCATTATAGAATTTACTCGTGATCCTTTTTATGAAAGGGTCATAGCGTTTCTTCTTCCATCCCGATACGAGATCATAACCATCCTCCCTTATCATCCGCACAAGTTCCGGAATCTCATCGGGGCTGTCCTGAAGGTCACTGTCCATTGTAATAACCACATCGCCGGAGGCATATGAAAAACCGGTGTGGAGGGCGGCTGCCTTGCCATAATTCCTTCGGAAGCGTATAGCCCTGATAAATGATTTATGAACTGCAAGCCCCTCTATTACTTTCCACGACAAATCTCTGCTTCCATCATCGACATATATCAGCTCAAAGG
>JBBIIS010000020.1:0-14336 GCA_037446375.1 Bacteroidota bacterium | reverse complement strand
TCAGATTTGAAGCAATGCATACCTTTTCAACCCAGCTTGTCAGTTCGGCTACTGACTCCTCTTCATTAAATACCGGGACTACGACTGACAGATCCATCCGAGCGGGTTGTTAGCGTTAGTTGGTCGGAGCGTCAACAAGGGGATTTCCTTCTTTCCTTGTAAAGATACTTACGATAAGGGCCATGATAGTTCCAATAAACATGTTCCCCAGGATGCTGATGGGAGCTATAAACTCAGGGACCATTATTTTTCTTTGCATTGACATTGCTGCATCTATGGCTGCCTGGGGGGCATTCTTGTTGACCATCGCCTCTTCGGTAAAGGCAAGCTGTTTGGCAACAAGGCCTGTATCAATGAATTTGTAAAGGATATATGTGAATATAGCTGATATGACTGAGTAGTAGAGGAAGATTATAACTCCTGCACCAAGTGAATGTCCGTATGTGATATATCCATGAAGAAAATTATCCCTGTACGATTTGATAAGAAAGAACAATACAACTGCCTGCACAACAAAAAACAGGTATCCGAGATTTTTGTTAAAGGTGAGGTCAAGAAAATACATCATCAGGGTATACATAACACCGATCAAACCCAGGATCAAACCGTTTGTCAGGTTAGCTTTCCAAACAGATACTTTATCTTCCATTATTTAAGTTTTAAAATTATATCATTTAAAAAACAAACAAATATATGCTAAAAATAGGTAAAAGCCGATTCAACGATTGCTAATATTTATTTTGAACCATAGATTAAATTATGTACTTTTGCACCGGGTAAGTCTTATACGACCAGCTCCTGCTGAACTCCCCCAGGATCGGAAGGTAGCAAGGGTAGGCGGTTGTAGCAGGTGCGATATAAGGGGCTTACCCTTTTTTTTGCCCACTCCGCAATGTCTTGCAGCGCCACTTAAAGGAGGTTTAACTTATGATAATTATTGCTGATTTGAATTTAAAATTTCCAATTGCTCCCCCTTTAGGGAGGATGGGGGGCTTTTTATATCTTTGAAGGGAAATTAAAGCGCGATGCTGATAAGGATTTATCCTGAAAACCCGAATCCGAAAGAGATACGTAAGGTTACAGAAATACTCGAACAGGGTGGCATTATTATCTATCCGACAGATACTGTATATGCCATGGGATGCGATATTCTGGCCTCCAGAACAATAGAAAAGATAGCAAGGTTCAAGGGTCTGGATCCCAGGAATCCGGATCTTTCGCTCATATTTCACGATATGAGCCAGTTATCGGAATATACCGTTATCCGCGACAATAATCTGTTCAAGCTCCTTAAGCGTAACCTTCCCGGCCCGTTTACATTTATAGTTCAGGCAAACAGACAGATACCAAGAATGTTCAGGAACAAAAAGAGAACTGTTGGTATCAGGATCCCTGATTCCGGGATTATCATTGAGATTGTACGCGAGCTCGGCAGACCGGTAATTACCACATCAATTCACGACCAGGATGAGGTAATTGAATATACGACAGATCCTGAACTTATCCACGAAAAGTACAGCAATTTTGCTGATATTGTTATTGATGGCGGCTATGGGAAAAATGAAGCATCAACAATCGTCGATTGTACCGGTGATGAAATAACAATAGTAAGACAGGGACTTGGAGTGCTGGAACTCTGAATATCTACCTTCTGTAAAAGCTCCGGGCAAAAAGTATCATTACAGTCATTACTTCAAGCCTTCCAAGCAGCATCAAACCGCTTAAAAATAATTTGCCCGGGGCCGGGATTGCAGCATAGGTTGTAAATGGGCCGAATGATCCCATGCCCGGACCTATATTTCCCAGCATTGAGGCTGATGTGGCAAATGAGGTAGGAAGGTCATATCCCATTAAGGAGAGTATCATGGCGCTTGCACAGATAACAAGAAAATAGAGCGCAATAAAGACAAGCACATTGTATACAAGGTTCTGCGGAACGATCCTCTGGTTCAGCCTCACCGGTATATAACCATTGGGATGGATGAGCCGCCTGAGTTCCATGCGGTTGTTTTTTGTCATTATCATGAGCCTCGTGATCTTGATGCCGCCACTTGCCGATCCTGCGCTTCCTCCAGTGAACATTAATACAAACATGATAAGGACCACAAAATTGCCCCAGAGCATATAGTTGCTTGTATAATATCCTGTTGATGTTATAATGGATATGACATGGAATGTTCCGTTTATAAAAGAGTCGAGAGGAGTGAAAAGTCCCTTTACATAGAGAATTGAAGATACAATAATGCTGAATATGAGGCAGACTGCCAGGTAAAGGACAAATTCATTGCTTGCTGATATCTTTCCGAAATTCCGCTTTAGGCCGAAATAAAAAATAGACATGTTGGTACCGGCAATGAACATGAAGATCGTGATTATAACCTTGATACCAGGAGATGAATAAAGAGAAAGGCTGTTATTATGGGTAGAAAATCCTCCTGTTGAGAGGGTACTGAACGACTGGCATACGGAATCAAAGAATGACATCCCTGCAATATTAAGAAGGATAATCTCACATATGGTAAGTATTATAAATATCGCTATCAGCCTTTTAGCAGTCTCAACGACTCTTGGATGAAGCTTGTCGGATGTCTGTCCGGAAAACTCAGTTGTCGAGAGCTGAATATTAAGATCCCTGAAGACCGGAAGTACATACAGTGACAGGAAAATAATGCCCATTCCTCCAAGCCATTGAGTCAGGCTTCTCCAGAAGAGAATTCCCTTTGGAAGCGAGTCAATGTCGGTGAGTATAGTGGCGCCTGTTGTAGTAAATCCCGACATTGATTCAAAGAAAGCATCAACAAAATTTTTTACTGTCCCGCTGAACAGGAACGGAAGGGTGCCGAAAAGGGCAAAGATCATCCAGATGCCGGTTACAATAAGATTTCCCTCCCTGCTGCCGTAAACCCGGTCATCATCCTTAATTGGCGTAAATGCAAGGATCCCTATTAGCATTGTGATAAGTGCAGAATAGAAAAACGAGTTTGCAGCGTGCTCCTGGTAAATAACTGAAATAAGTGCCGAGAACAGCATCATTACACCCTCAAAAATAAGCAGGACACTGAAGACTCTTGCGATTATTCTGAAATTGATCATATCTGATCAGGTGAAGAATCTCGATAGTTTATCATATGCCGAAGGAAGGGTGAAAACCACCACTTTGTCATTGACCTTGATTATAGTATCTCCTGTCGCAATAAATGGAACGCCGTCGCGGGTTCCGCCTCCAACTATCGCATCTTCAGGGAAATCCATGCTTCTGAGAGTGCCCTTTGTTATCTTGGCATTCGCAGGGACATTGAATTCTATAACCTCCGCATCGGCACCTGTCAGGTACTTGACCTGGGTGACATTTGGGTTTGTCGTGTGTCGGAATATTCTGCTTGCTGCAGATATTTTTTTATTTATAATTGTATCTATGCCAATGTTTTCAGCAAGGCTGATATACTCCATGTTTTCAACCTCAGCTATTGCCTTTTTCACACCCATTCTCTTTGCCAGGAGACATGACAGGATATTTGTTTCAGAGTTCCCGGTGACGGCAATAAAACAATCCATTTTTGTTATACCCTCCCTTGTAAGGAGATCCGCATTGCGGCAGTCTCCGTTGATAATAAGCGTATTCTCAAGGATCTCAGCCAGCGATTCACACCTTTCTATGCTTGAATCAATCAGCTTAACTTCAGACGATTTCTGCATATATAGTGCAACGTGCTTGCCAATTCGGCTTCCTCCGACTATCATAATGCTTTTGGCCTCAAAGTTTTCTTTTCCCGATGTCTTCATCATCTCATTTATCCCCTCATGGGTCGAAATTACGAAAACCAGGTCGCCAAGCTGGAACTGCTCATCGCCTCGTGGAATGATTGTTTGATCACCTCTTTTAATAGCTACTGCACGGTACTTATCTCCCTTGTTTTTGATCGAGATCTCTTCAAGACTTTTATTGATTATCGGAGCCTTCTCATCAAGCTTCTGGACATACATTGCCAGCTTCCCCCCTGAGAATTCCATAAATTCCGTCGTGCCCGTTTCATGCAGAAGGCCAAGTACTTCACGTGCAGCTATAAGCTCCGGATAAATAAGTGAATCGATGCCAAGCGATTTAAAGAACTCCTCATTTGCGTGCTCCAGATATTCCAGGTTGTCTATCCTGGCAATTGTCTTTAATGCGCCAAGCCTCTTAGCCAAAATTGCCGATGTAATATTTGTGTTCTCAGAATGGGTCACCGCAATGAAAAGGTCGGTTTTTTTCTTCAGGGCGTTCTGAAGAATATTAACCGAGGTGGCAGATCCGTGAAACGTGAGAACGTCTAGTGAAGAGTCGATAGGCCTAAGCCTCTCTTCCTCAGAGTCGATCAGAAGGATCTCGTGATTTTCGTTTGAAAGCATCTTGGCAAGATGCGTGCCAACTTCCCCGGCCCCGGCAATTATGATTCTCATAAAAGTTTTGTTGAAAAAACATGCAAAATAAGATATAAATAGTGTAATACTCAAGTTTTTTCATACAATTCTTTATTAACATTCACAGCCTCTTGCTGTACGCTCCGGATAGCCTTACTGACTCTGTATGGGCCCCCAAAGTGTCAGTATTGCTTCTTCTGTAACTGATCTCGCGGGTGGATTGTGTCGTCAGCACAAGGCAGCTTCCGGGGAAAATTAAATTCTCCTGTTTAAAGGGAAAGGGCTTTTTTGAGGTGAAAACAGCCAGTTCAGTTCCCTCAGGTACATGGTTATTGTATTCATATTTTTCCGCTATCACAATTCTGTGTCCCTCAATATTTGCATATACGGGCTCAGCCGTAAGCAGAGTATTCCTGACCTTCAGACCTTCAACTGCACAATGCCTGGCAACCTCCTTGGGAACAGCACTGCTGTCGGAATAGAGGTTGAGTGTTCTGCCGCTCCTTAACCCTACAGCGTTACCTCCATAAATGTTGTAAACGACCACCTCACTTGTTTTGCCCGTTGAAATGTACTTGATCATCAGGGCTGCTGAAAAAAGCAGAAAAGCAACAAGAGGGTAAATTACGGGGATGCGGTCCTTCTTCAGCAGAAAAAACAAACCAAGAGTGATTGCCATTGTCAGCAATAAGCCTTCAATACCGGTAAGTCCGATATTATCAATAGTTGAAAATGGCAGGGAGGCAGCTTTTTCAGTGAGGAACTCTGTGAGCCATGTCAGCTTATCCAGTATCATGGTCAGAAATTCTGAAACATGTACAAGCGGATATGTCAGCGGGACAAGGCAGCCGACAACAATAAGGACGGATGATACAGGTACAATAATTACATTTGTGAGGATGAACCATGTGGGGAACCTGTTGAATAGCATTATTGTCAGCGGCAATGTTCCTGCCTGTGCCGTTATTGTGACAGCTGCCGATTGCCATATTGTATCCGCGGCTTTTCTTTTAAATGTAAGTTTCAGATAAAGATCGTGGTAAAACAGGATTATGTATAATACTGCAACGTACGACAGAAGAAAGCCTGCATCAAAGATCACTGATGGTCTTATCAGGATCAGAATAAATGCTGAGGCAAGAACAGAGTTTACCGGATTCACCGGACGTTTAAGCAGTTTTCCTGACTGAAGGAAGGTGAACATTATTGTTGCTCTCAGTACTGAAGGTGTCAGCCCTGTTACAAATGCAAACGCCCATAAAACTGACAGTGTGATTATTATTCTCAGGATACTTAATTTCCCCCTGAGAAAGAACAGCACTGAAAAGATAAAGTAGCTGAGAATTACGGCATGGAGACCCGAGACAGCCATAATATGCATTATTCCAGCATTTATGAAATACTGTTTCTCATCCTGATCGAGATGGCTTTTTTCTCCAAGTGTAATAGCCGAGACAAGAGCCAGCCTCCTGCCGGTCATGCCTCTCTCCCTGAACATATCAATGATCCTGTTCCTTATGATCAGAGACCGGTATATAATTGATCTTTTCGACGGGTGCCTGATAGAAAGGAGATCACCGGGGCTTGCGAAAGCGAAGTATTTTACGCCTTGTGATTCCATATAGAATCTGTAATCAAATTCATACGGATTGCCGCGATTTGTTATTGGCTGAGGTCTGCATTTCACAATAAGGCTGTCGCCAGGGATAAGAGTCTCCACCACAGAATCTTTCCTGCAGTACATAATGACTGACCCGTAAAGTTTTTTATCGCTTCCCGGTGTGAGACTGGCATTTAGCTTCAAGGTAATAAGATAAGTATTGTTTTTTTCCTGCGGAAAGTCGGAAACAATACAGGAGAGAATGGTTGGTTCGTCGTTCAGATCTGAAAGCCTTTCACGTTCCTGAACAAACATGAGCATACCCGTAAAGAAAAGGACTGAATAAAAGACCAAGCCGAAAATGGGGTTTGTCAGCCTCCTGTTAAAAAGAAGTGTAAAACTGAGGAGGGCAGAGGTAATAATGATAGCTAAAATGCATCCGCCGGCAGGTGGATGAAGATAGTTGCCTGAGATTATCCCAAGTGACAAAGGCAGGCATACACGCAGGAATGGTAATTCCTTGTTTAGCACAGTCTGCAGCTATGGAGACTGTATAAAGATAAGAAAAATTGATTATCTCTTCCTCGAAGTGTAAACCGTAGTCTTGTAATCGGCTTCGAATTTACCCTTCGATATATCAAGAAGCTTACCTTTAATTAGCTGTTTTTTGAGGGGATTTATCTTTTCGACAAACAGCTTACCGTCGAGATGGTCATATTCGTGCTGGATGATTCTTGCTTTGTAGCCATCATAAACTTCATCATACTCAATCCAGTTCTCATCGAAATACTGTATTCTGATATGGGCCTCCCTCTTAACCTCTTCTCTTATGCCTGGAATGCTGAGGCATCCTTCATTCATTGGAAGCAGCTCGCCGCTTCGTTCTATAATTTGGGCATTTATGAAGACTTTCTTGAAATTTGCCAGTTCGGGTTCATCTTCCGCTACAGGCTCGCCATCAATAACGAAGAGCCTGATCGATTTGTTTACCTGCGGTGCGGCAAGGCCTAGTCCTTCAGCTTCGTACATGGTTTCGAACATGTCATCAGCAAACTGCTTTAACCCCGGGTAGTCCCTTTCGATATTAACAGCAACCTTTTTAAGGACAGGATGTCCGTAAACAACTATTGGGTAAATCATTATAAAATTTCCTTTCCTTTCAAAAACGATCTTTTTTCAAGGTATGACTGTAATATCAGAGAAGCACTGATCCTGTCTACCATACCTTTATCACTTCTTTCTTTCTTTTTAACACCACCATCAACCATCGCCTGAAAGGCCATTTTTGACGTGAATCTTTCATCGTAACGATTTACCGGAGTAGCCGGAAAAAGTTTCTTAAGCCTCTTCAGAAATGGTTCAATATATTTAACAGATTCGCTTGGTTCATTGTTCATCTGAACAGGATAACCGATAACTATCTCATCGACCTTTTCGCAACCCATATACTCAAAAAGGAATGATTCAATTCGTGAAGTCGGTATTGTGGCTAGAGGTGATGCTATGATCTTCAGAGGATCGGTGACTGCAACACCCGTCCTTTTTCTGCCAAAATCCAATGCAAGTATCCTTCCCATGTTAAATATTATGGCTGCAAATTTAGAAATAATATTTAAGTTACACAGAGAGACATTCAGTTCACTCAGAGAGCCACGGAGTAAAGCTTCTGTGTTTCTCCGTGGTAGGCTGAGTAACATAAAAAGAAAAGCCACCGGAAGGGTAGCTTTTCTTTAGTATAATGAACCGGTTTACACTTGTGCAGCAAGACGCTGATAGCTCCTGTACCGCCATTTTGCATTCTCTTCGGCAGCTTTGAACAGATATTCTGCCTCTTTCGGGAATGCTTTGATAAGAGATGTATAGCGAACTTCGGAGTTAAGGAAATCCTGGAATTTTGTCCAGTCGGGTTCCTTTGAATCGAGTGTGAAAGGATTCTTCCCTTCTGCCTCGAGAAGAGGATTGAACCTGTAAAGATGCCAGTAGCCTGATTTTACTGCATTGTCCATCTGATCCTGTGTTTTACCCATTCCCTCTTTCAGTCCGTGATTTATGCAGGGTGCGTAGGCTATCACAAGTGATGGGCCGGGATAAGCTTCAGCTTCCTTTATCGCTTTCAGGTATTGCGAGTTGCTGGCTCCCATTGAAACCTGCGCAACATATACATATCCATAGCTGATCGCCATCATGCCAAGATCTTTCTTGCGGATCTTCTTTCCTGATGCTGCGAATTTTGCTACTGCTCCCGCCGGAGTTGATTTTGAAGCCTGTCCTCCTGTATTTGAATAAACCTCTGTATCAAGTACAAGTACATTCACATCCTCACCTGAAGCTAGTACATGGTCAAGTCCACCGTAGCCAATATCATATGCCCAGCCGTCGCCGCCGAAGATCCAGTGTGACTTTTTGACAAGATACTGTTTCAGGCTTAAAACTTCTTTTGCAGCATCAGATTTATCCTTTTCGCAGACTGCAACAACTTTAGCTGATGCCAATCTTGATGCTTCTGCATTATTCATAGCTCCGAGCCATTCTTCAAAAGCAGCTTTTGTTTCGGCTGCTGCAGTACCATCTGCAAGTGCGTTTTTCATTCTCAGTGCAATCCGCTCCCTGAGTTTTGTTGCACCGAGGGTAAGGCCATAGCCATACTCTGCATTGTCTTCGAAGAGTGAGTTTGCCCATGCCGGTCCGTGTCCTTTTTTGTTAGCAGTATAAGGCATTGACGGAGCTGACCCTCCATAGATCGATGAACATCCGGTTGCATTTGAGATGATCATTCTGTCACCAAAGAGCTGGGTTATTGCCTTTATATATGGTGTTTCTCCGCAACCTGCACAAGCTCCCGAGAACTCAAACAGTGGCTGTGAGAACTGACTGTTCTTGACATTGACAAATTTGTCAACAACCGTGTCTTTATAGCCAACTTTCTCATGCATATATGTCCAGCGGTCTGCTTCGGCAAGTTGTGTTTCGAAAGGTTTCATTATCAGGGCCTTCTTCCCCTTATTTCCGGGGCAGACATCCGCACAGTTGCTGCAGCCGGTACAGTCGTAAACGCTAAGTTGAATCTTGTATTTATATGCCTTCAGATTTCCGGGTATTCCCTGTATAGTTATAGTACCTTCGGGAGCATTGGCAGCCTCCTCATCAGTAAGCAGGAAAGGACGGATAGCTGCATGAGGGCAAACATAAGAACACTGATTGCACTGGATGCAATTTTCTGACTGCCATTCGGGTACGTTGACTGCAATGCCTCTCTTTTCATATGCGCTGGTACCTGCCGGGAAGGTACCGTCTTCCCTGCCAAGGAATGCACTGACGGGAAGGTCGTCACCTTTCATAGCGTTTATAGGTTCCATCACATTGCGGATGAAATCAGGAATATCTCTTGTATCCTTATGAGTTTCAACTTTAATATTTGCCCATTCGGAAGGGATCTCGATCTTTGTAACTGCACTACCCCTGTCTATAGCTGCCCAGTTCATCTTAACAACCTCTTCACCTTTTCTGCCGTATGATTTTTCAATGGCTTTCTTCATCTCTTTCTCAGCTTTCTCGTAAGGGATAACCTGTGAAACCTTGAAGAATGCGGCCTGCATTATAGTGTTTGTCCTGGTTCCCAGACCAAGCTCCTCAGCGATCTGAGTTGCATTAATTACATAGAGATTGATCTTGTTTTCAGCAAGATATTTTTTCATATGATCCGGAAGCCTGTGCTTTGTCTCTTCAACATCCCAGATGGAGTTTAGAAGGAAAGTGCCTTTTCTTACAAGACCTTTAAGCATATCATATTTCTCGAGATAGGAGGGAACATGGCATGCTACAAAATCGGGCATGTTTACAAGGTAAGGCGACCTGATCGGCTTGTCACCAAAGCGAAGATGAGATGTTGTGATGCCACCTGATTTCTTTGAATCGTATGCAAAATATGCCTGGCAGTATTTATCGGTGGTGTCGCCAATGATCTTAATCGAGTTCTTGTTTGCACCAACTGTCCCGTCTGATCCGAGGCCATAAAACTTTGCAGAGTATGTTCCGGTACAGCATACATTTATTTCTGGAAGGAGAGGAAGTGATTTGAATGTAACATCATCTACGATACCAACAGTGAACAGGTTCTTGGGTTCCTTCAGCTTCATGTTTTCAAATACTGAGAGTACCATAGCGGGAGTTGTATCTTTAGAGCTGAGTCCGTAGCGCCCGCCAAGGATAACAGGTTTCTCATTTCTTTCATAGAACATCTCTTTTACATCAAGGAAGAGAGGTTCCCCATTTGCTCCAGGTTCCTTTGTCCTGTCGAGAACTGTAATTTTCTTCACGGAAGCCGGAAGTACATTAAAGAAATATTTAGCGGAGAAAGGCCTGTAAAGATGGACGCTTATAAGTCCTGCTTTTTCACCTTTTTCTGCCAGGTAATCAATCGTTTCTTTTGTTGTATCAGTAATAGAGCCCATCGCAACAATTATATTTTCCGCATCCGGGTCGCCATAATATGTGAATGGCTTGTATTCCCTGCCTGTGATCTTATTGATCTCAGCCATATAGTCATTCACCATATCAGGAATCGGCTCATAGAATTTATTAATGGACTCTTTTGCCTGGAAGAAGATATCAGGGTTCTGGGCTGAACCTCTTGTTACGGGGTGCTCGGGATTAAGGGCATTGTTCCTGAATGTCTCGAGAGCTTTCCAATCGACAAGCTTTCTAACATCATCCATAGCGATAGCCTCAATTTTCTGAACTTCAGCAGAAGTACGGAAACCATCGAAGAAATTGAGGAAAGGAATTCTTGAGTGGATGGCAGTAAGATGGGCCACAGCTGAAAGGTCCATTATCTCCTGAACGCTGCCGCTTGCAAGCATTGCAAACCCGGTCTGGCGCGTTGCATAAATGTCGCTGTGATCTCCAAAAATCGAGAGGGCATGTGCAGCTATTGTGCGGGCACTTACATGGAATACTGCCGGAAGAAGTTCTCCGGCCATTTTGTACATGTTGGGGATCATAAGAAGAAGACCCTGTGATGCAGTAAATGTTGTTGTCAGGGCACCGGCCTGAAGTGCGCCGTGAACAGCGCCTGCAGCTCCCGCCTCTGATTGCATCTCAACAACTTTTACCTCTTCACCAAACATGTTCTTTAATCCGTTGGCAGCCCACTCATCGACATATTCTGCCATTGTTGAAGAAGGTGTAATAGGATATATGCAGGCGACTTCACTGAACATATATGCCACATGCGCTGCGGCCTGGTTACCGTCGCATGTTATAAATTTTTTTGTTGCCATTTTGAATTTTGATATTTGATTAGAATTGATTTGAATTTTACTAATAACCGGCAAATCTACGAAAAATTATTGTTCGTTATCCGCCATTCATCGAGACAAGAAACTCTTCATTTGATTTTGACTGTAACAGCCTGTCTCTAAGGAATTCCATAGCCTCAACAGAGTTCATGTCGCTGAGATAGTTTCTCAAAACCCATATTTTCTGCATCATTGTTTTGTTAAGAAGAAGATCTTCCCTTCTTGTACTTGAGGCAGGGATATCTATTGACGGGAATATTCTCCTGTTTGATAGCTTCCTGTCGAGCTGCAGTTCCATATTACCTGTACCCTTGAACTCTTCAAAGATCACATCATCCATTTTCGAGCCGGTTTCGGTCAGTGCGGTTGCTATAATTGTAAGTGATCCGCCGTTTTCTATATTCCTTGCAGCACCAAAGAAGCGCTTTGGCTTGTGAAGTGCGTTTGAATCGACACCGCCTGAAAGAACCTTCCCCGATGCAGGGGCTGTTGTATTAAATGCCCTCGCGAGCCTTGTTATGGAATCAAGAAGAATGACAACATCATGACCGCATTCAACAAGTCTTTTTGCCTTTTCAAGAACAATATTTGCAACACGGCAGTGTCTTTCAGCAGGTTCATCAAATGTTGAGGCAATAACCTCAGCCTTCACGTTCCTGGCCATGTCAGTTACCTCTTCAGGTCTCTCATCGACAAGAAGTATCATGAGATATACTTCAGGATGGTATTTTGAAATTGCATTTGCTATCTCCTGGAGAAGAATTGTCTTTCCCGTCTTGGGCTGGGCAACTATCAATCCACGCTGGCCTTTCCCAATCGGAGAGAACATATCGATAACCCTTACCGAGAGGGAACCCTCTCCGGGTGTGCAGAGCGTGAACTTTTCGTTAGGGAAGAGGGGAGTAAGGAAATCAAACGGAACCCTGTCCCTTATGAAATCCGGGCTTCTGCCATTGATCTCTTCAACCTTGATAAGCGGAAAATATTTCTCACCCTCCTTAGGAGGTCTTATGGAACCTTTAATTGTATCGCCGGTTTTAAGACCGAAGAGTTTTATCTGTGATTGTGAGACATAGATATCATCGGGTGAATTAAGATAGTTATAATCGGCTGATCTTAGAAAGCCATAGCCATCGGGCATGATCTCGAGCACGCCTGTATTATAAATGATGCCTTCGAAATCGTAAGGCCTTTCTCTTCGTTCAACTTTCTCGACAGGTTCATGTGTTTCGAAAGGAGTCTCCCTTACAGGCGGCTCAACAGCCGGCTCTGCTGAAACAACTTCCGGAACTGTTTCAGGAGCGGATTCAGAAACGGCTTCATGAACAACTTTGATCTCTTCATCAGCTGCATCATTATTTTCAATCGGGAGAAGGGGATCAAAGTAAGGTTCAGCTTTCTTTAATTCTGCTCTTTCGGATGGCTCAGCTTTAGGGGAAAGTGGCTTCTCATTAACCCTCTCACTCATTGGATCGTGCTTCCATGTAATTACAGGACGCTCGATTGAAGGACCCTGCTTCCTGAAAAAATCAGGCTTATCTTCAGACTGAGGATCAAGCTTACGCTGCTGTTCATGCCACTCCCTTGGCTTTGTCTCAGGACGGGAAAGATCGTCAGGTGAAACAGAGATCACAGACTCCTTGGGATTTATGCTTCCCGGCTTTATAAATCTGGGTCTCTTTCCTCTTCTCAGCCCGTCATCCTGCTGCTGTCCCGACGGCTCCTGAACCGGAGTATCTTTTTTTACTGAGGTCCTGCCATCGGTCAGGTCAATTGCCTGCTGGTCAAGAATCTTGTAGATAAGGTCCTGCTTTTTAAGCGTTTCAGCTTTTGAAATGTTAAGTTGTTTAGCTATTTCCCTTAATTCGGGAACGAGCATCTTACTTAATTCAAGAATGTCGTACATAATTAATTTTAATGATGATTCGAATGTGTTCAAAGATTTTTTGCGGAGACCCGGATCAGAAGAAGAATGCTGATCCTATGGAATACTCAACAGTTTTTCTATCCAAAAACCGGTGCAATATTAAATAAAAATGATTACAAATTCCAAAGCAATTGATATAAAAATGTTCCGGGGAATGCGAGTTTGAAACAAAAGCCTGATATTCAGCGATAAAAATAATGGTGCAAGATAATAAAAATCTTTCTCGTACAAAAAATATTTTTATATAATGTGTTGATGAAGAGTATTTTTTTTATTAAAATTGTAGTGTTAGCCCGGAAACCCGAAAAAAACCCTTAATGCCGGTCCCAGATGCGTCAGCTAAAGATAACCAAGCAGGTTACTAACCGAGATACGCCATCCCTTGATAAATATCTTCAGGAGATCGGGAAGGTCGAGCTTATTTCCCCGGAGGACGAGGTTATACTTGCCAGGCGCATCAAGTCAGGTGACAGGGAGGCCCTCGCTAAGCTTGTCAAGGCAAATCTGCGCTTCGTGGTTTCGGTGGCTAAGCAGTACCAGAATCAGGGTATGAGCCTTCCGGATCTTATTAATGAGGGAAACCTTGGGCTTATGAAAGCCGCACAAAGGTTTGACGAAACAAGGGGTTTTAAATTTATTTCATATGCTGTATGGTGGATAAGGCAGGCAATTCTCCAGGCTCTCGCCGAGCAGGCAAGAATTGTCAGGCTGCCGGTGAATAAGATCGGATCAATAAACCGTATAAACAGAGCCTTCTCAAGGCTTGAACAGGAATATGAAAGAGAACCTTCCTCACAGGAAATTGCCGACATTCTCGAAATGGCCCCCGACGAGGTTAAGGATGCCCTTAAAACAAACGGAAGAACTGTGAGCATGGATGCTCCGATAAGTTCTGAAGAGGATAACACAATGTACGATGTTCTTCAGAGCAATGACGCACCAAGTCCCGACAGGAACCTTATTAATGAATCCCTCGCATACGAGATAGAACGGGCCCTAAGCACCCTTTCTCCAAGAGAAGCTAAAGTCCTGAAGCTATACTTCGGTATTACAATGAAACATCCTTTTACTCTGGAGGAGATAGGAGAGGAGCTTGGACTTACACGTGAGA
>JBBIIS010000019.1:0-29830 GCA_037446375.1 Bacteroidota bacterium | reverse complement strand
GAACTTAAAGACGAAACCGGAGAACGAATAAGGAAAACCGGAGCGGAGTTTGGAGCCACAACAGGACGCCCACGGAGATGCGGATGGCTTGATCTTCCTGCTCTTAAATACTCAATAATGGTAAATGGTGTCACAAGGCTTCTTATGACAAAGGCTGATGTCCTTTCCGGCTTCGATAAAGTACTTATCTGCACATCATATAAAATTAACGGGATCACATTTGAGGAAATACCTTTTGAATATGATTCTCCTGTTGAGCCGGTTTACATTGAGATGGAAGGCTGGACTGAAAATATCTCCTCAGTCAGAAAATATGAAAATCTTCCGGTCTCCCTGAAAGAGTATGTAAGCTATATTGAAAAGGAGACCGGTGTGCCTGTAACCCTGGTCTCGGTCGGCCCCGACAGGAAAGAGTCGATATTCAGGTAATATTAATATCTGAAATATCCTTAATTTTTCTTACCCAAAACGTAGATCCAGGCATCAAAAGTAACAGAGTCCTGAAATTGTTTCAGCCGGTTAACAGCCATTCTGTAGCCTTGATGCGCCTCTGCAGATACCATTTCGAATTGCGTTCCCTCCAGCTTCAGAATCCGTGTTTTATATCCTTTCGCTGCAAACTCTTCAGAATATTTCCTCGCATATTCAGGAGTAATGAAACTACCAATGATTATATTAAACTTATTCTTAAGATCCCACTCTTCAGCTGCCTTTTTAACAGAATCCAGCCTCGCGTTTTCAAGTGTCAAAATCCGTTCCTGGGCCTTACGAACCGAATCAATAACCCTTATACTATCCTGTCTGGCTTTCCAGACAACCATTGTATCAGTTTTTTTACCAAAAATACCCTTTGATCTGAGCCATTTGCATGAAGGTGAAAGGATAAGGATCAATACAATCATAAAACCGATTAATTGTCTCATAATAAAATATTTAATTATACAATGGAAACACCGGGCATAACAACCTGAAAATCAAATATACAAAATTTAATATTGCATCACAAATGATATTTAGAAGATAAGCTTTAATACCTGATATTACATAATTCGTATATTAGGTGTAGTTTTATGCCCTAAACCCCAAATGAAACCTTTATGAAATCAATAATTCAGCTTTTCGAGGAGTGTACTGAAAAATTCAGCAATAATATATATCTGTGGGAAAAGCCCCAGGACAAGTATGAAGGGACGACCTACAGCGAGGCAAGAAAGCAGGTGCATGAGTTCGCCGCAGGACTTATAACCCTTGGAGTAAAAAAGGGAGACAAAATAAGCCTGATCTCAGAAGGAAGAAACAGCTGGGTTATCGGTGAACTCGGAATACTCTATACAGGCGCAACAAACGTACCGCTTTCAGTAAAGCTTAACAGCGAAGAGATCCGTTTCAGAATAGTCCATTCCGAATCAATAATGGTACTGACATCTACGATCCAGTCACAGAAGCTGAAGAGCGTGATCGGCGATTGCGCGCTTATAACGAAAGTCATCCATTTCGACACTCTTGAAGAGTATCAGCCAAATGAGATACACTTCAATGAGGTAAGAAAACTTGGAAGGGAATGGCTGGAATCTCCCGAAAATGCGGCCATGTTTGAAGCACTCTATAAGAGCATTACACCAAATGATTTTGCGAACATCTGCTATACATCCGGTACAACGGCCGATCCAAAAGGAATAATACTTACTCATGGCAATTATGTCTCAAATGTATATCAGGCATACAGCCTCATTGATATTCCTCCATTCTACAAAACACTTCTAATGCTCCCTTGGGATCATTCATTTGCTCACACATGCGGAATCTATGCATTTATGGGTAAAGGAGCAAGCATTGCTTCAGTGAAGATCGGGAAGACACCCATGGAAACATTGAGAAACCTTCCTTCATGTATGAAGGAGATCAAGCCAAATCTCCTGATGAGCGTTCCGGCACTTGCAAAGAATTTCAGAAAAAACATTGAGAAGGCAATAAAGGAAAAAGGCAGGCTTACCGAAGCTCTCTTCAATCACGCACTCAAGATATCATACTCATACAACAAGGAGGGTTGGAACAAGGGACAGGGGCTGCAGCGACTCAAAAAGCCGCTCCTCAGATTTTACGACAGGGTACTCTTCAGCAAAATTCGTGAATCATTCGGAGGCGAGCTCGATTACTTCATAGGAGGCGGTGCTCTTCTTGAAATTGAACTTCAGCGATTCTTCTATGCGATCGGGGTACCAATGTACCAGGGATACGGACTTACAGAAGCATCACCCGTCATTTCAACAAACGCAAGCGGAAAGCATAAGCTTGGATCTTCAGGCGCTATTGTAAACAATATGGACCTGAAAATATGCGACGAGGATGGCAAAGAACTTCCTGTTGGAGAGAAAGGTGAGATCGTCATCAGGGGAGGCAATGTTATGTACGGATACTGGAAAAACGAAAAGACAACTGCCGAAACAGTGAAAGATGGGTGGCTCTATACAGGAGATATGGGTTACATGTCGGAGGACGGATTTTTGTACGTTCTTGGCCGCTTCAAGAGCCTGCTTATAGCTGACGATGGCGAGAAATTCAGCCCTGAAGGTATTGAAGAAGCAATAAGTGAACAATCGAAGTACATTGATCAGTGTATGCTTTTCAACAATCAGAAACCATATACAGTTGCCCTTGTCGTTCCTAACCAGCACGCACTTAAGCTTTTCCTCGAGGAAAACGGGCTTACATCAGATTCGGAAGACGGGAAAAGAGCTATTCTGACACTTATTGAGTCGGAAATAAATGAATACAGGACAAGCGGGAAGTACGGGCATATGTTTCCTCAAAGGTGGCTGCCAGTGGCAATAGCCGTGCTCGAGGAAAGCTGGACAGAAGAAAACGGCTTTATGAATTCGGTAATGAAGATAGTAAGAGGCAAGATAACAGACAAGTACCAGGAACTTATTGATTTCCTTTATACGCCTGATGCAAAAGTTATCACAAACGAGAGAAACCTCGACGAGGTGGAAAAGATGAAACTCGGGTAATTGTTATTTTAACCACCCCGACCATAGTGTCGGTGGGAGGTGGTTTTATAAGTACATTATACAATCAGCCTGCTCTTGAACGGGAGGAATGTCATGAAATCGGCATGATGTACAATATATGCCTCGGTCGTTCTTTTAATAAGGTCTCCTTCATGGGCATGAGCTGCAATTATATGGCAAACCTCAGAGGGAACACCGCATTCCTCGGCAAGCGACACTCCTGAGAAGGGATGACGTAAATATTGACCATATTTCCCCTGTACTGCCCTCCCCGTACTGTCCAGCTCATATTCAAGAAGCTTCCCGACATCGGCAAGTATTGCTCCTGCCACAACAACATCCATGTTCACTGGAAGCTCGCTGCCAAAAAATTCATTCATCTTTTCGCCGCACTGCCTAGCCAGATGAACAACGCATCTCTTATGTGCCATAAAGCTAACCTTAAGATCGGGTCCGCATAAAAGTGTAAAAGGTATCTTTTCAAGATCATCAGCTTTCAGGACACTCCTCTCGAGACCAAGTTCCCATGTCCGGGCTGTCATCTCCCTCAATCCGATATCCTTTATCCATAACAGTTCAGGCCAGAGCTTCAATACCACTTCATTCATAGTCGGATAGTTTTAAAGTTTAGCAATTATGGCATCGGTCATCATAATTGTTGAAGCGGCACCATTGCGAATAACGTCAGCATTTCCAGTCATCTTCATCATATCATAGGTTCTGACCCTGCCCTCCTCTATCACTTGCGTAATAGCTTTCCGTATTTGAGACGATATATTATTTTCGCCAATATAGTCCAGCATCATGCAGGCCGATTCAATCATTGCTATTGGATTAACTATTGACACTTCAAATCCGGCGTATTTGGGAGCTGATCCATGTGTTGGTTCAAAAACGGCTATTCCGTCAGCCGAAAATTGTGCACTGCATGCAAAACCCAGACCTCCTATCAAGCCGGCAAACGCATCGGATGCAATATCGCCAAACATATTTCCCGCAACAATAACTCCGTAATCTTCCGGATTTTTAGTAAGCCACATCATCTGAGCATCGATATTGGTGTTCCTTAGCTCAATTTCAGAATAATTCTTTTTTTGAATCTCCTTCGCAAGTTTCCACATAAGGCCGGAGGTTTCCCTTATAACATTCGGCTTTTCACACACAGTGACAGACTTATATCTGTATTTCCTTGCATGCTCAAACGCAGCTACAATAATCCTCTCAGTTGCTTTTCTTGTAAATATTCTTGTGGAAATTGACAGCTCATCCTTTGGCACAGAGCCATAGTTCTCAACAAACTTCCTGTGGGTCCTAAGGGCACTGTAAACTTCGTCCGGAGGATTTGTCCATTCAACGCCGGAATAGAGCCCTTCAGTATTCTGCCTGAAAATAACGACATCCACCATCGGCTCTTCTATGCTGCTACCCTTTCCCCTCCTTATAAAATTCAGAGGGTTCCCTTTATATGATTTGCATGGCCTGACGCAAATATCGAGGTTGAAGTGCTGGCGAAGGCCTACAATAGGACTCGAATATGTATATCCTCTCCCCTGAAGAGAAGGGTCAAGCTCTGCTTTAGCTTCATCATTCGGCTTTGATGTAATTGCTCCAAAGAGTGCGATCTTGTGCATTGAAAGGAGATCCAGCGTTCTTTCAGGAAGCGGGTTTCCCTCTTTCCTCCAGAAATCCCAGCCAATATCACCATGAATATAATCGGCCCTGAATCCTGAAGCATCTAGTACGCGCAGAGCCTGTTCCAGAACAATGACACCTATGCCGTCACCCGGTAATGTAACAATAGTACGCTTTGACATAAATCTGAATAGTTTAGGTTAGTATCAACACGGGTAAATTTAAACATTTTTTAACACTGGAATAATGAGAATTATTATTTTCCACCCCATACTTAAACTGAAAATATTTGTACTTTTACGCCCTTGTTAATGTGAGTTATTTGTCTGTATGAGCCTTTTAATAAATCTAAGTCCTGAGCCTATCTGGACATATTTTGAAGAAATTTGCAGTATCCCTCGTTTATCAAAAAATGAAGGCAGGATAAGGCAGTACCTTCTCGATTTTGCAGAAAAGAATAATCTTGAATCAAAAGAGGATGAGGTCGGAAACATTCTTATCATAAAGTCTTCATCAGAAGAGCTGAAGAATAAAAAAACTATTGTTCTTCAGTGCCATTTGGATATGGTTGGTGAAAAGAATGCGGATAATCCCCACGACTGGGACCGTGACCCGATTGTACCCCGGATTAAGGATGGATGGGTCACAGCCAGCGGTACGACACTAGGAGCGGATGATGGGATCGGAATCGCTGCACAGATGGCGATCCTTACTGACAAAAATATAAAGACCGGCAGGATAGAATGCCTTTTCACTGTTGATGAAGAATCCGGCATGACCGGAGCTATAAACCTGAAATCAGATTTTTTCACAGGGCGGATATTGCTTAACCTTGATTCCGAAGATGAAGGGATCCTGTTTATCGGCTGTGCCGGAGGAATGGACACTCTCATTACAATGAACTACAAACCCGAGCCTCTTCCGGCCGGATATGAATCTTTTGATCTTTCGGTCACAGGTCTCCATGGAGGTCATTCTGGTGATGAGATCCACAAAGGATACGGAAACTCTGTCAAGATAATGACACGACTCCTTTCCAGCCTGTCTTCACAGTATGACGCTCTACTGAGCAGGTTTGACGGAGGTAATCTCAGAAATGCTATCCCTCGCGAAGCATTCGCCACGATTAGTGCAAATCCGTATTTCTCACGGGAGATCGCTAAATCAGTGAATGAGTTCTATAAAATAATCAGGGATGAATTCGGATCACTCGAACCAGAAATAAAAATATCTGTCAGGCCTGGCTCAAACCCAGCATTGGTTCTCGATAAGGTGAATCAAAAGAAGCTGCTCAGCGCCCTTACTGCATGTCCGCATGGAGTAGTGAACTGGTCGAAGGAGATGGACAACCTTGTTGAGACATCTTCAAATCTGGCCTCCGTAAAATTTATTGAGGATAACTCCATCAGGATAATTACAACACAGAGAAGCTCCATAGAATCTGCCAAGCACGATATCTCATCGGCTGTCGAAGCATGTTTCAGGCTGGCGGGCGCCGATGTTCTCATGACAGATGGTTACCCGGGATGGAAGCCGAACATAACCTCAGAAATATTAAAGATCACCCGCGAATCCTATGTCAGATTATTTGGTAAGGAGCCACTGATAAGGGCAATACATGCCGGCCTCGAATGCGGGCTTATCTATGAAAAAGACAGAACAATGGATATGATCTCATTCGGACCAACAATAAGAGGTGCCCATACACCCGAAGAGATGATAAGCATAGAGACTGTAAACATGTTCTGGGAACTTCTTCTTGATGTTATAAGGAATATTCCTGAAACTACTGATCTTATCGCCGGCTAAACCTACTCTGAAATAAGGAACTCATCCTTTCCTGCTCCGCATACAGGGCAAACATAATCATCAGGAAGATCGTTGAAAGGAACACCGGGTGCAATATCTCCGGCGGGATCTCCCTCCGCCGGATCGTAAACAAAACCACATATCGAACATCTGTATTTATCCATAACCCGTTTAACTTTAATGTTTTAATTTTCTGACTGAATCGATTACGGTACCGTCTACCCATTTGACAGCAGCAACTATCTTATCTTCAAATTCCGCTTTTTCCGGCTTCCCGCAGATCCGCTCCGCTTCATCCTTCAGCTCTCCTATAGTTCTGATTGGTAATCCTTTCCCCTTTATGCTATCGATAAGATCCTGCCTTAGAGGATTAATTGCTATGCCTCTTTCAGTTATGACAACATCAATGAGCTCACCCGGACCGCACAGAGTTGTTACCTTGTCCACAATCACAGGTATCCTGTCGCGGAACAGAGGCACCGGAAGTATTACATTACGTGCGTGGAGGCAGTTCTGCCACCCTCCTATTCCATGAAGCAGATACCCGTCGGAGTGTGTCACAACATTTCCGTTGAAATTAAGATCGATCTCAGTCGCACCAAGAATCATAATATCCATCATACTGGTCAGATTCCCCTTTGAATGGTAATTATAGGCATTAAAGACGGGGTACTGTACATGGTTGAAATTTCTTATTATAGAATTAACAGAATCAAGGTCAAACGCCTGAGCATCCAGAATATGGCCCATCTGCCCCTCCTCAAGCATCTTAACCATATATTTGGTACTTCCTCCAAAGCCGAATCTCGACCTCCATCCCTTTTTTCTGAAGATATCATGAATGAAAACAGCTATCGCCAGTGATGTCCCTCCTGCCCCTGCCTGCATGGCTACACCATCACACAGAATACCCGATTTCTCAAGGAATGAGGCAGTAAGCTCAGCTATCAGAAGCCTGTCGGGACTTTTTGTTATCTGAGTAGTACCGGAAACAATCTTTTCAGGAATTCCTATCTTATCCACCACAACAACATGATCGACATAATTTCCTTCGATTTCCATAGGAAAACATGGAAAATCAACCAGATTATCAGTTACAACTATAACCTTATTGGCATACATATAGTCGGCCTTTGCATACCCAATCACTCCGCATGCTGAGCTCCCTCCTGTACCTTTTGCATTTCCAAACGAATCGGCTGTCGGTGCCGCCATAACAGCTATATCAATTTTTACCTCGCCATCCTGGATTGCCTGGACCCTGCCCCCGTGAGACCTTAAAACGGCCATTCCCTTCATTTTTCCTTCCGAAACATATCTGCCAAGGGGTCCGTTCATGCTTCCTTCTATCCGGTTAATGGTTCCGTCGTCAAGATATTTAATGACAGGATCGTTGCAGGGGAACGATGCAGATGGAAACCAGACAAGGTCCTTAACCCCCATACGTGAAGCAATTTCAAATATAGTGTTGCTTATAAGATCGCCATCTCTTAAATGATGATGTGTCGATATGACCATTCCGTCGCAAAGACCACATCTCATCAACGCCTCCTCAAGTGTAGCCACTACCTTGTTCCCATCGTCGGGATAATCTGCACACGTTGGAACAGGCGGAGCGTATTTTGATCCTTCCGGTCTGTGTAAACCAACACCTTTAAAAGGTACAGCAGGCTGACCATTTATTTCCAGGGGAACAGTCCTTCCTACTGCGTTGGTGATAATATTTGCTGACATAAACCTCTAATATTTAGTTACTTTTATCACTTTCAGAAGGTCCTTCCGACATCCAGTTTTTACTTATTAAGCCAAGCTTCACAGCCAGCATAATCGTCTTTTGAGCCCTTGCAACAACAGGAGGATCAATCATTTTTGTTCCCAAAGAGACAACTCCAAGTCCATTACTTGAAGCCTCAACAAATGCCATTACGATCTTTTTCGCCTTTTCTGTCTCCTCAATGCCGGGGGAGAAACCCTGACGAATAATCACAATCTGCCTGGGGTGAATGCATCCCATTCCCTCAAAGCCAAGCGTTTTTGATTCATTAACATTCCTCATGAGACCTTCATTATCGCCAACATCAGAAAAAACCGAATCGATAGGTTGTATCCTTGATGCTTTTGCGGCATTTATGACCCTTGTCCGTGCAAAGAGTGACTCCCTTCCCTCCGCTGTTCTCTGAACACCTATGTCAGCAGTGTAGTCTTCAAGTCCGATAGCTACCGCCACTATATTACTGCTCGCATTTACAATCTCATAACATTTCTCTATTCCAAGGGCACTTTCAATTATTGGCATCAGCCATACAGCCTCAGTAATTTTGTTCTTCTTACGGATAGCATTTATCTCATTGTCGACTGCGATAATCTCATCTGCACTTTCACATTTTGGAAGAAGAACTAGATTCACATGCTGAGGAACGATATAACCCAGATCCTCGAGTCCTCTTTGTCCCTGGTTTATTCTTACCATCCTCTCTGCTCCGCAGAAATCAACCGACCTGAGGGCATTCCTGACAAGGAACCTTGCCTCCTCCTTCCTGTCGGGGGCAACTGAATCCTCGAGGTCAAGGATGATCCCGTCAGCTGAGTGCAGTCCGGCATTTATCATCAGGCTGGGATTGTTTCCTGGCAGGTATAATCTTGAGAATCTGAACCTGTCCCTTTCAGTCTGATATACATTACCCGAAAGCATTGTCGGCAGATATTGCTTTGAGGTGCCAGTCAGCTTCACTATAACCGCCTCAAGCCTTGCTGAAATTACAAAGGGAAGAGCACCTGAATCATTTATCTGAACGTTGGCGCTTGCAATTCCAAAGAACCTTAGTATCTCTTTGCACAGATTTGTTATCGAGTCTCCATATAGCGCCTTTACCTTCGACTTAAGATCAATATTCAGACCACCAGAATCAGTAATCTCCAGTGCAATCTCACAGTCGGATCTTACCTTTGGTCCTGAATTGCCCGCAACAGCTGACTTGCTCATATCTGTTATATCTTAGTTCTTAATTACTGTTTAGACGGATCCTCACAAAGTTCAGTCAGTACTCCATAAGTTGACTTGGGATGAAGAAATGCTATATGCAATCCTTCTGCTCCCAGCCTTGGATTGGCATCAATTAGCTTAACTCCCTTTGATTCTGCATCTCTAAGGCTGGAATCAAGATCATTAACAGCGAAAGCTATATGATGAATACCCTCTCCTCTTTTTTCAATGAATTTTGCTACAGTGCTTTCAGGGTCTGTCGCTTCCAGCAGCTCGATCTTGGTCTCTCCGATCATCATGAATGCGGTCCGGACTTTCTGATCAGGGATCTCTTCTGTCCTATAACATTTCAACCCAAGGATATCCTCATAGAATCTGATTGACTCCTTAAGATTGATGACGGCGATTCCTATATGTTCAATATGTGATGTTTTCATACTCTAAATTTCTAAAAAATATTTGAAAAATAAACTGATTTCGGGCAGTTGTTCAGAAAGGGAATTCTTCCGGCTTTTTAAGGTCGGTCTGAACATTCAATGGCTTTTTGGCTGTTTTGTGAACCGGATTACCATTAATAAATATGGCTTTATATGGAGTTGTCGGGCATGCATTCTCACAATGGCCACAGCCAATGCAGATTTCATCCGTCGTTTCCGGTATTACCAGCCGTCCCTCGAAGGGTATCATGTGAACTGCTTTTGTAGGACAGGCCTCGGCACATGCCCCGCACGCTGTTTTTTCGGTGTTGACAATACAGTTCTCCTTTATAAATATTGCCTTTCCAATCTGGGTTAGCTTCTTCGATTCGATGGTGAGAGGCATCAACGCCCCTGTCGGACAAACTTCGAGGCACCTTATACATTCATATGCACAGAATCCTTTATGAAAATTCAGGTGAGGCTGCATTACTGAGGCAATGCCAAACTCTCTGTACGATGGAATAAGCACGTTGTTAGGACAGGCGCTGACACAGAGCGAACAGGCAGTGCAGTTAGATGTGAAATTTGAAATGCCGGTTGATCCCGGAGGACAAATATTTGATGTTTTTTTTTCTTTTACAGTAGATGCCTTTTTTGGAACGGGTGCAATCTTGTTCTGTGCCGAAACAGTTCTACCAAGACCTATGAGAATAAAAACTGAAGCGACAATATTCTTTCTTTTCCCCATATCAGCAGGTTCAGCTTCCCCTGATCTTCTTTTTTTAAAGGAGATAACGCCATACTCAAGGGCCTTGTCGGGGCAGCTTTTCAGACAGTTGAAGCATCCGATGCATCTTGAGTTATCCACGCTCTTGTTCAGAAAGTCTATGCATGACGACTTACATGCCACGGCACATCTCCCGCATTTTGTACAATTTTGATCGTCGAACTTTATCCGCAAGACTGAAACCTTCGAGAGTAATCCGAGAAATGTACCCACCGGACAGACAGTATTGCAGAAAAGTCTTCCTTTTGTCAATGACAATACCATGACCAGAAGAAGGAAAGCAGCAGGAATAATGTATGTTTCAGGCAAGAAGGCGGTCACTGGTGCATTCACAAAAGTGTATATATCGAATTTACCGAAAATACCGGCAAGAAGATTATTTGCCAGCATTATGACGGGTTTTCCGAAATATGTCATTATCCTGCCGAAGATGCTGAAAGGATCCAGGATTATAAGAAGGTTGATTCCCCAGGTAAGTGTCACAATAAGTGTCAGGGCAAGGATCGAATATCTCAGGATCGTATGCGGTTTTTTATAGCCATACCGTCTGAACCGCTTCTTAAGCTTCCCGCCGGCACGGCTGAAAACATCCTGAAGAATTCCGAGAGGACATAGGAAAGAGCAGTAGAGACGGCCGGAAATAACTGTAAGAATAAGTACAACAACAAAGCCGGTCGCCGCAGCGGCACCCGCATTTATGAACTTATTTGCAGACGGAATGAATTGAAAAAAGAGGATCTTGTTCATGAATCCTGTCGGGAAAAGATGCCTGATATCAAGGAACAGTGCAGCTGTCACCAGAAGCACAAACAGCGAAAATAGAATTCGAATCTTACTCAGGACTGAAGACCTCATTCCCTTTACATTTTGATTCTTTTAATATTAAGCGAATCGAGGTTCATTGTCCCGATCCCCATCTGGGCTGCAATTGGTATATAATCTATTGAAGCCGGGTCGAGCTTAAGCATTTTGGCCGCAGCTGTATCTCCTGCCACCCAATCTGTTGTAAGAATCTGTGACTGGAGAAAGGCCACATCTTCTTTGGAAACTCCCTGGGGACCGTTCTTTGTCATGACATTGTAGCAGTCGATTACATTAAGGGAAGGCTTTTTTGAATAGAGCGCATAGTCGGCAATGCACTGATGAAGGTTGTTCTTGTGCCAGTACCCTCTGTCCCAGACAACACCCATCATCCCTTTCATACTGCCCGTCATTCTTGTTGAGTTATGATTTTTGAGAATGGGAACATTTATAAAAACATCTGTTTCAAGAAGTATCTCATGAACCTTTGTTGTTTTAAGGATCTTCGCCCCGGGGATTACGATATCATGATAGTAGTTTTCAGAATTTGCAGGCACCATCTTGGCTCCTGCATCCTTAGCAGCCTTCTCAATTCCCGAGTTCTTATAGCTGCTCTCCCAGTTGTCGCAGGTATGGTCAAATACATATACCTCCTTTGCTCCAGCCCTGAAACAGTGCTCTATGACCCGTTTAACAAGAGCAGGGTTTGTGTTCGCAGCATACTCCGGAGTGCGGTCCCATCCTATATTTGGCTTCACAAGCACCTTCTGGCCTTTCTTTACAAATGTACCCATCCCTCCTAGCTCCTGGATGCCAAGATCAAACATCGAATCAGGCATTCCACCCATTATTGCCACCATGTCATAACCTGCTGGTAATGAAGAAGAGCCCCATAGCTTTTCATACCCTCCAAGGCTAAATGCAGCTCCGGCGGCCAGACCTGCTCCTACAGAATTCCTTAAAAAATCTCTTCTTTTCATTTTTAAAATTTTTTAAATAATCAATAGTCTCGAAAAATAGTGCTTTTTTGTTTCATTTTATCAATTATTGAAATAGTATGCAATTAAGTTTAGAATTCTTTAACATATTATAAATTTACGTCAGCATAACTTTATACAAATTTATTTGTTACTAATTTATTGGGCAGGTAAGATGAAAATACTTTATTACGATTGTTTTTCGGGGATCAGCGGCGATATGAACCTTGGCGCCATGATCGACCTTGGAGTTGACGGTACCTTTCTGAATAATGAGCTGCAAAAGCTTGGTCTCCAGGGTTGGAAGCTCGAAATGGCTAAGGACCAGCGCCATGGAATACGGGGCACAATGGTTACAGTAATTCAGACAAGGCACGAACACCATCATCGTCATCTTTCCGATATCGAGGATATTGTTAACAGTTCCGTGCTTGATGATAAGACTAAAAAACTGAGCCTTAAAATATTCATGAAGCTCGCCGTGGCTGAGGCTTCTGTGCATGGAACAGAAATAGAAAAGGTTCATTTTCATGAAGTAGGTGCCGTTGACTCTATTGTTGATATTGTTGGTGCTGCGATCTGCTTCAATGCTCTCGGAGTTGATGAAGTGCATGTATCAGCAATTGAACTCGGAGGAGGAACGGTATTGTGTGACCATGGAAAGCTTCCGGTCCCGGCACCAGCTACCGCTGAAATACTAAAGGATATACCGGTAAAAATGAACGGCGTCGACTTTGAAGCTACTACACCGACAGGAGCTGCCATCCTGGCAACTCTTGGCACAAAATTCAATTCAGCTGAGCCTTTAAAGGTAATTAGTACCGGCTATGGAGTGGGCCATAAGGATCACCCTGAGGTCCCAAATCTGCTCAGGGTTTTTCTAGGGGAAACTGCTGAAAGGATTGAGACCGGGCATGAAGCCTTGCTTATTGAATGCAATATTGATGATATGAACCCTGAGATATATGAACATGTTTCAGAGAAGCTTTTCAATTCCGGAGCCTCAGATGTATATCTCAGCAATATAATAATGAAGAAAGGAAGACCGGGTATTATACTAAGTGTGATATGCGAATCCGATAAGGCATTAAGACTAAGGGAGATACTATTCACAGAGACAACAACCCTCGGTATCAGAACGATCCCGTTCAGAAAGGAAACACTGTCGAGAGAGTTCGAAATTATAGAGACTTTGTTCGGGCCGGTAAAATTCAAGAGATCATTATATAAAGGGAAAGAGGTTTCTTGTAAACCTGAATCGGAGGAATGCCGGAGAATAGCAAGGGAAACCGGAATGCCATTAAAGCTGGTTTATTCCACACTTGCCGAGGAACTTACTAAAGTTAAAAAGAAACTTAATGATTAAAAAGCTAAAAAAATTAGATAGTATACTCCAGGAAATGAATTCATTCGTTGTCGCCTTTTCAGGAGGGGTTGACAGTACTTTTCTGGTCCATCGTGCATCGCAGGTTAAAAAGATCAGATTCATAGCCGTTACAATTACAACACCTTATATACCTGCCCATGAGATCCAGGAGGCCCGTGATTTCTGTCTTAATTCAGGGATAGATCATAAGGTAATTGAAGTCGCGTTCCCCGGATCAATAAGAAATAACCCTGTTGAAAGATGTTATTTCTGTAAAAAGGAATTATTTGGTCAGATCAATAAGTTTGCAGCAGGAAATAAGTTCAAATTCGTAATTGACGGAACCAACGATGATGATGCAACTGACTTTCGTCCTGGCATTAAGGCACTTAAAGAGATGTCGGTAAGAAGCCCGCTCCAGGAAGCCGGCTTAACAAAGCAGGAGATAAGGGATGCATCATCAGAGGCGGGATTGGCTACATGGTCAAAACCATCAAATGCATGTCTTCTTACAAGAATACCATACAACACCATTGTGACCGCCGAGGATCTTATAAAAATCGAAAAGGCGGAGCAGTATCTTTTTGAAAGGGGCTTTTACGGAGCAAGGGTCAGGATCCATGGTAACATCGCACGCATAGAATGTATGCCTGGATACCTTAGCCGGCTCGTGAATGATCCGGAAAGAGAGCAGCTGATAAACAGCCTTAAGAAAATCGGATTCAGATTTATATCTTTGGATCTGGAAGGTTACCGTACTGGAAGTTTGAATCCCGATACAGAACTGGAATGACAAAGAAAGAACTTGAACATTTACTTGATGAGGTTAAAACAGGCAGGAAGAGTGTAGAATCTGCAATTGAGGACCTTAAGTATTTTCCATACACAGATCTTGGCTTTGCCAAAATTGATCACCATCGTGAAGTCAGAACAGGATATCCCGAAATTGTCTATTGTGCCGGAAAAACAATTGAGCAGGTAAAGGAGATATTCAGGGTAATGTCTGAAAGAGAAAATAATACTTTCGGGACGCGTGCCACTGTTGATATGTTCAATGCCGTAAAATCAGCGGTAAATGAGGTAGCCTGGTTCCCTGAAGCCAGAATAATAAGCCTTCAGAAAATGAAACCCCTCGTGCCTGAATCAACAATAGGTATTATCACTGCTGGCACTTCAGATATACCAGTTGCCGAAGAGGCCGCTGTTACAGCCGAGCTTCTGGGGAACAAGGTTGTAAGGATTTACGACGCCGGAGTTGCAGGAATACACAGGCTTGTTGACAAGCTGCCGGAGATCAGGACCTTCAGGGTCCTGGTCGTTATAGCAGGCATGGAGGGCGCACTTGCCAGCGTCGTGGGAGGGCTTGTTGATATACCTGTTATAGCCGTGCCGACAAGCGTTGGCTATGGGGCAAATTTCGGAGGCATATCGGCATTGCTTGCAATGCTGACAAGCTGCTCATCAGGTGTAACGGTTGTAAATATCGATAACGGATTCGGCGCAGGATTCTCAGCCAGCATGATCAACAGGATTAAATGACACCTGGAAAATTTCTTTTATCACCGGCCTATTTCCCTCCTCTGCATTATTTCTCTGTTATCGCGGCAGCGGAAAAGGTTTTCATTGAGAATGAGGAAAGCTATATCAAGCAGACATACAGGAACAGATGCCGCATATATTCATCAAACGGACCATTGACCCTTTCCGTTCCCGTACTTGAAGGCTCCTTCCACAAAATACCGTTCAGGGATGTTAAGATCGATTACACGAAGCGATGGCAGCATATCCATATCAGAGCTATTGAATCGGCATACCGCTCTTCACCTTTCTTTGAGTTTTATTTCGACAAAATTAGGACAGTAATTGAAACAGCGAATGAGTACCTGTCGGAACTGAATTATAAATCCCTAATAACATCACTTGAAATCACTGGAATTGAAACGGCGATAGAGTTTACAGATTCATTCGAAAAGCCCTCCGGCGAACCAAATGATTTCAGATATACAATTTCACCAAAGAAAACTGACTTCAATGGAATACACGGCTTTCAGAAATATCCGCAAACTTTTTCAGAAAAATATGGCTTCATTCAGGGACTAAGCATTATTGACCTGATCTTCAATATGGGTCCTGATTCATTTGAGATCATAAGAAAATCAATTCCTGCAGGGCGATAATTAAAAGGAGCTTTCTTGCGCTAAAACTTCAACCCTATTGTTGCAGTGAATGTATTCCTTGATGAATTTATGGTCGTCGCATCAAGGTAACCCGGATCATTGTACATATAATACTTCTGAGTATAGAAAAGATCTGAATAGGCCAGATCGAGATAAAAATTATTCTGCCTGAACCCGATGCCACCTGAAATTGTGTTGTAATTAAGGTTCGAATTTACCTCTCCTTTGGCAAAAGCCGATCCATAGATTCCATACCCGCCACGAACATATACAGAGCCAAATCTTACTTCAGCGCCGAATCTCCAGGTCGATGATTTGCCCAGGATATTCTGTATCGACTGGTTTTCATTGAAATAATCATAACCATCACTGGCCTTGCTGAACTTTGCCTGACTATAGTCGACGTACTCATAGTCGGCACTTAGTATTGCAAACTTTTTTATCTGGAATGAAATTCCTCCCAATAGCCTCAACGGTGTCGACAGAGTATAGTCATACCTTAGAGGATCATTTGAGGAGGAGTATTTATCTCCGTTATCGAAGTTTGAAACAATATTGTCGTAGAAATACTCGTGCATCCTGAAACCGATAGGTGCGTGAATAGCAAAACCAATCCTGATAAGGTCGATAGGCCTGTAAATAGCTCCAATCTTGAATGCATATCCTGTTCCGTTCGCTTCAAAATGATTTGTATAGGAGAAATTCCTGAAATCAGGAATAACATTGCTTAAATCTCTTTCGCTGTGGTCGTAATGACCAACATAATGAATTATATTGACACCAAGTGTAGCGCCCAGGAACAGCTTGTTTGAGAAATTTGCGCCCAGAGTAAAATTATGCTCTCCCTTATAGCCTTCATCAGTTATTACCCTTGTTATTGTCTGACCATATTTTGAGTAGGTGCTGTCTCCATAATGAGAGAATGTTGTTGCATATGACTTTCCTCCAGATCCTGCAACTGTATCCATTACCCATGCATCAAAAGCTATTCCGGCTCCACCCGTAAGATTGGAATAGTTAGTGCCTTGCGATATCCGGGCCCAGTAGTCGGCCATTGAGCTGTTAGTGCTGACACCCGACATTGTTATATTTTCATTATAGTTATTAAGCTGATTATAGGAATAGGCGAAATTGAGTGAAACAAGCCCGGTTGAATTCTGATTCGAGATAAGGCAACCTGCAATGCCTATTTGCGGAAGTCCGAAGTTATACATATAATCATTCGTTTTTGTTCCGTTGAACAGGGAGGAAGTGTTGTTATACATCAGCTGTGGTGTAAAGCTGATCTCCATATTCCTGAACATTCCAGCCCCTGCAGGGTTCAGGCTAATCGCCGAAAGGTCTGCTCCAAGCGATGTAAATGCGTTTCCCATTGAAATTGCCCTTGCTGTACCACCATAGAAATTCTGTGAGTACCTTAATGCGTCATCAACATTCTGTGAAAAGAGGCCTGTAATTATTGCGAAGGCTGAAATTGCTGCCAATATATACCGTTTCATATTTTTCATTTTTAGTAAAACATTCCCTGCCATTCACTGTTGGAATGATAATTATTAAATAGATAATGTTGTCGAGATTATTACCTTCTGGAGCCGCCACCGCCTCCGCCACCTGATCTTCCGCCACCACCGCCTCCGGAGAATCCGCCGCCGGATGATCCGCTGTATGATGAACTGCTTCCGCCCGACCGCGATGATGATCCGGAATAACCTGAGCCTGAGGATCTAATCCCAGAAGAACCCGATCCGCTTCCAAAGCTGCTCCTCGATGGTGCTGAGTAATTACCAGAACGCGAAGGAGTTGTGGACCTGTACTGACCTGTCGAGAAAGATGAACTTCCTCTTCCGCTGTTTCCTGTAGTGCTCCTGTAATTTGAATTGCCTGTGCTCTGGTTGGTTCTCTCTCCGTACCTGTATGGATTCTGATTATTTGCACTTCCGGTTGATGTTCTGCTGTTGTTATAGGAGGGTCTCTCACTCATTCTGGGATTGTTGTAGCTTGGAGTATATGTCCTGTTAACAGAACGATACACAGGCTTAGAATTGATTGAGCTATTACTTGCGGATGTTCTTGTATTTGATGTACTGTTCTGTACAGCGTTATTATTTGATGTACCGCCTCTTCTAAGTGAAGATGTACCTGATGCAGAGTTCGTACCAATACGTCTTGAATCAGGTAAAACTGAGTTTGACGAATATGTTGATTTTCTTGACGGTCCCATGCTATTATAATTATTGGAATAGGTACTGTAACTCTGGCGTCTGCCGACTGATGTATTATAGTCTCTTGCGCTTCCATAATATGGGTAGCCATAGCCATAACCGTATCCATAATAGGGGTAACCGTATCCAAGGCCGTATCCATAGTAGGGATAGCCAAATCCATAGCCATAGCCATATCCATAACCATAAAATGGGTACCCGAAACCGAAAGAAAACATTCCGCCGTATAAACCGCCATAATAACCGCCATAAGGCATACCGTATCCGAAATAAGGGCTCCATCCCCATCCGCCATCATAAAGGAATGGATCGAAATAATTTCCGTAGAACCTTTGAAGCCTGTTTGAATAAGTGTAATCATCAGCATATTCAAAAGGGCTGTTGTCCTTATTATAGTATTGTGAGTTATCCATATCTACCTGGTCGCTGTAGTTATCGGCATAAAGAGTATCCGCAGCGTACTTGTTATCAAAGTTCTGATCTGACTGCTGAGACCTCTGAACCTGCTGATTTTCGGCAGTGGTAGAAGTTGTCGATGTAACCGGATTTGTTACTATGGCTTTGTCTGACGGAGAATAGTACAGATCGTCATATTCTCCACCCATGTGAAATCCGCTGGTAGCGCATGAACTCACAAGGAACATTGTTAAAACCATTATTTTTAAAAGTGCTTTCATTTTAACCTCCCCTTGGTTTTTTTTATCAAGGACAAATATTATACCAAAAGTCCTGATTTTTAAATAATCTTTTAAAAGCTTTACAAATTTAACATATTTTAAAAAAGGATGCTTCATCATGAAACAAATCCGGCCCCTTTTGATCAGTTTCTCTATTTCTTGATTTTATCATCTGAAGCAGACTTGTTGCCAGTGGTAGCGGTCCTGGTTTTTGTACCGGAAGATCCTGTTGAGCCAGAGCGTGTTGAAGGTGCAATGGTTTTTATTCCCGAAGATCCGCTGCCCGAGGTGCTGTTGCTGTTGCCCCTGAATCCGGAGACACCTGAACGTGGATTTGAATTTGTCTGGGTTCTACTGTCGATATGGGTATTAAGAGGCTGCCTTAAATTGCCCGAAGCCCCGGAACCCGTACTTACATTAGTTCTGGTATTACCTGAGCTTGTACCTCGCTGGGTGCTTGTCGTAGTTGAATTCAGGGTATTGTTCTGAACATTGCCCTGGCTTCCTTTATTTCCCTGATTACCGTTATTGGTATGAGTTCCGGGATTACTTTGTGTGGCTCCGTTTCCGTTATTTCCTCCCTGATTGCCATTTCCACCCTGGTTATTATTGCTGCCATTGTTAGTATGGGTGTTTGTGCTTCCGTTATTTATATTATTCCCATTGTTGTTATGGGTTCCTGTGTTACTATTGTTACCATTGTTACCATTGTTACCATTGTTACCATTGTTTCCTCTGTCACCGCTGTTACCGCTGATGCCATTGTTCCCCTGGTTACCATTGTTTATATGATTATCAGGATTGCTTTGATTTGCGCCGTTCCCATTATTGCCACCGTGGTTACCATTGCCGCCCTGATTGTTATTGTTACCATTGTTTGTGTGGGTATTTGTGCTGCCATTATTTATATTGTTCCCGTTATTATCATGGGTACTTCTGTTACCATCTATTGTGTTATTTCCGTTATTACCGTTATTTCCATTAATTCCATTACTCCCGGCATTTCCACTGTTTCCATTCATTCCGTTATTCCCGATTGTCCCATTGTTCCCTGAGTTGCCGCCTCTTCTGTTTCCTGAATTAGATGAAGCGGCTCCTCTTCTGTTGGAATTGGAATAACTCTGGCTGCTATAATTGTTATTATAATTATTATTATTGTAGTAATTGTTATTATAGTAATTGTTATTATAGTAATTGTTATTATAGTAATTGTTATTGTAGTAATTGTTGTGAATATTTCCATAAGAGTAATCGCTATGTCCGCGAAATCCGTTATAAGAGCGAGGCCACCGGCCTCCCAGGCTGATATTTACTATCACCGGAGAGTACCATCCTCCGTAATAGTAGGGAGTGTAACCCCAGTAAAAAGAATTACTGTAATAGGGTGTGTTCCATCCATAGCTTGTGTATGAGGGGTAACCTTCACCGAACCCGAATCCGGTACTCCCCCCATAGATGCTTATCCCCCAGCTATACGGCTGATAATTGTACCAATATGTATCAGTATATACCGGAGAGTAATATGTAAAAGTCGAATATTGCCTGTGAAACCTGTTAATCCTGGAAGAGTAATAATAATCATAATCTCCATGATTATTGAAATCCAATCCGGATCTGGAATCTCTAGAATCAGCTATCTGAGCTTTTAAAGAAAACCCAGAAAGCATCATCGCGCTGATCAATCCTATGTACAGTTTTGCTTTCATGACACACCTCCCGGTTTTTTTAATAATAGTTTTTATCTATTTTTGCGGACTAAGTTAATCATTTCAAATAAAGCAAATAATATACCAAAAAAATGGCGAAGTTTTTAACAAACAGGGAAGAAAACTATGCACAATGGTATAACGACCTGGTAATCAAAGCTGATCTTGCTGAAAACTCAGCAGTCAGAGGATGCATGGTCATTAAACCTTACGGCTATGCGATATGGGAGAAGATACAGGCGGAGCTTGACAGGCTTTTTAAGGCTACAGGCCACGAAAATGCATATTTCCCGCTTTTTATCCCCAAATCATTCTTCAGCAGGGAAGCATCACACGTTGAAGGCTTTGCCAAGGAGTGTGCAGTGGTAACTCATTACAGGCTCAAAAATGACCCGAATGGCAATGGAATTATCGTTGATGAGGATGCAAAGCTTGAAGAAGAGCTTATAATCAGGCCTACTTCCGAAACAATAATCTGGAACTCATATAAGAACTGGATCCAGTCGTACCGTGATCTTCCAATTCTTATAAATCAATGGGCCAATGTTGTAAGATGGGAAATGAGAACGCGTCTCTTTCTCAGAACGGCAGAATTTCTGTGGCAGGAAGGACATACAGCCCATGCAACTTCTGATGAAGCCAAGGAAGAGGCCCTTAAGATGATCAATGTATATGCGGGCTTTGCTGAGAATTCAATGGCAATTCCTGTTATCAAAGGATATAAATCTGAAAACGAACGGTTCGCAGGAGCCCTTGACACCTACGCAATTGAGGCTTTAATGCAGGATGGGAAAGCCCTTCAGGCAGGAACAAGCCATTTTCTCGGTCAGAACTTTGCGAAAGCTTTTGACGTTCAATTCACTGATAAAACAGGAAAACTCGATTATGTCTGGGCGACCTCATGGGGCGTATCAACAAGGCTTATGGGTGCTATTATAATGGCACACGCTGACAATAACGGCCTGGTACTTCCTCCAAAACTTGCTCCGGTTCATGTAGTTATTGTGCCGATCTATAAGAACGAGGATCAGCTTGCATCAATATCTTCAGAGGCTTCGAAGATAAAGGAATCGCTTGTCGCAAAAGGGTACTCAGTAAAGTATGATGACCGTGACACACATAAGCCAGGCTGGAAGTTTGCTGAATATGAACTGAAGGGGGTTCCCGTAAGGCTGGCGATCGGACCAAGGGATATCGAAAACAGGACCGCTGAAATTTGCCGCAGGGATACACTTGAAAAGGAGATCGTTCCCCTTGATAAAATCGTTGACCATATTGTCACACTCCTCGATGATATCCAGATTAACATTTTCAGGAAGGCCCTGACCTTCAGGGAAGAAAACACATTCAGGGTTGATACATGGGCCGATTTCAAAAAAATCCTTGACGAACCCGGAGGATTCATACTTGCACATTGGGATGGCACGGCGGAGACAGAAACCAGGATAAAGGAGGAGACTAAGGCTACCATAAGGTGCATTCCTTTCGATAGTCAGGAAGAAGATGGTAAATGTATCTACTCAGGCAAACCGTCAAAAAGACGGGTCCTCTTTGCCAGATCGTATTGACCAATCAGAGTTACTTTGGAAGCTTTTGAAATAAATTCATTACTTTAGTTGCCCTAACCAAAAATCGCCTGGAAGATGCCTGAGGCTGATGACAAGAAACTGCAAATTGTTAATACACTCAAGGAGAAATCACTTCTTAAGCAGAAAGTGTATGACAACACATTCCATTCATTCATAACTATTAAAGATATCCTGAAGAATCTGTCGAAGGATTTGAATGTGAATATATCCGGTATAGATCAGAGGATCAAGCTTGAATATACAGACAGGAGCAGCTTCGATGCTCAGATTAAGGTAGCTGGCGACATTCTGCTTTTCACCATGCACTCAAATATATTTCAGTTCGACAGGGAGCATCCTGCATGGAAGACCTCTTACATCCAGAAAAATAAATTCAACGCCTATTCAGGCATAATAAATATTTACAACTTTCTTGCTGACTCCTTTAAATATTCGAGGCTCGACGACCTTGGATACCTTATTGCCAGGATCTTTATCAACCATGAGAACCAGTATTTTGTAGAGGGAAAACGCCAGATGGGAATGCTTTTCACAAATTTTGGTAACGAGGAGATAGGTAAAGATGCATTGCAGAATATTATTCTCACGGCGATGCAGTATGCCCTCGAATTTGACCTGCTTGTACCACCCTATGATACGGTAAAAATTGCTACAGTCGGACAGGCTGAAGCAAAAATTCAGCATTCGAAGACAATAACCGGAAAAAGATTAGGTTTTCAGTTTAACTCAGATGACGTCCTTATTGGCAATTCGAGCAAAACCTGATGAGATTTGCCCCCGATAGGAATGAAAGGATGATCAGGTACTCAATTATCCTGGTCCTGTCCTTTATTTTCCCGAATGTAAAATCTCAATACAATACCGAACAGGACACCATCACAAGGGTAGTGAAGGGATCGCTTGTCCAGATTAAGGATATCAAATTCTTCACAGCCCGGGATACTGTGATAATTATCCCTGCTAATCTTGTAAAAAACCCGCATCCCATAGATAAAAGTACCGAAGTATTTTACGATTCCCTTAAGGCAAAGGCATCCAAAAAGCCACTTACGAGAGCACTTTTTGACCTTGTAATTATAAAACCCGACACAACAACCCAGAAAAAGATCATCGACAAAAGTGATGACAGATTCAATGCTTTCAGGGGTATCAGGATAAGGAAGATCACTGTCCAGAGGCTTGATGTATTCGGCTCCGACCTTATGAATCCTGGCAGCTTTAATCCTGACGGCTTTGAAAAGTTCCTGAATGGAACCCATGTAAACACGAACGAAAAAATAATACGGAAGAATCTTATTTTCAATGAAGGTGATACAGTTTCTCCTCTAAAGCTAGCCGACAACGAGAGGATACTCCGTGAACTGCCCTTCCTTGATGACGCCAGGATAATTGTTGTACCTGTCTCTTCTGATGAGGCCGATATTGTTGTTATAACAAAAGATGTCTACTCCATAGGGGCAAGCTATACTTTCAGAAGCAAGGCCAAAGGCTCACTCTGGCTTTTCGATAAAAGCCTTTTCGGTTCCGGACATGAATTCCAGATAGAGATCCCGTACTCCACCAATACCTCCGATTCTCCGGGAATTGGGCTCACCTACCTTATGAATAACATAAAAAAGTCCTTTGTAAATATGAGTATGAACTTTTACACAGGACTTGGTAAAAAGTCATACACGCTATCCCTGTCAAGAAACCTTGTCAGTTCTGAAACAAAATATGGAGGCGGGGTACTCATAAGGCAGATGTACACCTCGGCAAATCTCGATACTTTGCCCGTACCTGCCCCTCTTCACTATAATTACCAGGATTACTGGATGCAAAGGTCATTTCTTATCGACCGGAATTCCGTAACACGGATAATTGGCGGAATAAGATTTATAAACGATAATATTTATCAGAGACCTGTTATCAATTCGAACTCCTACTATGCTCTCCAGAAGAAGGAACTTGCGCTGGCTTCGATCTCCTACTCACGCCAGAAGTTTTATAAAACGAACCTCGTCTATGGCTATGGCCGTACTGAAGATCTGCCTTATGGAGGATTAATAAGACTCACAGGCGGATTCGAACGGAATGAATTCAAGGACCGGGCCTATTTTTCTGTTGATGGAGCCTTTGGAGTATCTCTTTCAAAATTTGGATATTTCCAGTTTTCCTCCGGATTCGGCACTTTCCTTCGTACAGGTGAATTGGAACAGGGGGTCCTTCTGACGAAGATAATGTTCGTTTCCAATTTATTCAATCTTGGAAACAGCAGAATCAGAAATTTTATTAACCTGGATTTCACCCGGGGCTTTACAAGATATACCGATGAATACCTCACTATTATCAGGGACAAGGGTTTCACAGGATTCAGAAATGATTCCATCCGGGGCGGACAAAGAGTAAGGCTGAGCCTGGAATCTGATATCTTCAGCCCGGTAAATTACCTTGGCTTCAGGTTTGTGTTTTTTGGCTTTGCAGATATGGCATTCATTGCCGGGACAAAACAGATAATCAGCAACGGCGCGTTTCTTTCGGGTATTGGTCTCGGGATCCGGATCAGGAATAACAACCTTGTATTCAATACGTTCCAGATCCGGATAGGATTTTTCCCTTATGCACCCGAATATTCGCGTGAAAATCATGTTACAGTCTCGGGAGAGCAGCTTCTGAGACCACCGAATTTCGTCCCGGGAGCACCCTCAATAATCCCGTTTCAATAGTTGAACAAAATATCATTTTCATTGTCTCATTAATAAAGCACGAAATAATCATATTTAGTAATAATTCAAATTTTAAGACTATGGCAGTATTAGTTGGTAAAAAAGCACCCTCATTTTCGTCGGCAGCAGTTGTTAAAGGCGGGGAAATAGTAGAAAATTTTTCTCTCGATCAGTTTTTAGGCAAGAAGTATGTTGTTTTCTTCTTTTATCCTGCTGATTTTACTTTTGTATGTCCTACTGAGCTTCTTGCTTTCCAGGATAAGCTTAAGGAATTCGAATCAAAGGGTGTTGCAGTTGTCGGGTGCTCTGTCGACTCTCACTTCTCACACTGGAAATGGCTTCAGACCGAACCAAAAGATGGTGGGATCAGGGGTGTGAAATACCCTCTTGTTTCTGACCTTTCGAAGACAATATCTGAAAACTACGATGTTCTCGCCGGGAACTATGATTATGCAGAAACAGGTGAAATAGTCTTCAACGGTTCACCCATGGCCTACAGGGGTCTGTTCCTTATCGATAAGGATGGGCTCGTTAGGCATCAGACAGTGAACGACATGCCCCTTGGCAGAAGCGTGAATGAGACACTCAGGATGGTTGATGCGCTTCAGTTCTTCGAGCAGAATGGCGAAGTTTGCCCGGCCGACTGGCACAAAGGCGAAAAAGCAATGAAGGCCACCCAGGAAGGTGTCGCTGAATACCTTTCCGGTAAATAATTAAAGCAATTTTAAATGAAAAGGTATCTGCCAAACGGATACCTTTTTTATTTTTGTCCTGTGATCCGATCTGATGAAAGAGGAATTTGAAAAATATAATAAAGAAAACAGCCTTTTTGAAAAGGGTTCAAGGATACTTCTTGCCGTAAGCGGAGGCATTGATTCTATGATAATGACACACCTTTTTCTCAGTACCGGCACTGATATTGCAATTGCACATTGCAACTTCAGCCTGAGGGGTGAGGAATCCGACGGTGATGAAGAGTTTGTAAGACAATATGCCTCTCTGCACAATATACCTTTCCATACAGTCAGGTTTGATACCTCCGGCTATGCAGGTGAAAAGGGCATTTCAATTCAGATGGCTGCAAGAGAACTGAGATACAGGTGGTTCGAAGAGATAAGGGAAGAGTATCGTTATGATTTAATTGCACTGGCTCACAACCTTAACGATAATATTGAGACCTTCCTTATCAATCTGACCCGGGGAACAGGTATTGCAGGACTAACCGGAATGAGGCCGCATCACAAGCGTCTTATCAGGCCGCTTCTTTTTGCATCTAGAAGCGCCATTGCCTCCTACTGTGAGCGTAATTGCCTGTCATTCAGGGAAGATCGTACAAATTCTGATATAAAATATACAAGAAACAAGATAAGGCATTCTGTTATCCCGATTTTCAGGGAAATAAATCCATCCTTTGATGTCACAATAACAGAAACAGCTCAAAGGTTTGCTGAAATAAGCGAAATAGTCAATTCCTACATAGGTCCGGTAAGGGAAAAAGCGTTTATAAAAAAAGGTAAACTATTTGTAATAAGGCTCCGGGAGATACCTGAGGACCGGGGCAGGCGCACTGTACTTTTTGAGCTTTTCAGGCCATTCGGAATAGGGTCAGGGCAGATTGATGATCTCGAAAAGCTGACAGCAGGAAGGACAGGAAGCCAGCTATTCACAGCCGGATGGAGGCTTATAAAGAACAGGAATGAAATTATTGCCGCCCCAAGAGGATCTGATTCTGAAAATTACTATGAAATAGACTCAGTTGAGGCATTTGAAAATATACAATTGGCAATGTCAGCGATTGTAAGGAAAATTAGTCGTGATTTTAAAATCCCGGTCTCAGAAAATATCGCATGCCTTGATGCAGAAAAAATCACCTGGCCCCTTATAATAAGGAAGAATGAGTCTGGCGATAGCTTCTATCCTCTGGGTATGCGATCAAAAAAGAAACTCAGCGATTATTTCATCGACAGAAAATATTCACTTCCCGAGAAGGAAGAAAAGCTTGTTATGGAATCAGCAGGGGATATCGCGTGGCTGGTCGGCGACAGGATTGACAACAGGTTCAGAATAACCGGCACTACAAGGAAAGCCCTTATTATTACATTAAAATAATTTCGGACATCGGATTTTCGATTTCGGATTCAAAGGATTTTGGATTTGAGATTTAAGATTTAAGATTTTGTAATTGAAAGAGACCATAAATGCGAAATCACAATTCCTGAGTCCGCAATCCATTAATTCCCCTGTCAACAAGAGTAAGGTCTGCCAGAGCAACAGCAACAGCGGCTTCGATGATGACAGGTATTCTGAGTGCGATGCAGGTATCATGCCGCCCGGCGACGCTGAGTGTCGTCATCTCCCTCTTTTCAAAATTAAATGTCTTTTGCTCCCGTCCTATCGATGATGTAGGCTTTACGGCGACCCTGAGAACAAGTTCGTTCCCATTGGTTATGCCACCATTAATGCCACCGGCATTGTTTGATAGAGTTTTGCCGGATTCATCACCAAAAGTGTCATTATGTTGCGATCCCTTCATGCGTGAGGCCCTGAAGCCGGATCCGAACTCAACCGCTTTTATTGCCGGTACCGAAAAAACAATCTGGCTAATTGCAGACTCAGCTGAATAAAAGAATGGTTCGCCAAGTCCTTTTGCCGGATCCTTTACCCTGCATTCTATAAGGCCCCCTATGCTGTCGCCTTCCGCAAGCGCGTCTTTTACTGCTTTATCTATATCAGGCGATCCGCCAGCTTCGATGAGTTCAGCACTTACAAGGGAAGGCAAGAGAATCTTTTTGGCGATTACACCAGCTGAAACCAGCCCCCAGGTAATGCGGCCTGAGAAATGTCCCCCGCCCCTGAGGTCCGTAAATCCGGAATATTTGTAAACAGAGGTATAATCGGCGTGACCGGGACGTGGAACAACCTTGTTGTTTTCGTAGGAAGAAGAATCAATATTTGCATTTCTTGAAACGATCGTGATTGGCGCACCTGTTGTTTTTCCGTTGTAAACCCCACTCAGTATCTCAGGAACATCCGCTTCCTTCCTTGGGGTCGTGCCTGTCATTCCGCTTCTCCTCCTGTCGAGATCACTTAAAAAATCATCAGGCATAATATCTATTCCCGGGGGACAGCCGTCAATCACAGCGCCTATTGCTGCTCCATGCGACTCACCGAAAAGAGAAACTCTGTAAACCCTTCCGAACGTATTCATAATTACTGATTATTTATTTCCAATTTACCACCGACACCAAGAAAATCCGTAATAAATCCGGGGTATGACTTATTAATACACTCCATTCCTTTAATTATTACAGGTGCATCTGCCCGAAAGCTTTTTGCCTCCATAAATCTCAATGGTGGCTCCATTATTTTTCACCCTCCCGCCAATCTTTACCATTGTCTCCTCCAAAGCCAGTCCCCGGTTGCTCTCCTTTGCCGAGAGCCGTTCCGCTCCTGACAGGACGGTCCTTCCCCTGCAGGCTAAGGCAAGAACAGTGAGAGGCGGTGCAAGATCAGGGCAATCTGATATATCAAAATCAAATCCTTTCAGGTCCCCTCCCTCAACAATCACTGATCTTGTCCCTGTTGTGAGTCTGGCGCCTGCCAGTAAAAGTGCTTCAAGAATTGCCTTATCTGCCTGTGTTGAATCAGCCTGAAGCCCGGTAATTTCGATTTTTCCGCCAATAGCCCCCATCACAAGAAGAAAAGCGGCACCCGACCAGTCGCCCTCACATATAAATTTGCCAGGTCTGAATTTTTGTTTTCCCCTAACCGAAAACATTTTATAATCATCATTTCCGATTGTTATCCCGAACTCTTTCAGAATGCTAATAGTCAAATCAATATATGGCCTGCTTACAAGATCCTTCACAAAAATCCTGCTGTTTTCCTGTGCAAAAGGCAAAGCCATAAGGAGTCCGGTAATGAATTGAGAACTTACTGAGCCATCGGCTGTCACGTCACCGCCCTTTAAGGGTCCCTTTATCCTTAATGGCAAAAAACCGTTATTCGAGGTAATTTTCGCGCCAAGGGTGGCAAGCGGCATCTCAACCATATCGAGTGGTCTCTTAAGTATGGATCCTCTTCCGTTCATTACAATCTCACCATCGTATAAAGCTGCAACTGGTGTGAACATTCTTGCAGACAGACCTGATTCACCACATGATATCTCCCTGCCTGAGGGATTAAAACCGCCCACGACCTTCACAAGGTCACTCTCAATTGCAACGGCAGAGCCAAGGTTCTCTGCAATCTCAATTGCGGCAAGCACGTCATCGCAGAGTGAGGAGGCATGGATCTCCGATTCCCCATTTGCAAGCAGGGCGCCGGCAACATACCGCTGCATGGCGCTCTTGGAAGCAGGGGCCTTTACTGCTCCATTTATTGCTGATGAAATTACCCTGGCTATCATCTGCTTTTCCCTATTTTATCGAGATACCCGATAAGCTTACTTACAGGCATCTTCCTTATAACAGCATTTCCCAATCTTTCAAGAAGAATAAAAGAGACGTCAGAGCCTTCTCGTTTCTTATCGCTTCCGATCATTTTCACATAGGTATCTGATGCTATATTATGATCCCTGAGCAGGTCGAACTGCTTCAGCAAATCTGAAAAAAGCCAGCCTTCATTTTCAGGCAGGACTCCCTCCAACACCGAAATACTGGCTGCGATCTCCATTCCCGAAGCCACCGCCAATCCATGCTTTTGTCCTGAAACAGCTTCAATAACATGCCCGAATGTATGACCAAAATTGAGAATCTTTCTCATGCCTGTTTCCCTCTCATCGTTTATCACTATGCCGGCCTTCAGCTCTGCCGATTGACCTATAAGTGATTCCATAAGATTGGTCCCGCGATTCATAATTTCATCCCTGCTTTTCCCGATCAGGTCAAGTAAAGATCTGTCAAGTATGGCGCCCATTTTTATAAGTTCCGCCAGCCCAGAAAGGTACTCATCATCCGTAAGGGTCTTT
>JBBIIS010000018.1:15955-30002 GCA_037446375.1 Bacteroidota bacterium | reverse complement strand
GGAACCCTCAATATAAAGGTGTTTATACTGGTGTTCAGGAGGAGCGGGATAATGCCTGTCACCAGGGAACGGTATGGCCGTGGCTGCTGGGTCCTTTCTGTGAAGGATGGCTCAAGGTATTCGGTAAGCAGGGTGCGGGCAAAGTAAAAAAACTCATTTACGGGCTTGAGGAGGTGATGAATGAACACGGTATAAGCACAATTTCAGAGATCTATGATGGTGACCCTCCCCATTCACCCCGGGGATCCATTTCCCAGGCATGGAGCGTGGGCGAGGTCCTAAGAATAATTGACATGTTGGATATGAACTATTCAGATATTTAAAAAGGCTTATTATGCGGGTATTAATGTTTGGTTGGGAGTTTCCTCCGCATATTTCAGGCGGACTGGGTACAGCCAGCTATGGCCTTACAAGGGGAATGACCGCCATGGATGATATGGAGGTGATCTTCGTCGTCCCAAAAGCCTGGGGAGATGAGGATCAGTCGGTAGTGCGGCTTATCGGCGCAAATAAAGTTCCGGTGGCATATAAGAAAATCCATTACCAGGGCTCAAAGCAATCTATTGACAAAATTGAAGTCGATTCCAAAATTGTTCCATATACCGATCCTGATGATTTCTGGAAGCTTTCAAGATCAGAGATCTCTTCCTACAGAATGATAATTGAGACCAACGACCAGGGAAAGATCGACTTTTCCGGGAAATACGGCACAAACCTTCTTGATGAAATCTACAAGTATTCTATTGTTGCATCTGTAATTGCTCAGGAGAATGATTTTGACATTATCCACGCCCACGACTGGCTTGCTTATCCGGCCGGGATAGCTGCAATGGAGGTTTCTGGCAAGCCGCTTGTGATCCATGTTCATGCAACAGACTTTGACCGCAGCGGGGGAAATGTTAATCCCGATGTGTACTGGATCGAGAAAAGGGGGATGGATGCCGCATCGAAAATAATTACTGTCAGTAACCTCACCCGCGATATAGTCATAAACAGATATAATATCGATCCTGCCAAGGTCGAAACAGTCTATAATGCTGTTGAGCCTGTAACAATATGCGAGGATTTACCTGTAAAGAAGGGCTTCGATGAAAAAGTTGTTACATTCCTTGGAAGGATAACAATGCAGAAGGGACCCGAGTATTTCATCGAATCCGCCTACAAGGTATTGCAGGTGATGAAGAATGTAAGGTTTGTAATGGCCGGATCGGGAGATATGATGGAGAAGATGATGCGAAGGGCAGCCGCGCTTAAGATTACTGACAGATTTCATTTTACAGGCTTCCTTCGGGGCAAGGATGTCTTTACAATGCTTACAATGAGTGATGTCTATATAATGCCCTCAGTATCTGAACCATTTGGCATTTCTCCGCTTGAAGCGATGCAGTCAAATGTTCCGGTAATAATAAGCAAGCAGTCGGGTGTGGCAGAGATTCTTACACATGCCGTTAAACTCGATTTCTGGGATATTGATGCAATGGCCGATGCTATCTATGGCATCCTTACTTATCCGGCCCTTTCACAAATGTTCATAAAGAACGGGAAAGAAGAGGTGATCAGGATAAAATGGGATAACTCGGCAATGCATGTGAGAAGTATTTATGATGAAGTAATTTCAAAACACAATCAGTAGGATATGAGTACCGCACAGAAAAAAGCTATCTGCCTTTATTTTGAGGTCCATCAGCCATTCAGGCTTAAGCGATACAGATTCTTTGACCTTGGCCATGATCATTATTATTATGATGATTATTCGAACGAATCGATCCTGAGGAAGGTAGCTGATAAATGCTACCTGCCCGCAAATAATATTCTGCTTGACCTTCTTACAAAGCACAAGGGCAAATTCAAGGTTTCTTTCTCCCTGTCGGGAATAGTCCTCGATCAATTCCGGCTCTACGCACCAGAAGTTCTCGAGTCATTCCGAAAACTTGCACAGACAGGAATGGTTGAATTCCTGGCTGAAACTGAAGCCCATTCACTTGCCTCACTCAAAAACAAGGATGAATTTGTCCGCCAGGTGAATACTCACAGCAAGATGATAAAAGAGTACTTTGGTATCGAACCCACATCATTCAGGAATACAGAGCTTATTTATTCCGATCAGATAGGATCGTGGGTAGCCGATATGGGATTCAAGGCGACTATGACTGAAGGTGCAAAGCATGTACTGGGATGGAAGAGCCCCAACTACCTCTATTGCAACGCAATCAACCCACGCCTTAAGGTGCTTCTCAGAAACTTTATTCTGAGCGATGATATAGCTTTCAGGTTCTCAAATAAAAGCTGGAATGAGTGGCCCCTTACAACAGACAAATATGTTGGATGGCTCAATAAGCTTGCCCCTAAAAGCGAGCTTGTTAATATTTTTATCGACTACGAAACATTCGGAGAGCACCACTGGAAAGAGTCAGGGATCTTCGACTTCCTGTCTCATCTGCCGGGTGCGATTATCAAAAAGACGCCATTTAAGTTCATGACCCCTTCGGAGGTGGCAGATACCATGCAGCCCGTAGCTGCCATAAGTGTTCCATCACCAATATCATGGGCCGATGAGGAACGAGACATAACTGCCTGGCTTGGCAATGAGCTTCAGACAGCTGCATTTGAAAAGCTGTATGAACTGACAGATAAGGTCAATAAATGCCAGTACGATCAGTTAAAAAAAGACTGGCTGTACCTGCAATCGAGCGACCATTTCTATTACATGTGCACAAAATTCTTTTCGGATGGTGCAGTTCACGCCTACTTCAATCCTTATGATACACCTTATGATGCATTCATGAATTATATGAACATCCTTAGTGATTTTGAAATAAGGATAAACAGGCTGTGTCCTGCAACCGACGACCAGATCGAGATTCTTAAGCTTAATTCTCAGATACAGTCAAAGGATGAAAGGATTGCAATACTAAGCGCTGAAAACCAGGAATTGAAGAAAAAGATTGAAAAGGCCATAACCAGGGTTAAGAAACCTGCCGCTGTAAAGGGTGTGATAAAAAAACCATCAAAGTCACTCGCTGAGATCGCCGTTGAGGCACTGGCAAAATCGAAGGTATCTGTTAAGAAGGCCGGGACGAAGATAGGGAAAACTGCAAAAGAACAGCCTGAGATAGTCCTCCCAAAAGCAAAAGCAAACAAAAAGGCCCCGGCAAAAACCACAGTGTCAAAATCAGTTAAGAAAGCCAAAGCCACCAAACGAACAAAATAACAGCCTGACAAAAGTCAGTAAATAAAATTATTAAATGAAGGTTGATTTTCTTTTTGAAACAAGCTGGGAAGTATGTAACAAGGTAGGCGGAATACATACAGTAATCTCTACAAAAGCACAGAATATTATTAATGAATTAGGAAATAATTATATCCTGATTGGTCCTGATGTATGGCGTGAAAGTGCCACAAACCCCGAATTTGTCCCTGATGATTCACTTTTTGCAGAATGGAAAAGCAGGGCGGTTGCTGAGGGGCTCAGGGTAAAAACCGGGAGATGGAATATTCCCAGCCGGCCAATAGTATTCCTTGTCGACTTTACACAGTATTTTGGTCAGCAGAATGAGATCTTCGCAAAATTCTGGGAGACTTACAAGCTTGACAGCATTTCCGGTCAGTGGGACTATATTGAACCGGCACTTTTCGGTTTCGCATCAGGAAAGGTGATAGAGAGTTTCTCCGTTTTCTATAATGAGAACGATAATATAATTGCCCATTTTCATGAATGGATGACCGGGACAGGCGTACTCCATCTGAAAAAGAATGCACCCTGGATAGCAACGGTATTTACAACCCATGCTACTGTTCTGGGAAGATGTCTTGCCGGTAATCACAGACCTTTATATGGCAAGATGAAGGAATATAACCCCGTCATGGCTTCCCGTGAATTCAATGTAGTTGCAAAGCAGTCGCTTGAAAAAAATGCTGCAACTGAGTCAGATGCTTTTACAACAGTCAGTGAAATTACTTCAGCCGAGTGCGAACAGTTTCTCGGGAGAAGAGCCGATGTTATAACCCCTAACGGGTTCGAGGATTCGTTTGTACCCCCGACTGAGATTTTCGACAGCCGAAGAAAAGCTGCGCGTGAAAAGCTTGTAAAAGTTGCCGAGGCAGTAATTGGCTATAAGCTTTCAGAAGATTGCATCCTTGTTGCAAACAGCGGAAGATACGAATTCAGGAATAAAGGCATAGACCTCTTCATTGATTCACTGGGCGAACTTGTAAGGAAGGACAATGTTGCAAAAGAGTGCGTTGCATTTATCCTTATGCCTGCTTACCATAAAGGGCCACGACAGGATGTAATTGATTACCTTTATAATAACGGTCCTGTTCCTTCTAACGACAGATTTACAACCCACAGCCTTCATTATCCTTCATCAGACCCTGTGCTTCAGAGGATTATTTCCAACAATCTTCCGAATGACAAGGATACAAAGGTGAAGATCATATTTGTTCCCTGTTATCTTAACGGGGACGATGGCATTTTCAATTTGTCGTACTACGACCTGCTGATCGGATTCGATCTTACAGTATTTCCGTCATATTATGAACCCTGGGGATATACACCCCTTGAGAGTTTAATGTTTTCAATACCAACTGTCACAACATCGCTTTCAGGTTTTGGCCTGTGGGTAAGAAAGTATTTCACTGACCCGGGGAATGGCATTGCTGTTCTCGACCGTACTGACGATAATGAGCCTGAGGTGGTTGCGGGTATACGTTCATGCGTCTCTTGCTTTCTTATGCTCTCACCCGAGGGAATTGCTGAAGCAAGGATAAAGGCACATGAGATTTCAAGGATTGCAATGTGGTCAAGCCTAGTAAATTTCTATTTTGAAGCTTACGACTTTGCCCTTACAAACAGCCTGGAAAGGAGAAATGAACCGCGTGAATTTATTAAGCTGACTGAGGTACCAACATTCCAGATACGCAAACCACACCAGGTCCCGGTATGGAAAGACATATATGTTCAGAGCGATGTTCCTGAAAGAATGGCGCACCTTAAAGAGCTGGCCTTTAACCTTTGGTGGTCGTGGAACACGGAAGCCGAACAACTTTTCAGGCGAATGGATCCATCACTCTGGGATCAGGTAAATCATAATCCGAAGCTGCTGTTTGAAAAGATTGACTATAAGAGATTACTGGTTCTTGAGGAGGATGAGGATTTCCTTGATGAGGTGGATCGTGTTCATAAGCTTTTTAAAGAATATATGAGCCGACCCGCCGATACATCAACCCCATCGGTGGCATATTTCAGCATGGAATTTGGGATCCATCCATGCCTTAAGATCTATTCCGGCGGACTCGGTATACTTGCAGGTGATTATCTTAAGGAGGCCAGCGATTCGAACCTCAATATTATCGGAGTAGGCCTTCTGTACAGGTATGGCTACTTTACCCAGAAACTGGGACCAAGAGGTGAACAGCTCGCACTTTATGAAGCTGAAGAGTTCTCTCACCTGCCGATAAGGCCTGTTAAGGATGAAACTGGTAACCAAATGGCAGTCAGCCTTGCCTGGCCGGGAAGGATAGTTAAGGCAAAGGTTTGGGAAGCAAAAGTAGGAAAGATAAGCCTTTACCTTCTTGATACTGATTTCGAAGAGAACCTGTTTGAGGACCGTACTATAACTCACTACCTGTATGGCGGCGATAACGAAAACCGACTGAAACAGGAACTCATACTCGGAATCGGCGGGATACGGGCGATTGAAGCCATGAAGATCAAACCCGACCTCTTCCACAGCAATGAGGGCCATTCAGCATTTATAAGCCTTGAAAGGCTGAGAGGCTTTATAGACGATAATCATCTTACCTTCCCCCAGGCAATGGAGGTTGTAAGGGCCTCGACTCTCTTTACTACTCATACGCCTGTGCCCGCCGGACATGATGCCTTTGAAGAGGACATGCTCAGGAAATATATCTCTCATTACCATTCAAGGCTAAATATTTCATGGGATGAACTTATGTCATACGGACGCTGTGCGAGCGATCCCGACAGGAAGTTCAATATGAGCTACCTTGCGACAAGAATGTCACAGGAGGTGAATGGAGTGAGTAAACTACATGGTGAGGTCAGCCGGGGAATGTTCAATAAGCTGTGGCCCGGATATCTTAAAGATGAACTGTTTATCGGACATGTAACAAACGGAGTCCATTATCCGACATGGCTTGCCCCTGAATGGAAGACCCTATACGCAGAGATAACCGGGAGCAGCCATTTTGATCAGACCGACAGAAAGCTTTGGGAAAAGCTTTACAATGTGGAAGACAAAAAGGTTCACCAGGTAAAGAAAGATCTTAAAAAGAGTCTCTTTGCCAATATCCGGAAGAGGCTTCAGACCGAGATGATAGACATGCATGTCCATCCCAGGACACTTATGAATATTAGCAATCATCTCAATGAAAAGGCTCTTACGATAGGTTTTGCAAGAAGGTTTGCAACCTACAAGAGGGCATACCTGCTTTTCCGTGACCTCGACAGGCTGGAGAAAATTGTTAATGACCCTGAGAGACCCGTACAGTTCATATATGCCGGGAAAGCTCACCCCAACGACGGCGGAGGTCAGGATCTTATCAGAAGAATATATGAGATCTCGCAGATGCCAAAGTTTGCAGGAAAGGTCATCTTCCTTGAAAACTACGATATTGAGATGGCAAAATACCTTGTCCGGGGTGTTGATATCTGGCTAAATACACCTACCAGGCCTCTTGAAGCCTCCGGAACCAGCGGAGAGAAAGCGGTAATGAACGGAACACTTCACTTCAGTGTTCTTGATGGATGGTGGGTTGAGGGGTATCATGCCTTTGCAGGTTGGGCCCTCCCCAAAAAACGCAGCTTTGAGAACCAGGATCTCCAGGATGATGTCGACGCCGAGACAATTTATAATATGCTCCAGTACGAGATCGTGCCCGCCTACTATTCATCCAACGAACAAGGCGTTCCTGTTGAATGGATAAGCCTTATAAAGAACACAATGGTAAGAATCGCTCCGGAATTTACAATGAAAAGGCAGATCGACGATTATTATGAGAAGTACTATATGAAGCTTTGGGAAAGAAGCGGGAAGATAATAGCCAATGATTTTGAAAGTGCAAAGAATATTGCTTCCTGGAAAAAAACAATGCTTACCGAATGGGACAACATTGAGGTTCTTAACTACAGCTTTGCAACACCGAAAGAGAATGTTTACCGCTCCGGACATGACTATAAGGCCGAGATAGCCCTTAATGTGAACAATATACCTAAAGAGAATGTCGGAGTAGAGTTTGTAATTACCCAGATGATAAATGGGGAGCATGAATTTGTAGCAAGCAGGGAATTCACTCTTGTAAGCTGCAAAAGCGGTAAGTGCCTCTACAGAGCCCACCTTATCCCTGAAAAAGCAGGAACATTTTTTTATGGCATCAGGATATATCCTAAGAATAAGGAGCTTCCGCACCGGCAGGATTTCTACCTGCTAAGGTGGATAGATTAAATATCTGTTACCTTCCTGATCTGCTCTTTTTTAAAGACAATTGCAGTACGGGATGGAAGATAAAGGAATAGTCGCAAAGGTACATTTATACTGTACCTTTCCGCTTTTCTGATAGATATGTAGCTGATTGATTTATCAATCCTGTTAAAGCCCCCGTAAGCCTCATCATCAGTATCAAGAACGACCCGGAATTTACCCGCTGTCTGGATCCCGTAGTCAGTATAGGATTTATTGGGATGAAAATTGAAGACAAAGAAATAATCGCCTCTTGCAAAGGCTATTATCTTGTCGGAATTGTTCTCCAGGATCCTGAATACATACCTCTCATCAAGCAGCTTCCCGTTCCTGTTAAGTAAAAGCATTTCCCTGTCGAAGTCCCCGAGGAAACGGTATTTGAGATCCTTGTTCTTTACGAGCTGCCATTGCCTTCTGGCATATTTGTAACTCCAGTTGTTTCCCTCCCTTGGAAAATCAATCCATTCGGGATGACCGAACTCATTTCCCATAAAGTTAAGGTAACCGCCACCGGTCAGTGAAAATGTAAGCAGCCTGATCATTTTATGAAGTGCCATCCCGCGATCGATGTTCAGATTATGGAAATCCTTGCTCATCCCGTTGTACATATCGGCATCTATCATTCTGAAGATAAGTGTTTTATCGCCAACAAGAGCCTGGTCATGTGATTCGCAGTATGAAATGACTTTTTCCTCGGGACGGTGCTGGCTAAGTTCATGCACAAGTGACCCCATATCCCACGCCTCATCAATAGTATCCTTAACAAGCTTGATCCAGAAATCAGGAACTCCCATTGAAAGCCTGTAATCGAATCCAATTCCCTTATTCCCTGTAGGAGCTGCGAGCCCTGGCATTCCGCTCATCTCTTCTGCGATCGTTATCGCATCAGGTTTAAAACTATGTATTAGCTTATTCGCCAGGTAGAGGTAGGTTATTGCATCATCATCCTGACCTGCATCGAAATAGTCAGCGTACGAAACGAAATTTTTACCCAGTCCGTGGTCGTAATAGATCATGCTTGTCACCCCGTCAAACCTGAATCCGTCAAACCTGAACTCCTCGAGCCAGTATCTGCAGTTTGAAAGCAGGAAATGAAGAACCTTACCGCTTCCGTAATTAAAGCAGAGCGAATCCCATGCTACATGGTTTCTCCTGTCTCCCGTATGGAAATACTGGAAAGGCGACCCGTCGAACATTCCCAGTCCCTCATTTACATTCTTCACACTGTGCGAATGGACAAGATCCATTATTACCCTAAGTCCATAGCCATGAGCGGTGTCAATAAGTTCCTTAAGGTCGTCAGGTGATCCGAAGCGGGAAGAGGGGGCAAAAAAATTAGCTACATGATAGCCGAACGATCCATAGAATGGATGTTCCTGAATCGCCATCAGCTGAACAGTATTATATCCTGATTCTGAGATCTGTGGAATTATGTTTCTTGTAAATTCTACATAAGAGCCGGTTTTTTCCTCAGAGGTGGCCATCCCCACATGAGACTCATAAATTATCGGGTCACCCGGCTTTGGCGAAAAATTATCATTCTTCCACACGTACTCCTTTCCCGGCGCCCAAACCGATGCACTGAAGATCTTTGTGTTGTTATCCTGAATAAGAAAGCGGGCATACGAAGGGATCCTTTCACCGCTGCCCCCTTTCCAGTGCACTGAAAGCTTATACAGATCCGCATGATTCATCCGGTCGGGAGGCATTGAAATCTCCCAGTCACCCTCCGTATTTATCCTTTCCAGCCTGTAATCATTTGATTCCTTCCATCCGGAGAATGTTCCTATAATGAAAATATCAGTGGCACTGGGGGCCCATTCCCTGAATACCCAGCGATCTTTTTCCCTGTGAAGTCCATAGTAATGATGACCAAGGGCAAAATCACAAAGGTTCCCGTCTCCTGTAAGAGCACGCTCCCTTGTTTCACATTTTTTGTACCTGTCATTTATCACGGGAACAAAGGGTTCAAGCCAGGGGTCTGAATTGTAAAAACTGGTATCACGTTTCATTTTGAAAGGATGGCTTTGTATGATAAAAGTACAAAATAAATGACAATTGTCCGGATACACGCCGGATAATTAGGAGCAAGGCAGGTACCAATTGCCAAAGGAATATTATTTTTGCAATCTGTGACCTGAACTGATGCTTAAACATTCGCTTGACAGTGCCTTTAATTTTACGAATCCTGTTGTCACCATCGGGACATTCGATGGAGTTCACAGGGGTCATATGGAGGTCATTTCAAAACTCATACAAAGTGCCCGGACTCACAGTGGAGAATCAGTCGTAATAACATTCTCTCCCCATCCCAGGAAGATAATTTCCGGTACGGCACAACAATTGTCTTTGCTTTCAACAACCGAAGAAAAAGCCGCACTACTCGAACGATCCGGAATAGACCATCTTATAATAATTGATTTTGACAGGGAGCTAAGCATGATGGATGCATGTGATTTCGTTGAGGAGGTACTTGTGAGGAAAATAGGTGCAAGGCATCTTATAGTTGGATTCAATCACCGTTTTGGACGAAAAGGAGAGGGAGACTTCAATACGATCAGGCAGTGTGCTTCAAGGTTTGATCTCACGGTTGAAATGGTTGATGCAGTAGGCTCAGATTCAGGCACCATAAGCTCTTCTGGCATTAGGGATGCCCTTCTTCAGGGACGTCTGGCCGATGCAAACAGTATGCTTGGCTACAGCTATCCGATTACCGGGACTGTTTCAGAAGGACGAAAAATTGGCAGAACAATAGGATTTCCTACGGCAAATATTTCACCAGGGGACCCTGAAAAGCTGATACCTGCCACAGGAGTATATGCTATAGGTATCCTCGTTGGTGGAGAGGAGTATAAAGGGATTATGAGCATCGGCTATAATCCTACAGTCAGCAGCGGGTCGCGGGTAAGGACAATTGAGGCCTATATATTCGGATTTGACAGGGAGATATACGGCCTGGAAATAACAGCAATTCTTAAATTCAGGCTCCGTGATGAAATGAAATTTCCGGGCCTTGATGAGCTTGCTGCCCAGATCGAGCTTGATAAAAAGAATGCCGAGGATCTGATGAGATAGCAGAATCCAATTTTTACTATCTTTGCACTCAAATTTATTAAAGAAAAAAACATGGACCAGATAGTTGAAACATTGCAATATAAAGTAAAAGATATATCCGAAGCAGAATTTGGAAGAAAAGAGATAGAAATCGCCGAAAAGGAGATGCCGGGTCTTCTCGCAATCAGGCATAAGTTTTCAAAGGAGAAGCCTCTTAAGGGCGCAAGGATCACCGGTTCGCTTCACATGACCATCCAGACGGCCGTTCTTATCGAAACACTTGCGGAACTCGGCGCTGATGTAAGATGGGCAAGCTGTAACATATTTTCTACCCAGGATCATGCCGCCGCAGCTATCGCAGCAAGCGGAATCCCGGTTTTTGCATGGAAGGGGGAGACACTTGAAGAATACTGGTGGTGTACGGCACAGGCCCTTTCATTTCCGGGCGGAAAAGGACCAAACCTCATTGTTGATGACGGCGGTGATGCTTCACTTTTTGTTCATCTCGGATATAAGGCTGAAAAGGATGCATCTGTCCTTGAAAAAAAAGCCGGAAGCAGGGAAGAAGAGATAATCCTTTCAGCTCTAAAGTCAATTCTAAAGAGTGATCCGGAGAAGTGGCACAGGACGGTAAGTGAGCTTAAGGGTATATCAGAAGAGACAACAACGGGCGTTCACAGGCTTTATCAGATGATGGAGAACGGTGAGCTTCTTGTGCCTGCAATAAATGTAAATGACTCCGTCACAAAATCGAAATTTGATAATCTGTATGGCTGCCGTGAATCTCTCGCCGATGGCATTAAGCGTGCCACCGACGTCATGATCGCCGGCAAGATAGTTGTTGTGTGCGGCTATGGCGATGTTGGCAAGGGGTGCGCCAAATCGATGAAGTCGTACGGCGCACGGGTTATAATTACAGAGATCGATCCTATATGTGCCCTGCAGGCTGCCATGGAAGGTTTTGAGGTTAAGACTGTAGAGGAGACGCTTGACGAGGGCAATATCTTCGTGACTGCGACGGGTAACAAGGATATTATTACAATAGAACATATGGTCAGTATGAAGGACCAGGCAATTGTCTGCAATATCGGCCATTTCGACAATGAGATTCAGATGGACCAGCTTAATGGATTCAGTGGCATAACCAGGATTAATATAAAGCCGCAGGTAGATAAATATCTTTTCCCCGACGGACATGCAATTTTCATTCTTGCAGAAGGCCGTCTTGTCAATCTTGGTTGTGCAACAGGCCATCCTTCATTTGTGATGAGCAACTCTTTCAGTAACCAGACACTTGCCCAGCTTGACCTGTGGAAAAAGAGCTATAAGATCGGTGTTTACCGATTGCCGAAATATCTTGATGAAGAGGTTGCAAGGCTGCATCTCGAACAGCTTGGAGTAAATCTTACAAAACTCTCGAAAGATCAGGCCAAATATATCGGGGTGAACCAGGCAGGACCCTATAAACCGGATCATTACAGGTATTAGGTCAAAAATAATTTACTATAGGTACTGTCCCCGGGATTTCCCCTGATTCCGGGAATTTTTGCAATTAATAGTTTGACACAATCACATATAAACCATTGAAGGCGGTCCTGTAATTTTTCAAAGGATATCTTCCCACACCCGAAACGGGTGTTCCATTGGCCGTCAATGCATATTTTGTTCCGCAATCGGGACAGGTTGCATAGATCATATCGGCGTTGACCTTGACACTTTTATTATTTACCTCATAATCGTATGGGCATGTTCTGTCATAGGCACAGAATTCATCTTCCATTGTCCTGAATACAATTATCCCGTTCCCGTCATATCCCGCTGCGGATGGACCAAGGTTGTTTGTACCGGAATTGACATAGGCAAAAGTAAGCGGGGAAAGCAGATTGTAAAACTGAGGGTCATTCAGGCTGATACTGAAATTGACATAGACGGTCGGTACAACATCATTCTTATTTTTTGCACACGACATAAGAAGGCAGGGCAGGAGGATAATTAAGAAAAAAACGATTATTTTTGATTTTATAGCCATTGGCTGCCATTTATGCTGCAAATTTAATATTACAGCCATGATTATAACGTTATAGAACATAAATTATTATAATTGACCATTGATGAGCAGATTGACATACAGGACCCTAATAATATGCGCGATTCTTCTTTGCACCGCCTTTACAGTTGTAGATGGACAATCGTCTGGCAGGACAAGGGGTAAGAATCCCGAAAAGGCGCTTTTTGGAAAGACAAGGAAAGTAAAAACGAAGAAAACGAAGGTCAGGGAGTCGCCAAAAGTGGAAAGGGCCAAGAAGGCACAGGAAAAGAAGCAGCTCAAACTAAAGCAGGACTATTTTAACTATGTGGATAATTCAAAGAAAAGAGCATTCAAGATACAGTCGCCTGAAGTTCAGGCAAGGATGAAGAATAATGCTAAACAAAACGCCGACAGGGAGAAGGCAAAAAAGAAAAAAAGAGCATCTGCGACACAGCGCGGATCCAAAAAATACAAGAAATGAGCCAATGCCGCCTTTTTAGCTGATTTATGATTCTGAATATGCTTAAATAACTGTGAAACAAATAATCACGGGATTATTTTTGATTTTTTAATTTTTTTTTATATATTTGTGATACGAAGAGTTCCGGTCTCCCAGGAATTCTTCCTTTTTTTTTAACTAATGAAGTGAAAATGAACGACGTAATCTACATAACCGAAGATGGTCTTCAGAAGCTGAAGGAAGAGCTTGATCAGCTCAGGAATGTTGAAAGACCTTCAATTTCCAAGCAGATAGCTGAGGCCAGAGACAAGGGAGACCTGTCGGAAAATGCCGAATATGCCGCTGCCAAGGAGGCACAGGGTTTACTGGAGCTCAGGATCTCAAAGCTTGAGGATCTTGTTGCTCATTCAAGGATACTTGATGAGTCGAATATCGATACTTCATCAGTAAGGATACTTAACAAGGTCAAGATAAGGAACACATCAAATAACAGTACCATGGAGTACCAGATTGTTCCCGAGAGTGAAGCTAATCTTAAGCAGGGGAAGATCGCAGTGAGTTCTCCTATTGCACAGGGACTTATCGGCAGGAAAGTTGGAGACAAGGTACAGATCAAAGTTCCGTCGGGAATAATTCCATTTGAGATAATTTCGATATCTGTCTGATAAAAACTAAAAAACATGGCATCTGTTTTCACAAAGATCATTAAGGGTGAAATACCGTGCTACAAGGTTGCTGAAGACGATAATTATTTTGCCTTCCTCGATATTAACCCGCTGAATGAAGGCCATACCCTGGTAGTAACAAAACAGGAAACTGATTACATATTCGACCTCGATGATTCATCTTTGTCGGGATTGATCCTCTTCTCAGGGAAGATCGCGCGGGCCATAGAGAAAGCGGTTCCATGCCAGAGAATTGGGGTTGCCATTATCGGCCTCGAAGTACCTCATGTCCATGTTCATCTTGTACCGATGAATACGATGGACGATATAAATTTCAAAAGGCCAAAGCTTAAGCTTT
>JBBIIS010000018.1:0-15945 GCA_037446375.1 Bacteroidota bacterium | reverse complement strand
CTGCTAAGATCAGCAAAGAGATAATCTGATCATATACCAACATCACTTTTTTTTTATTTTACGGAAGGAATTAATTAACTTCCGGTGTTGTTTCTGTTCGCTGCATGAGATATCTTACTGATCTTTGGGATGACTTCCTTAGTCTTCTTTTCCCCCGGATCTGCTGCGGGTGCGGTACATCTCTTGTAAGAAATGAAGCCATTATATGCACCCAATGCTATATCGAGATCCCCAGAACCAACTTTCACCTGCAACCGGAGAACCCAGTTGCCCAGCTTTTCTGGGGCAGATGCCTGATTGAAAAAGCATCTGCCTTCTCATACTACACAAAAGGAAGCCGGATCAGAAGGATAATACATAAGCTTAAATATGACGGGTTGAAGGAAGCAGGAACACTTTTTGGAAAGATCTATGGCAGAAGCCTGAAGGAATCAGGTTTTCTTGAAGATATTGATCTTATCATCCCGGTACCACTGCATCCATCTAAAAAGAGAAGAAGGGGTTTTAACCAGTCCGGATGCATATGTTCCGGTCTCTCGGAGGTTTCACGAATACCTGTGGATAATAAATCTCTCCTGAGAGTTTCAAGATCAGATACCCAGACAAGAAAATCGCGCTACGAAAGATGGCTGAATGTAGAGGGAATCTTTGAGGTTCGCAGTGCCGGGGCAATAGAAGGAAAGCACATCCTTCTTGTTGATGATGTTATAACAACAGGATCCACAATAGAGGCTTGTGCCATTGAGCTTCTGAAAGTTAAGGGTGTGAAGGTAAGTGTTGTGGCTCTTGCAGTTGCCGTCCAGTGATTATTTAAGCCTTTTTGGATTCTTGCTTATAAAATCCTTCCAGCTGTTATACGACTTTTCCGAAACAGGATTATTGGTCTGGTAAAAATGGCAGAGGGCGGCAGCAAGCCCGTCAGTAGCGTCTAGAATAATATCATCTTCCTTGAATTTCAGAATGCTTCTCAGCATTGCAGCTACCTGTTCTTTTGATGCTGCACCCTGGCCGGTTATTGACATCTTTATTTTTCTCGGAGCATATTCAAAGATTGGTACACTTCTCGAAAGGGCGGCCGCAATAGCAGTTCCCTGGGCCCTTCCAAGCTTCAGCATCGATTGTACATTCTTGCCGTAAAAGGGCGCCTCAATGGCAAGCTCGTCGGGGTGATACTGATCTATCAGCCCGACGGTCCTTTCAAAGATACGCTTAAGCTTGAGGTAATGATCGCCAAGCTTAGCGAGGTCTATAGAGCCGAGAGTAACAAGTTGGGGAACCGATCCGGTTCCTTTAATAACCCCGTAACCTGTTACATTTGTTCCCGGGTCTATGCCCAGTATGATACGCTCTTCAGCCTTTTTCTTCAAACTGTCAGATAGATTAATGTTGCCTGTTGAATAAGAAAGCGTTATTCATCCTGTCAGGCTTTTCACTGAATAGGACTGAACGTCTGAAAATGTATTCTCCCTTTGATGAGAGGGTACCATGTTCAAGATAATAAATTGCCTCTTTCAGGTTCGATTCCGACCTGTCTGAGAAATCGTGGGTAATATCATCGGCAACCAGTTTTGCAGGAGGAATACCTGTGTAAAAATCACCATTCCCGTTTGAATTCACAACTTTGAAACAGATGGGCCAGAACACATAAGAGGTACTGTATGGAAACCCGTTCATCCCAACCGGCTTACCGTTTGTGGTGTCACCCAGGCAGACAATATTTGAATTGAAAATGGGTTTCAATCCGTTTATCAGATCCTCACTTGCAGATGCCGTTCCTCTCGTATTGATGAAAACTATCTTTGAAACACTGACCGGGTTTGCCACTGCAGTGAACTTGAACAGAGTATTCTGATCGGTATTTTTATTGTTATAGGCAAGGCCGACGAATGTGGTATTTGCATACGATGCACCTGCAATGTAGCTTGCCATTGTTGCACAAAGGTCCAGCATACCGCCGCCATTATATCTCAGGTCGACGATCAGAGAAGTGACATTGCTTCTCTTAAAAAATGCGAAAGCAGTATCAAGCTCCACGTCGGCGGGAGGGAAGAACTGGTCGAGAACAATATGCCCCGCAATCCCCGAACTGAGATGAAGCGTATCGGCAACCAGCACCGGATTGGTTATAAATGAGGATTTTGTTGAGGCAATAGTGGAGTCCTTTCCAGCCGGAGTCTGAAAGACAAATGTGTTTGTTATGCCTGCTGTTGAGGGCCCTATCAGATTACTATAGGCAGTTCCGTCGTTATTAATAAAAATTGGTGCCAGAGCCGTGCCATTAAGAGTTTTAATTATCCAGCCGCGCCTTACTCCCTTACTGTAGAGATCTGAATTCTTATATATCATCGCAATCCTTACCTGGTTGGAGGCATCTAATCCCATACTTATTCCATGTCCTACAAAAGTCCCGGTCATCTGTGCCTGGTACTGATCGTATGTTTCAACAAAGCTCCACCTGTCAAGAGTCTTATACATCATAGCATCCAGAAGAGAATAGGGTGTCTTGTAGTCGTCTTTCGTAACGACAGGCATCAGATTATACCACAGATAGTACTGGTTCATAATATCATAAAGCTGATCGCGGGCCATTTCATCGGTGGTGTAAACAGGGGGAACATCTTTTTTCCTGCACGAAGTGATGAACAAAGGAAATATCAGAGCGACAAGGATTAGCTTTTTCATATCTGTCATAAAAGTTATAATATAACAAAACTAACAATTATTTAACTGGTTTGTTTTTCCTGTTCTGGACATAAATGCCGGAAATGATAAGGAGCAAACCAACCGGTGTGGTATAATAAACGGGCTCCTTTATTATAAAGTATAGGAACACGAGCGAAATAAAGGGAGCAAGATAGACAAGGTTGCTCACTTTGTCGCTTGTCTCTGACAGCTGAAGAGCTTTAAGCCAGAAAAGGAACGTTATACCCATCTCGAACAGGCCCATGTAAACCGATGCGGTTAAACCTTTCAGGCTTAACCCCGACAAGGATTTGCCCGTTACAATCAAAGCAACCAGAAGATATATTGCTGCAAAGATAAAACTTGTAAAAAGCTTGACAGATTCTTCTCTTTTATCCATTACATTGAAAATGAAATACAGAGCCCAGAAGAATGAGCTTCCTGTTGCCAGAAGCACTCCCGTGGTATCGGAACTTCCCGGATGAAATGGTCGCCCCTGGGATGATATTATATATACGCCTGCAAAGCTTACAAAAAGAGCCAGGAAGCTCTTCACGGGTATTTTCTGCCTTAGTATCGGAACGGACAGAAATACAAGGATTATTGGCCAGATCATATTTAATGGCTGGGCAACCTGACCAGGGAGAAGTTTGTATGCCTGCAGAAGTATAATATAATAGATAAACGGATTTATCAGACCCAGAAGTGCAGATGCAAGCAATTCCCTGACAGTCGTTCTGCGAAGAAGCTCCAATTTCCCCCCTGCAACAAGAATAATAAAAAGAGTGATGGTAGATGTGAATGTGGCAATGGAAAGCATTGCAAGAACATCAAGCTCACCAAGACCGATCTTAAAGACTGTCGGGATCGTCGACCAGAACAGGACTGAGAGTCCTGCATAGAAATAGGACTTTTTTACCCGGTTCATTGCCTCTGCAGGATGAAAATCAGTTTATAAGGTTGAAACCTGTGAATGGAACAAGTACAGCCGGGATTTTTATACCCTTATCAGTCTGGTTGTTTTCAAGTATTGCGGCAACTATCCTGGGCAGTGCGAGAGCACTTCCGTTAAGGGTATGGACAAGTCTTGTCTGCTTGTCACCCTTATCCCTGAACCTGCATTTGAGCCTGTTTGACTGGAATGATTCGAAGTTTGAAACTGAGCTTACCTCAAGCCATCTTTTCTGTGCACCTGACCATACTTCAAAATCATAAGTTACTGCTGATGTAAATGACATATCACCGCCGCAAAGCCTCATAATCCTGTAAGGAAGATCAAGCCCCGAAACAAGGCTTTCAACATGTGCGACCATCTGATCAAGCGATTCATATGATTTATCGGGATGAGCTATCTGTACAATTTCTACCTTATCAAACTGGTGCAGGCGATTCAGTCCTCTTACATGTGCTCCCCACGAACCAGCCTCTCTTCTGAAACAGGGAGTGTAAGCCATGTTCTTCATAGGCAGATCCTCGCCATTAAGAATAACATCCCTGTAGATATTTGTAACTGGCACCTCTGCCGTTGGAATCAGGTAGAAATTATCAATTGTAACATGGTACATCTGACCCTCCTTATCGGGTAGCTGGCCAGTACCAAAGCCTGAATCTTCATTTACTACTATCGGGGGAAGAATCTCCCTGTATCCTGCCTTTTCTCCCATGTCGAGGAAAAAATTTATCAGAGCCCTCTGGAGCTTGGCTCCCTTTCCTTTATAGACCGGGAATCCGGCGCCTGTAAGCTTTATTCCAAGATCGAAATCTATTATATCGTATTTTTTAATAAGATCCCAGTGGGGGAGGGCAGGTTCCGGAATCTCTTTTATTATGCCGCCTTCACGGACCTTAACATTACTATCGGCTCCCGTTCCCGGAGCAACAGATCCGTGCGGAAGATTTGGAAGCTTAACTATCTCATTCTTAAGCTCTGCATCTATTGAGATAAGCTTATCAGCAAGGATTTTTATCTCCTCCTTGAGGGAATATGTTTTTACCTTTGCTGCTTCAGCTTCATTCTTCTTTCCATCCTTCATTAGCTGGCCTATCTCTCTGGAGATCCGGTTCATATCTGCCTGGAAGGTGTCGGATCTTGTCTGTGCCTCCCTGCGGGCGATATCAAGGTTAAGTATCTTTTCAACAATTACAGAGGCATCAAAATTCTTGATTTTAAGTCTTTCGATCACAAAGTCTTTCTTTTCACGGATGAGATTTATTGTCAGCATTTTGAAATATATTAATAAAAAAAGCAGGCCGATAAAGCCTGCTTCAAAATTATTAAAAACTCCCGATATTGACTTCCAGTCGCCTGAAAGAATTTTAAGGAGCCTGAATACTCTGCGTTATTCGCTTAATGGTTTAACAGAAACATATGATCTGTTATCCCTTTTTCTTTTGAATTCGATCTCGCCGTCAACAAGTGCAAAAAGAGTATGGTCCTTTCCGATACCCACGTTGGTACCCGGATTATGCACTGTACCCCTCTGGCGGACTATAATACTGCCAGCTTTTACCTTCTGACCGCCGAATAGTTTCACACCCAGTCTTTTACTTTCTGAATCTCGACCGTTACGTGAACTGCCTGCTCCTTTCTTGTGTGCCATGGTTATATATTTATAAGATCTGTTATTACTTTTTTATCAGCCTATTTTGCTGATTTTTTTGGTGATGCTTTCTTCGCAGCCGGAGCCTCTTTGGCTGCTTTTTTGGTAATTCCTTTAGATTCGCTGGCTGTCGCGGTCTTTTTCACTGCAGGTTTCTTTTCAGCTACAGGCTTTTCTTCAGTAGCTTCTGCTGTAACAACCTCTTCTTTTTTGGCGGCTTTTCTGACAGCTTTTTCCTTTATACTAACGATCTCTACCTGTGTGAAATACTGGCGGTGACCATTCTTGACCCTGTACCCTTTTTTCCTTTTCTTTTTGAAAACGATCACTTTGTCGCCTCTGAGCTGTTCGAGCACCTTACCTTCTACGAGTGCATCTTTAATAACCGGTTCCCCGATCACTATCTTGTCATTGTCCTCAATTAAAAGAACCTGATCAAATTCTACCTTTTTGCCATTCTCAGCCTCAAGACGATGAACAAAGATCTTTTTTCCTTCTTCCACCTTAAACTGCTGACCGGCAATTTCTACGATTGCGTACATCTCTATTTTAGTTATGTTACTCCGTGAGGCGCATATGCTCTTTCAAACGTATGACTTCCTGTTGCCCCAGTGGATTTATTTATTTTGGACTGCAAAGATATAAAAAATGAATTATTTACAAACCTGTGGAGCCTTTTTTTTATGAAATGCTAAGTGCAGCGATGTGATAAGGTTTTTAATAATGGCAGCTGCATGCCATTGTTAAAAGTTAATAAATAATGACATGTTCCACTGGCGGATGCATCTTTTAATCTTTATATTTGTCTGATACATTGTGTGTCGGAGGAGATATTATCTGCTACTTAAGTTGGTGAAATGAAGAGAATTAAGCTGAAGGTTTTAGGGATTTCATACAGCCAGACCCAATCGGGAGCCTATGCACTTGTTCTGATCGATGACGATGGCGAGAGACGTATTCCCATAATAATCGGAGGCTTTGAGGCGCAGTCGATTGTAATAAAGCTCGAAAATCTCGATCCTCCGCGGCCCCTCACCCACGATCTGTTTAAAAGCTTTGCCGATTCCTTCAATATCTCGGTAGCCGAAGTTTTCATATTCAAGCTTGAGGAGGGAGTCTTCTTTTCTAAGCTTCTGTGTACGAACGGGGAGAAGGAATACACTATCGACAGCAGAACATCAGATGCCGTTGCTCTTGCATTAAGGTTCAGCTGCCCAATTTTCACAACGGAGGAGATCCTCGAAAAGGCAGGTATCACAATCTCTCCCTCAGGCCCGGATACCCCAGGAGCAAGAGAGGATGAATCGGTATTTGACCCGGATGTGACAAAGTTTGGCTCATATGCGGACGAGGAACTGTATAAGATGATAGATGAGTCTGTTAAGACAGAAGACTATGAGCGTGCAGCTGCAATCAGGGACGAAATTGAGAGGAGAAAAAGAACCCTGAAATGACATCTCCTTTTCCGGATGATCATATGACAGGATTCATTCTGCCTCCCGGGTTTATTTTATCGAATGAAATTGAATATGAATTATTATTTATCGCTATAAATAGCTAAATATGAACAAGGTTATATTAACGCTGCTTTTGCTTTTCGCAGCTTTTTTATCAGCTTCACCCAAGGATTACAGGATCAGCTCCCCGGATGGTAAAATATCAGTGAATATTTATGTTGGCAAGGAGATTGTATGGTCGGCATATTACGACAATAAAGAAATAATAAAATCCGACAGGATAGAGCTGATGCTTTCGGATGGCAGGATACTAGGAGTTAATGAGGCAGTAAGAAAATCCCTGAACGGCAGCCGCAATGAAATGATCAAGCCTGTCGTTTCATTCAAGAAATCTGAAATTCCGGATATTTACAATTTTATTACAGTATCCTTCAAGTCGGGCTGGAACCTTACCTTCAGGGCTTATGACGACGGACTGGCATACAGGTTTGAAACTGCCTCAGCCGATTCCCTGACAATAAAAAATGAGGTATCCGATATGCAGCTGCCTGAGGGATCAACCTCATGGTTCCCGTCAGAAAAAAGCTTTATGTCGCACAATGAAAATTTATTCTTATTCACAACACTTGATACAATATCCGGGAGGAACCTTGCAAGCCTGCCTGTCCTGTTCAGGGCCGGTGGTGTAAATGTTCTGCTGAGCGAGTCTTCTATTGAAGAATATCCCGGAATGTGGCTTAAAGGAGCTGGGCCAAACCGGCTTGCAGGTGTATGGCCTCAATACCCGTCTGAAGAAAAGCTTGTTCGCGACCGTGACCTCTACGTATCATCGGTGAGGGATTATATTGCCAGGACAGCAGGAACACGCACATTCCCATGGAGAGCATTTGTGATATCGCCCGACGATGGCGGGTTGCTGGAAAGCACACTCACCTACAGGCTTGGTGCACCAAACAGGCTCAAGGATACTGATTGGATAAAGCCAGGAAAAGTTGCATGGGACTGGTGGAATGCAAATAATGTTTATGGAGTGGATTTCAGGGCCGGGATCAATATGGAAACTTATAAGTACTTCATTGATTTTGCGGCAAAGAACGGATTGCAATATGTAATTCTTGATGAGGGGTGGTATAAGCTGGGAAATGTTCTTGAAGTGGAGAATAACCTCGATATAAAGGCCCTTTGCGACTATGGGCAGAGTAAAAACGTGGGGGTTATTTTATGGGTTGTCTGGAAGACTTTTTACGATCAGATGGACAAGGCCCTCGATCAATACTCCGCATGGGGAGTAAAGGGAGTAAAGGTCGATTTCATGCAGCGTGACGATCAGAAGATGGTAAGGTTCTATTACCAGGCTGCTGAAAAAGCTGCTTTGCATCATATGTTAATTGATTTTCATGGTGCATACAAGCCCGACGGCTTTAACAGGACATATCCGAATGCACTTACTCGTGAGGGAGTGAAGGGACTTGAAAATGACAAATGGAGCATGGATATCACTCCGGCCCATGATGTCACCCTGCCTTTCACGAGAATGGTGGCTGGTCCGATGGACTATACCCCGGGGGCAATGATCAATATGGAAAAAGGAAATTTCAAACCGGTATTCAGCAGGCCATCCAGCCAGGGAACAAGAGTTCATCAGATGGCATTATATATTGTTTTCGAAAGCCCTCTGCAGATGCTTGCGGACAGCCCGTCAAATTATACAAAGGAGCAGGAGTGCACTGATTTTATTTCGAAAGTTCCTGTGGTATGGGATGATATCAGGGTTTTTCAGGCTAAAGTGGGAGATTATCTGCTATTGGCAAGGCGCTCAGGGAAAGAGTGGTTTGTAGGAGGTCTTACAAACTGGGTCCAGCGCGACTTTGAACTTGATCTCTCTTTTCTTGAAAAGGGAAATTATTTAGTTGAAATTTTCCAGGATGGAGTAAATGCTGACAGGTTCGCTCAGGATTACAGGCATCTGAAAATTGACGCACAACCGGAGACCAGCCTGAAGATCCATCTCGCCCCTGGCGGTGGGTGGGCTGCCAGGATATCTCCAAAATAAAAGGCCTCCTGAATGAAGCAATACCTTGACCTGCTTGATCATGTCTTGAAGAACGGAGTGAGGAAAGATGACCGGACAGGAACCGGAACGATCAGTGTTTTCGGTTACCAGATGAGGTTCAATCTCGAAGATGGCTTTCCGTTACTCACCACAAAGAAGCTGCACCTCAGGTCTATAATACATGAATTGCTCTGGTTCATAAGCGGCGATACAAACATTAAATACCTTCACGACAACGGTGTCACAATATGGGACGAATGGGCCGATGCCGATGGTAACCTTGGCCCTGTTTACGGCTACCAGTGGCGCTCATGGCCATCAGCTGACGGTAGTAAGACGGATCAGCTCCTGAATGTGATTAAGAGTATAAAAAAATCACCTGATTCACGAAGGCTTATTGTGAATGCCTGGAATGTCGCCGAAATCGAAAAGATGGCTCTTCCGCCATGCCATGTTATGTTCCAGTTCTATGTGGCAGAAGGAAGGCTCTCCTGTCAGCTCTACCAGAGAAGCTGCGATATATTCCTCGGTGTTCCTTTTAATATCGCATCCTATTCCCTTCTAACAATGATGGTGGCACAGGCAACAGGATTAAAAGCTGGAGATTTCATCCATACACTTGGAGATGCACACATTTATCAGAACCATATTGAACAGGTGAAGCTTCAGCTTACAAGAAAGCCATACCAACTTCCTGAAATGGTCATTAATCAGAACGTAAAAGATATACTGAAATTCAGGTTTGATGATTTTACGCTTAAGGATTATATTGCACATCCAAATATAAAGGGAGATATATCAGTGTAAAAGAGACCCCCTTTCCTGTTTGCTCCCAAGGGGAAATGATAAAAATAATTGACTCCTGCCCCCTTGGGGGAAGGTTGGGTAGGGGGTAAAAATTTAAAAAAGATAAGAAATAAATGATCTCACTAATAGTAGCAATATCGGAAGATTACGGAATAGGGAAAGACAATGACCTCCTCTGGAAGATACCTGAAGATCTTAAGCGGTTCAAGAAACTCACCCTGGGCCATTGTGTCATTATGGGAAAGCGTACATGGGAGTCACTGCCAAAAAGGCCTTTACCGGGAAGGAGAAATATTGTGCTCACCGATATACCAGGTGAGAGCATAGATGGTAGCATCACAGCCTATTCGGTGGATGATGCGATAAACAAGAGCAGCGATTGCGAGGAGGTTTTTATAATGGGAGGAGGAAGCGTTTACAGGCAATTTATGCCAATTGCCGACAGGCTCTATATTACAAGGATACACAGAAACGCACCTGCTGATACATGGTTTCCAGTGATTAGTGAAAAGGAGTGGGAGGCTGCAGAAACGGAAGAGTTTAATGGCGATCAGGATTCGATTCCCACTTATTCATACATAATTTACCGGAGAAAAAAGTAGGATAAAGTCAGGAGAGGGCCAGGACGTAGATTATGATGCCTTGAGTATCTTCAGGTCGATCTGCTCCATCTTCCTTCTGGCATAGTCGGTAGTGATTGTCAGTTCTTTATTATCCGCGGAAGGCATCTCGAACATTGCATCAAGCATTATGGCCTCACAGATAGATCTCAATCCTCTGGCCCCAAGCTTGAATTCAATAGATTTGTCGACAATATACTCAAGAACTTCATCGGTGAAATTCAGCTCGATATTATCCATGCTGAACAGTTTCACGTACTGTTTTACAAGTGCATTTTTCGGATCTGTAAGTATCCGTCTCAGTGCCGCCCTGTCCAGGGGATTTAGGAAAGTAAGCACAGGAAGCCTGCCTATAATTTCGGGAATCAGCCCGAAGGCCCTTAGATCCTGTGGTGCAATATACTGCAGCAGATTATTTTTATCGATCCTTTCCCTGTCCTGAGATGCACCATAGCCAACAACCTGCGTATTCAACCTTAGCGCGATCTTTTTTTGTATGCCCTCAAATGCTCCGCCACAAATGAAAAGAATGTTCTTTGTATCAACGGGTATCATTTTTTGCTCAGGATGTTTTCTTCCACCCTGGGGCGGTACATTGACTATTGATCCTTCAAGAAGCTTCAGCAGTCCCTGCTGAACACCTTCTCCCGATACATCGCGGGTTATTGAAGGGTTATCTCCTTTTCTGGCGATCTTGTCGATCTCGTCAATAAAAACTATTCCCCGTTCAGCTGCTTTTACGTCATAATCGGCATTCTGGAGAAGGCGTGTCAAAAGGCTCTCTATGTCCTCTCCGACATAGCCTGCCTCAGTAAGGACCGTTGCATCAACAATTGTGAAAGGTACATGCAGCATCTTGGCAACTGTTCTTGCAAGCAGTGTTTTCCCGGTACCTGTTTCGCCGACAAGGATAATATTCGATTTTTCAATCTCGATGTCCTCCGAATCGGGCTTTTGCATAAGCCGTTTGTAGTGGTTGTAAACAGCAACCGAGATTATCCTCTTTGCCCTGTCCTGGCCAATCACGTACTGATCGAGAAAGGCTTTGATCTCAGCAGGTTTGAGGAGATTAATCGTATCGAAAGCTATATTTGATTTATTGCCCAGTTCTTCGGTCATAATACTGTGAGCCTGTTCAATACAGTGGTCACAAATATGGCCCTCAAGCCCGGCGACGAGCATGTTGGCCTCTTTTTTAGTCCTGCCGCAGAATGAGCACTTATCCATTGCTACTTCTTATCAGTTGAGTTCTTCTGGAGTATTTCGTCGATCATGCCATATTCCTTAGCCTCGATCGATGTCATCCAGTAATCCCTGTCCGAATCCTTTTCCACCTTCTCGTATTCATTTCCTGAATGGAGTGCGATTATCTGATAGAGCTCCTTCTTTAGCTTAAGAATCTCCCTGGCAGTGATCTCAATATCGGAGGCATTGCCCTCTGCACCGCCCATAGGCTGGTGGATCATTATCCTTGAATGTTTCAGGGCAGATCTCTTCCCCTTAGTGCCGGCGGTAAGAAGAATGGCGCCCATTGAAGCTGCCATGCCGGTGCAAATGGTTGCGACGTCGGCAGATATGTACTGCATAGTATCGTATATTCCCAGTCCGGCATATACCGAACCTCCCGGAGTGTTAAAATACAGCTGGATATCCTTGCCCGGATCTGTTGAGTCGAGGTAGAGGAGCTGCGCCTGGATTATATTGGCAACATAATCATCGATCGGAAGGCCAAGGAATATTATCCTGTCCATCATCAGGCGTGAAAAAACATCCATTGTAGCAATATTCAGCTGTCTCTCTTCAATAATTGTAGGAGAGATATAGTTGCTGTAGATTGAAGCATACTTGTGGAGCGACAGACTGCTCAGCCCTTTTTTGCTTCTTGCATATTTCCCGAAATCATCAAAATTATTCATGGTGTATTTTATTTTAACTATCAAAGATAATAAAATCTGAAATTACAAATTAAGGCAATGATCTCTATTCAAAAAGCTTATTGAACTCTTCGGCTGAAATGCTCTTGTCTTCAAGCTTAACGACTTCCCTCAGCTTTTCGATAGCTTTTTCCTCGAGGATCCGTTCAGCTATCCTCTTTGCATCTTCCTCCCTGTTGAGCATCTCATGGGCATAGTTATGGATCTGTTCATCACTGGCATAGAACAGGCCGTATTGCTGGAACTGGTAACGGGTAAGGTTCTCTGCCTCGTGATGCAGCTCTTCTTCGGAGATCTTTATATCATTTTCCTTAGCCACCTTATTACGGATGAGCTGCCATCTGAGATCCTTTTTGAAAGTGTCAAATTCCTTATCGATCTGATCCTGTGTGGTTTTTTCGTTTACAGCAAGCAGCCATCGTTTAAGGAAATCTTCGGGCAGGGCAAAATCAGCCTTCTCGAGTACAAGCTTCTTTATATCTACTCCGAGCTTATAATCGCTCTCATTCTTCAGGTTTTTTGTAATCTCCTCTTCAACTTTTGCATTGAATTCCTCTTCAGTCGATATGGCGCCTTCTCCATAGATCTTGTCAAAAAGCTCCTTGTTGATCTCTGCAGGTATGAAGCGGTTGATCTCGGCAATTGAGAACCTGAAAATCCCGTTCACATCAGCAACCTCGTCTTTCTGCTTTCTCAGAATACCAGCTATTTCATAATCGTTCGGAAGAGCTTTCCTCAGGTCAAAATCGATAATGTCCCCCTTTTTCCTGCCAATAAATTCCTTCCTGATATCCTCGTCCTTGATGACGGATATTGTAAGTGCGGCATTCTCTGCGGCTGGTCCTCCGGTAACAGGTTGCCCATCTTCACCGAGTGCAGCAATGTTACCTTTAAGCATATCCGTATCACCTGTCAGCTCCTCATTTTTAAACTCACCAAAACGCCTGGTATAATTGCTTATATAGTCGTTTCTCATCTTTTCATCAATAGTGATATTGTAGCAGGTGACCTTGTTTTTCTTGCTAAGGTTCAGTTCGAACTGCGGGGTAAGGCCCACTTCAAATTTGAATACAAAATCCGCCTGGGTATCGAAATCGATATGTTCATTCTCATCATTGTCTGGAAGCGGATCTCCAAGGATCTCGATCTTCTCATCGGCAAGATATTTCCTGATATTATCTGAAACGAGCTTATTTATCTCATCAAGCTGAACCGCCTTACCATACATTTTCCTTATCATCCCTATCGGGACCATTCCCGGGCGGAATCCTTTCACATTTGCCTTTTTACGGTAATCCCTGAGTACTTTTTCAACGCTTTCTGCATAGTCAACCTTTTTGATATCCACTTTAAGAAGCGCATTCAGATCACTGATGTTTTCCCTGGTAATATTCATTTAATCAATAGTTAATTATATATTCAAAAAACCGCCAAAACGCACTGATAAGCATCGTTGCAGGCGGTTTGTAGATTTGTGCGGATGAAGGGACTCGAACCCCCACGTCACGAAGACACAAGATCCTAAGTCTTGCTCGGCTACCAATTACGACACATCCGCGATAAAAAAAGTCCGGCAAAAGTACTGAAAATTATTATTATATCAAATATGTAATTTTAGCGACGAAGCTCAAAGTTCTTTCCAAGGTATACCTTTCTTACATGTTCGTCTTCAGCTAATTGAGAAGCAGTGCCCGACATAAGTATTCTTCCCTCAAAGACAAGATAGGCTCTGTCGGTAATTGAAAGAGTCTCGTGGACGTTGTGATCTGTGATAAGAATGCCTATGTTTTTGCTTCTGAGATGAGATATAATACTCTGTATGTCTTCAACAGCGATAGGATCGACACCTGCAAATGGTTCATCGAGCAGTATGAACCTCGGCTTTAATGAAAGGGCCCTTGCGATTTCTGTCCTTCTTCTTTCGCCACCTGAGAGCTGGATCCCCTTGCTCTTGCGAATCTTGTTAAGGCCGAATTCTTCAAGAAGCTCTTCAAGCCTGTCTTTCTGGTCTTTCTCAGGCTGGCCCGACATTTCCAGGACTGCTCTTATATTGTCTTCTACCGACATATTCCGGAAAACTGAGGCCTCCTGCGCAAGGTAACCGATGCCAAGCCTTGCCCTTTTATAGACAGGCAGTGATGTTATATCCTCCTCATCGAGGAAGATCTGCCCTCCGTCAGGCTTTATCAGGCCCACTATCATATAGAAGGATGTTGTCTTTCCTGCGCCATTGGGTCCAAGAAGTCCAACTATCTCTCCCTGTTCAACCTCGATTGAAACATGATCCACAACAGTCCTTGTGTGGTAGCGCTTGACAAGATCTTTTGTATGAAGTTTCATCTCTACTGATATACTCTTATGTAGTCAACTATCATGTTTTGCGGAAAAACTGTTGTTGCATCAGGAGCCAGTGGCCAGTTCCCTCCTACAGCAACATTGAAGATGAAGAACTGGGGAAGATCGAAGGGGAATCCGCTTACCTGGCTCCTGTTAAGATAGAGATAAGGCTTGTTATCGATAAGCCATTGCAAATGGTTAGGAGCCCAGATGAGACTGAAGATATGGAATCCCGAGCTGAAAGTACCGCCAGTTAGGATTGTCGATCCGCCTGAGGAGACATGGCCTGACTGGTCCCAATGAACGGTTCCATAGACTTTCGAGGGATTCTGGCCAAGCAGTTCCATAATATCCAACTCGCCGCAAGAAGGCCAGCCTGCTGATGTTATATTACTTCCCAGCATCCATAGTGCGGGCCATAGGCCCTGTCCATCAGGAAGCTTGGCACGGACATCCACCCTGCAGTGTGTGAATGCCTTTTTCCCCTGTGTCGTAAGACGGCCGGAGAAATAGCTTGTGCCCTCTTTTGTGGCTGTAATATGGAGGTAGCCCGTATCTATATGAACATTTGAGGAGGAATTGGTGTATGTCTCCAGTTCAGCATTTCCCCATCCGCCACCGCCAAGTTCGTAGTTCCATGTTGCAGGATCGAGGGGAGAAGTACTGAATTCATCGCTCCAAACAAGGCTTGCATAATCGGTGTTGTTTATTTTTATTACTAATTCAGTTCCGCCCAGGGTGCAGTTTACGGGATGGCTGAATTCAACCTTGAAAGAGGTGTCTTCTTTCTTTGCGGTATCCTGTATTATATTTAGAGTAAAGGATACGTCTTTCTGCCCCGGCTGTATTGAGATTGTTCCCGAGGCGGTCGTATAGTCCTTACCGGCAAGAGCAGTACCATCAACTGTGGTATAATCAACGGTAACAGTCTTGTCGTATGTTCCTGAAAGAGTGACAGGAAGTGTTATTGTCCCTCCGGAAGCATCCTCATAAACATTAAATGTTGTGTTGCTTATCTGTGCAACCGGGATGGGAAGGGCTTTTTTACAGGAAACACTGATAAAAATTATAAATATTAACCCCAGGGCGATGAGGGTTGGTATTTTTAGATTGGCACTGGTCGGGATTTTCATGATCTTTTTAAATGGTTCAATATCAAGCCTTGGGCAAAGTTAAAAAAAGATTGTTAATCAGTCTGCTGCACCAGCGGTAACGGTATCTTCGCCATCATTAAAGAATTTCTCGCGATCCTTCTGTTTTTGCCTGTAAACTGCTTTGGAAACAAGAACACCTATTTCAAAAAGCAAAAGCAGAGGTATGGCCACAAGTGTCTGTGAAAAGACATCGGGTGGAGTTATGATGGCAGCTATAATAAATATCACAACGATAGAATGCCGGCGGTACTTTATGAGAAACTGAGGTGTTATTATCCCGATCTTTGTAAGCACAAAGGCG
>JBBIIS010000017.1:0-32237 GCA_037446375.1 Bacteroidota bacterium | reverse complement strand
GAGATACCAGAGTAATGTAATTCCCTCACTGTTTAATGTTTTAATGACGTTGCTCTGTGAAACAGTATCAATATCCTCGCCTTTTCCAAGGTAGCTTCTCAGGTTTACAAGGCTGTTGCCGATAATCGCATCTTTTGACGCCAGTATCCTGTTTAACTTTTTCGTCCGAAGGCGGTATTCGAAGGATCCGAAGTAGGCCGATTCTGCCAGTTTAGCCAGAATGATAATGAGGAGTACAAGAATCACCAGGATACCCCTCACCCGTTTGCTGTCTGACAGATAATTATTCATGATGATATGGGTCCCCCTTAATTACTGTAAAGACCCGGTACAATTGTTCAGCGAATAATAACCGTACCATCTGATGAGAGAATGTCAGCCTTGAGAGTGATATCTTAAGATCTGCCCGTGTAAAAACATCGGCGGAAAAGCCCCACGGACCTCCAATTACGAACACCATGCGCTTTTTTGACAGCAAAAATATCTTCTCAATCTGAGATGCAAACTCTTTTGTAGTAAACTCCTTCCCCTTATCGTCAAGCACAATAACAAAATCATCGCTAAGGATCATCTGGAGAATCTGCCTGCCTTCCTTGTGTCTCTGCTCATCGTGCGGCATGTTTTTTGTATTCCTGAGATCAGGTATGGTTATCGTTTCGAATGGAGCATATTTTCTGATCCTTGCTGAGTATTCCGCAACACCGTCGGATATATATTTTTCGCCGGTTTTACCGGTTTGCACCAATGTAATCTTCATTTTGAACAGCAGTATCGGGTATTCCGGCTATCAAAAACTGAATACAAAAATAACAATTTAATATTTCTTTATTACAATTGGATATCGGCCCGGCCATTTCTTATTTGAATTTGATTAAATTTGTATTCACATTGGCCTGAAAAGGACTTGCATTAAAAAGATTATCATGATTAGGAAAAGTTATCTGCCTGTTCTGTTTATTCTTTTATCCCTTAACACAGCAATGGGGCAGGAACAAGTAAAGATCCCCGCCGGAATACCTATGGCATTCAGGGCAGGCAATGCAACGGAATTATCAAAGTATATCAACTCCACTGTCCAGATACTGCTGCTTGGCAAGGAAGATTTCTATAAAAAGAATCTGGCTGAGACAATTCTCAGGGATTTCTTTTCAGAGTACCGAACAAGGGATTTCATTATCCGCCATCAGGGTGGAACAAATGACGCGCAGTACGCTATCGGCAGTCTTAAAACCGACAAGGGGGATTTCAGGGTCTATTTTCTTCTTAAAAAAGTTGGAAACGAGCTTCTGATCCACCAGATACGTATTGAACCTGATGATGGAAAATAGAGAGGAGCTCCGGAACTTTATTATTTACTGCCTTAATGAAGATGTTGGCGATGGGGATCACTCATCGCTTGCATGTATTAATGCAGCTGCTTCAGGAAAAGCAAAGCTACTTATAAAAGAAGAGGGGATCCTTGCAGGTGTAAGGGTTGCCTTTAATGTTTTCAGTGAAGTTGACAAATCCCTTAGAATTGACACATTCATCAGCGACGGATCCAGGGTCAGCCCCGGCGATATAGCTTTCTTTGTGGAAGGGAGCCGGCAGTCGATTCTTAAGGCGGAGAGGCTTGTACTTAACATTATGCAAAGGATGAGCGGTATAGCCACCTCAACGAATGAGTATGTGACCAGTCTTAGTGGATTAAAAACTAAAATTCTCGATACCCGGAAGACAGCTCCGGGGATGCGGGTGCTCGAAAAGGAGGCTGTAAGGCTTGGCGGCGGCATGAATCACAGAATGGGGCTTTATGATATGATAATGCTTAAGGACAACCATATTGACTTTGCAGGGGGAATAAGGCCGGCTATCGAGAAAACCCACGATTATCTTAAGAGAAAGGGGCTGGAACTCATGATCGAGATTGAGGCGAGAAACCTTGAAGAGGTAGAGGAGATAGCCGCTATTGGCGGTATCGAGAGGATAATGCTCGACAATTTCAGCGTTAAGGATACACTTTCCGCTGTTAAAATTATTAACGGGAGGTTTGAAACAGAATCATCGGGCAGGATAACCCTCAAAAATATAAGGAAATACGCAGATTGCGGAGTCGACTTTATCTCCGTAGGTGCAATTACCCACCATCTTAAAAGTCTGGATATGAGCCTGAAAGCAAGTAGCGAATAGTTTATGAAGGAACAATCGCGATTTAAAATCCTGAGTTTACCAAGAAATTTAGTTCTGCCCGGCTTCGAAGGTGTTCCACTGAGCAATGTTTTCAAATTCGTGGTAAAGGGATTCGGGAAGGGTGTGCTTGTTACCAGGGCATCTTCGATAGCCTTCAACATGCTTATGGCAATTCTTCCGGCTTCAATCTTCTTGTTTACACTCATCCCTTTCATCCCGGTTCCAAACCTTAAGCAGGAGCTCATAAAGCTGTTTGAGAATATTGCTCCAACCGAGGCTTACTCATTCATGCAGGCTACGATAATTGATGTTATAACAAGAAAGAGCGGAGGGTTTCTGATCTTTATGTTTATCGCAACAATCATCTTCTCAACCAACGGGATACATGCAACAATAAACGCATTTGTTGTCTCATCACATCGTTTTCGCTCCAGGACGTGGTTCGACCAGAGAAAGATATCCATAATACTTTTGCTGGTTGTCTTCGTCCTTATTGCTTTTGCCTGCTCTATGCTGATTTTTGGGAAGATGGCTATAACAAGGCTTGTTACCCTGCATTACCTGAAGAAAAATATTGTTTACTACCTGATTATGATACTGAAATGGATGGTTATTGCATCGCTCCTCCTGCTTGCCATCTCCTTCCTCTACTGGCTTGCACCGGTAAAAAAATCGGATTTCAGATTCATATCACCCGGATCTATATTCGCAACTTTACTTTTTATGCTTACCTCACTTGGATTCTCTGCTTACGTAAATCATTTCGGCCAGTATAATAAGCTATATGGCTCTATCGGAACCCTGATAGTAATTATGATCTGGCTATATCTGAACTCGATAGCCCTCCTCATCGGCTTTGAACTGAATGTAAGCATTAAGGCAGCCAGTGCTGAAAACAACCTTTCAAGGGGTGAGATCAACTACAGTGAAGAAACTGGTCTACCAGTTTCCTGATCTCATCATTCTTGTTGAATAGCTTCCTGCTCAGCTCCCTATCGTCGTACGACTTAAGCTTTGTTATAACGTTATCTATGACCCCGGCAGGGAAAACATTATCTCTCTCGAAGAAGCTTCTCTTCTCTTCCAGACAGTCGGCCGATTCCCAGCATGACGATGGTAGAGATTCAAGCTTCTGCCTCTTTGAATCTTTCTCCCTGAATATATTGTAATTCACATACAGATCAGAGGCTCTTCTCAGTGCATCCTTCATTCCCAGTCCATGCTCAACAGCAATCACGAGACCGGCAAAAAGCTTGTAAATATCGGCTGATCCATCCGGTGATCGTAATTCAACACTCTGTTTCTTTGAGAAGCCTGATATCTCAAAATCATCTATCGGATTTGCATCCTTAAGCATGTTAGTTGCACCTATCCATCCTAACGGGACTCTCATAAGTACTGACCTGTTCCTGTCTCCCCAGCAGATGCTGGTGGGTGCCTCCTGGTCCGGAACAAGCCTTAAGTATGATGTTGGAATCGTATTACCAAATGCCGTAAGGGCTTTTGAGAGATCCAGAACGCCTGCTATCATTTTTTTGGCAGTATCGCTTAATGCCCCGTTTTCAACCATCACATTATCACCGTCCTTCTCAAGCATCATATGAATGTGCATGCCTGATCCTGCTTTCCCGACAGTTATCTTTGGTGCAAAGCTGATTTCAACCCCATACTCATAACCAAGCATCCGGAGTATCCACTTCGAAACAACAAGCTGATCGACAGCCTCATCCATTTCAACCGGGAGAAATTCTATCTCATGCTGTTCATAGTCTTCATTATCCTTTGAGAAGCTGCCGACCTCGGAATGTCCATATTTTATTTTGCACCCTGCCCTTGCACAAAGCTGAAGCGCTTCAACTCTCAGATCCTCGAATTTAGCGAATGGCTTGGATTGGTGATAGCCTTTCTGGTCAATAAGCGGGTAGAGATCATCGCGGAATGACTTGATATAAAATTCAAGTTCTCCAAATGCCTTCATCCTTAGTCCTGTCTTGTCCCGGAACCGTATATAAGCCTTCCTGAGAATATATTCCGGGGAGCTCTCAAGAGGTTTTCCCTCACTGTTGTAAAAGGAGCAGAGTATCTCAAGAGTTGGCTTCTCGGTGAAGGGATTGACAAAAGCTGTTCTGAACTTAGGTATAATATAAAGGTCGCTGGAACCTGATTCGATAAATGAGAACAGGCTCGATCCATCAACTCTTTCACCCGTTGAGAGGATAGTCTCGAGGTGATCGCGGCTTGAGGGTACAAAATTAAGGGTCTTAAGCTTTCCGTCTTCAGCTATATACCTGAAATTAAGCATTGTTATCCCTTTCGCCTCTATGAATCTTATAATATCATCCCTGGTAAAATCGCATGCAGGCTTTTTAAGAAACTGGACAAGTTCGTTAGGATTCATCTGAATCTCGCTGTTCTTCATCTTCTTTAAATTTAGTGAAACAAAAATATATATTTAAGTGGTCTGTGCAAATGAACTTTGTCGACTATTCTCCATATAGTAATTTTCATTACTTTTGCCCAGCTAATTCCGGGAAATGCGAAAATGGATATATATCCTGGTACTTATAATACCACTAAGCTGTTCAAAAAAGAAGACGGATACCTATTTTTCTTCTGAAAAAGCAAGCTGGTATTTCACCCAGGTTGAAAATTTTTGCAACAGGGATGGAGGTAAGCTCTGGGGAAAAAACCTCTATGGGCCGGTGATGTTTGTAGACAGGCCTACACGAAAGATTTTCGCGAACAAACCCGATGCAGAGGGTATTCTTAAATTAAAGGATGGTGTCTACACCGGTACTTTCCCCCGCGAAAAAGTACTCGATAATGCCGGTGTTATTTTCGGTGGCACTCTGTATGGGACAGCGCCGCTCCCCCCGGCTGAAGACACCTTCAGGATTACAACGAGGGCCGTTCATGGTCTCTTTCATGCCTTCAGGAGGAGTTCCGGCATTAAGCCATCTGGCACATTCATAAGATCAATGGACGAGAAAAATTCAAGGCTCTGGCTCAAACTTGAATGGAGAGCCTTGAAGAATGCTCTTGCTTCATCTGGGGAACATCGTGAGCAATCCATCCGTGATGCCCTAGTTTTCAGGGGAGCCAGAAGGGAACAGTATCCGCAGGAGATAACGGAGGAGAATAGCTTTGAATGCTGGGAAGGCTTGACAACTTTCACATACACACTTCTTTGCTGTAAATCTGATGATGAGGTTGTGAAATACCTTACCGATGATCTCGACCGGACCTATAATTACCAGTCTTATTCGCGTTCATACGCCTATATTCACGGGGCACTCTACGCCTGGCTTGCCTGGCAGAAAGGATATGATTTCAAGGCAATTAAGGCCGACACTGTTGATCTTGGCAATGTTGTCAGGGATATTTACAATATTAAGCTACCGGCTATATGCAGGGACGTGGCAGGAAGCCTGGCCCTTGGCTATGATGTTGAAAGTATTTACACTGAAGAGGAACAGCGCCTTGCAGATATTCGTGAAGGTATTCACAAGCAGATATCCGGCTTTACCGAAAAGCCTGTGGTCTATATTGAACTGGAAAGTCCCTACTTCGATTTTGAGCCGGAAGAGATCAGATCTCTCGACACACTTGGAACCATATATAACTCTATCAGGGTGTCGGATAACTGGGGCAAGCTTACCGTGGAAAAGGGAGGAGCACTTGTCTCCTATAATCTGCGGACTGTGAGAGTTACCGCCAGAAATTTTGCAGAGGCAAAAAATCATCTTTCAGGCGATGGCTGGCACCTGATACTCAATGACGAATGGAAAGTTGTAAAGGTAGACGACAACTACCTCATCCGGAAATTAATGCCGTAGCCCCTTAGCATTACACTGCACCTCAGGCTTGAGGGTGTCTCAAAAGTATTTTACCACCCCGTCGCGACCTTTGGTCTTTACAACCCTGATACTGGCGCATTTAGCAGAATTATGTATAAACATTGCGAGTTAGATTCCCTTTAGGGGATGGCCACTATTTATCGGGGCCTCGGGGCAACCCTGTCCTCCGGAGCCTTTATGGTTTTAGTTTATTCAGTTCCCGTAGCCTCTCTTCCAGAGAATTTATTTTGGCCTGGGCATCTGCCTTTTTCTTCTGCTCCATCTCGAGAACATTTGCCGGGGCATTGCTTACAAACCTCTCATTGTTCAGCTTGACCAGAACAGAATTCAGAAAGCCTCTTGAATACTCAAGCTCCTCGCTTGTCTTTTTTAGCTCACTTTCAATATCAAGCCTGGATCCGAGAGGAACATAATATTCTACCGTTTTTAAAATAAACGAGGCAGCGCCATCCAGCTTTTTCTCCGTTAATACGATATCCGACAGGTTGCAAAGTTTCATTAAAACAGGATTGAAATGGTTATCATATTCACTTCCGGCCCTGATGTGAAGTTCAATTTTGTCCCTCACTGGAAGGTTTTTATCTTTTCTAACACTGCGTACAGCACTAACAACCTCCATAACACTTTCAAACCGTTCGACCAGAGTCCCTGAAGACTTCCTGTGTTCAGGCATCCTGCTAATCATCAGGCTCTCGCCATCCTTCCTTTCAGAAAGAAGCTGCCATATCTCTTCTGTTATAAAAGGCATGAAAGGATGTATGACATGCATCAGCTTCTCAAAAACTGAAACTGTAGCCTTATATGTAACTTCATCAATCGGTTTCTGATAATCAGGCTTGATTATCTCGAGGTACCAACCCGAAAATTCATCCCAGAAGAGCTTATAGGTTTTCATAAGAGCTTCAGAGATTCTGAATTTCCTGAAGTCAGAATCAATTTCACCCATCGACCTTTTAAGAACCTCTTCCACCCATTCAACCGCTATTGCTGATGCGGCAGGCTGCTCAATTCCGCTGTCAACATTCCATCCTTTTACCAGCCTGAAGGCATTCCAGATCTTATTTGCGAAATTTCTTCCCTGTTCAGGCAGGTTGTCTTCATAGAGAAGGTCGTTACCTGCCGGCGAACACAGCAGCATTCCCACGCGCACTCCGTCAGCGCCATATTTGTCAATGAGGTCAATCGGTTCGGGCGAATTACCGAGTGATTTTGACATTTTCCTTCGCTGCTGGTCCCTGACAAGACCCGTGAGATAAACATTGCTGAAGGGCTTTTTACCTTCGAATTCATATCCTGCAATTATCATCCTGGCGACCCAGAAAAAAAGTATCTCCGGTGCAGTTATAAGGTCGCTTGTCGGATAGTAGTATCTGATATCGTCGTTCCCTGGCTTATTTATGCCATCAAAGCATGTAATGGGCCAAAGCCAGGAGGAGAACCATGTATCCATAACATCTTCATCCTGTTTCAGGTCACTCTCCTTCAGCGATCCGTTCCCGCTCTTTTTCCGTGCAAGCTGAAGAGCCTCCCCGGCCGTTTGTGCCACTACAAACTCACCATTATTGTAATACCATGCAGGGATCCTGTGCCCCCACCAGAGCTGGCGGCTGATGCACCAGTCTCGCACATTCTCCATCCAGTGACGGTAAAGATTCCTGAATTTTGCAGGATGAAGATGAACCTCTCCGTCCATTACCGCTTTCAGGGCGGGCTTTGAAAGCTCAGTCATTTTTAAAAACCACTGGATCGAGAGCTTTGGCTCAATAACCGCATTTGTCCGCTCCGACCTGCCTATCTTATTATCGTGATTCTCGACCTTTTCAAGACTTCCGATCCTTTTTAGCTCAGCCTCCGCAAGATCTCTTGCCTTAAACCGGTCAACCCCGACAAACATGCCGGCCTTTTCACTCATTGTACCGTCGATGTTGAAAACATCTATCGACTGCAGCTTATGCCTTATGCCTATCTCATAGTCGTTAATGTCGTGAGCCGGAGTTATCTTGAGGCATCCTGTACCAAACTCCATGTCGACATAGTCGTCATAAATGAATGGAACTTCCCTTTCAGTCATCGGAACGATAACATTTTTGCCCTTAAGATGCTTATATCTCCTATCGCCCGGGTTTGCGCAAACGGCAGTATCTCCGAGAATGGTTTCAGGACGCGTTGTGGCAACAGTTATAAAATCTTCGGTCCCCGCTATCCTGTACCTGACATAGTACAGCTTTGATTTCTCTTCTGTGTAATTTACCTCCTCATCCGAGACTGCAGTTCTGGCCTCAGGGTCCCAGTTGACCATCCTAACTCCCCTGTAGATAAGCCCTTTATTAAAAAGATCAACGAAAACTTTAATTACAGAATCGTACCTCTTCTCATCCATTGTGAAGAGGGTCCTGTCCCAGTCGCAGGATGCACCAAGTCTTTTAAGCTGTTCAAGTATAATACCCCCGTGCTTGTTAGTCCATTCCCACGTATGTTCCAGAAATTTTTCCCTTGATAAATCCCTTTTCTCGATCCCTTCGCTTTTAAGCTTTGCAACAACCCTTGCCTCAGTGGCAATTGAAGCATGATCGGTGCCAGGTACCCAGCATGCATTCTTACCCATCATCCTTGCCCTTCTTATAAGTACATCCTGAATTGTATTATTCAGCATATGTCCCATATGAAGCACTCCGGTCACGTTTGGTGGCGGGATGCAAATTGTATAAGGCTCCCTGTCGTCGGGTAAACTTCTGAAAAAGCCTTTTTTCATCCAGTAATCGTACCACTTGCTCTCTGCCTTTCCGGGCTCATATTTTGAAGGAATTTCCAACATCTGATGTAAGTTTGAGAAAATGCAAAATTAAAAAAATTCGCTATATTAGAAGTACCTGTTCTTAATTGTCCGTCCGGTGAAATAACTGGAATGCTCTTTTTGCCTTGTTTTACAATCTGAATTTTATCTGATGATAAACCTCTAAACAGCCCTCATCACCGCATCGTTACTCGTGTCAGCGAAGCTTGTAACAGAATCTAAAAAGCAGGAATAGGCAGAGCTGCAAAAGTAGAAGCAGATCCTTAATATTACTGAGTAAGTAAATGCAGATTAAATGGGTTTCCTTATTGACAGGTTTCAGAATATGGGTACCCGTTTGGCACTTGCATATAACATCAGATTACTTGCAAATGCAATTAAACAAAGGTTCATATCAATGGGGTATGTGGATACGAAGCTTGATTCCTTTACTATTATAAATGAATTATCCCGTCTCATACTCACTAAGAAAGGATACAGAAAAATATTCCATCAGGAATAGCATCCTGAATCCAAACAATGATAATACATACAGTCATGCCGGCGACAGCTACCCTTTCTATCTATCAGGAATCAGTGCAATCTTCTTCTTTGCAAATTCAATTGATCCTGATCAACATACAATAAAAGACCTTAGCGCAGATTGCAATTTTGAATATTGCAAAGAGTTCTATAGGATCAATTGCGCGTTGTTTTCAGGAAAAAATTGATTTCAAGCCAATCCGATCTTTCAACGGACTATAAGAATGTCTGAAACCGGCCGTTCTCCGTAATGATCGAACTTATTATTGTCGCAGGGCATGTTTACGACTCCGTTAAAAGGCCTACCCCTGATCCACATAGTGGTTGAACCTCCTCCATCGAGATTGACAGCGTCGGTGCATTTAAGTGAGATCATCAGGTCGGTAAGCTTAACGAGCGTCATACCGACTGACTGATCAGTCCTGCCGTCCAGTGTAAGCATGATAACTGTTCCGTTTTTTCTTATGCCGAGGCATGTTCTTGGGTGCCTGTTAAGGACAATCGATGTTTCAGGTAGCCGCACCTTCTTACCATGATAAAGAAGCAAGGGCCCTGTTATGATCGCATCATGGCAAAATTTGCAGCTGTCGTACCAGCTGTTTCTTGTCGCTTTCATAACTGATATCCTTCCTGCTGAATCGATAATAACCGATCCGCTCATATTCTCCACACGCGGCCATTTTGATGCAGTATCCGAATCAATTATCCTTCCCGATATCTTGATATATGTCTGGGAGCCTCCATCCTTAATGTTGAAGAATCCCGCATTAACTGCCGCAATAGCTCCGGCTTCAGATGCCATCCCGCTTGTGAGGATATTTTTCTGGTTATTATACAGGAGTGAAATTCTTCTTTCCCTGTTGTTCAGGACAAGAATGTTTATGTTCTGAGGTATTGTATCGTTAAAGGATGTGTGGGCCGATCTCCATATCAGGCCTGGAGCAATCCTCTCTTTGTGCCATTTTGCCTTATTGAAGCCATTTATCTGACACTGAAGAGGAACAGTCAGGAATGACAGAAGCAGAAGCCAGAGATATTTATTAAGTATCCTTTTCACTTTGTTTTTTCAGTTTGAAGATATAGCTTTTTACTTACAATGAGGAATAGTGACATATTTCTCCGAATCCCCTCCTCCGGATGGATTAACCCCCGCCCCTCCCGGGGTGGGTAATCATTTTTGTCACTCTGTCATTAATTTTTTAAGTTTTGATCTATTAACATAAATTTTATGCATCAGACAGGCAAATTTCTTACTTTTGCATTTCATTAAAAATATTCGATATGCCGGTAATATCAGAAAAAGGCAAGGCTATGCCTGCCTCCCCGATCAGAAAACTGGTTCCATATTCTGAAGAAGCCAAGAAGCGGGGAATAAAAGTATACCATCTGAACATTGGTCAGCCAGATATCCCAACGCCAGAAGTGGCTCTGAACGCAATAAAAAACTTCAATCTCAGGGTGATCGAATACAGTCACTCAGCAGGTAATGAATCCTACCGCCGGAAGCTTGCTGCATATTATCAGAAGATCGGAATAAATGTAGATCATACCCAGATGCTTATAACAGCTGGGGGTTCTGAGGCAGTCCTTTTTGCGCTTATGAGCTGCATAAATCCCGGTGAAGAGATAATAACTCCTGAACCATTCTATGCAAATTATAACGGATTTGCTGTTTCGGCCGGGATTAAGGTAGTCCCGGTAATATCACATATTGAAAATGATTTCGCTCTTCCCCCTATAAGCGAGATTGAGAAAAAGATCACACCTAAAACCAAGGGAATTATTATTTGTAATCCCAATAATCCGACAGGCTATCTCTATTCAAGGGAAGAGCTTCTTGTGCTCAGGGATATTGTAAAGAAACACGATCTCTATCTCTTTTCAGATGAGGTGTACCGTGAATTCTGCTATGATGATGCCGAACATTTTTCTGCGATGAACCTCGAAGGAATTGAAAACAATGTCATTCTTCTTGATTCGGTTTCAAAAAGGTACAGCGAGTGCGGCGTAAGGATCGGTGCGCTTATCTCAAGGAACAGGGATGTTATTTCAACGGCACTTAAATTTGCCCAGGCGCGCCTTTCCCCTCCGGGACTTGGCCAGGTAGTCGGGGAAGCATCCATTGATACTCCTGCAGAGTACTTTAAAGAGGTAAACCGTGAATATACTACCAGAAGGAACTTCATGGTTGAAGCGCTGAATAAAATGCCCGGGGTATATTGCCCGAAGCCTAAAGGCGCCTTTTATACGGTCGTTCGGCTGCCTGTAGATGATTCAGATAAATTTGCACAATGGCTTCTTGAAGAGTTTGAGTACAAAAAGCAGACTGTTATGGTCGCCCCGGCATCGGGATTTTATTCAACCCCGGGCTCAGGAAAGAACGAAGTTCGCATTGCATACGTTCTCAATACCGACGATCTGAAAAATGCAATGGAGACTCTTGCTGAAGCTCTGAAGGCTTATCCAGGGAAAACATAGTGTTACTTATACAGAAGGTATTTCTCCCTGATCTTCCCAAATTTTCTCAGTCCGTCGGTCCATGTTGCCCTTATGGCCTCTTCAGTCATGCCGCTTATTATCTGCTGTCTCAGCATCGGTCCTCCGGCGAGTGTATCGAAATAACTGTTAAAAAACTTATCTTTTTGGGGATATTCTTTATAGGCTTCTATTATCCACTTCAGGTTGAGATGCGGAACCGGAACAAGGTTTTCCTCACCTTCATTCCTTAGATCCGTTCCGAAACATTTCTTCCCCTGATATAGCGGACTCTTTGCCCCTGCCATGCTTTCGGGCGTAAAGCTGAAACCCTTATCAGGCATTTCAGGACTGCCGAATACCTGGAATGGGAATTGTGTTCCCCTGCCACAGGAGAGTGCAGTACCCTCAAAGAAACAGAGAGTCGGATAAAGATAAACAGAGGTTTGGTTCGGCAGGTTCGGTGAAGGCGGAACTGGAAGAATGTATAAAGAGGAGTGAGTATAGTTTTCGCATTCAACTACCATAAGGTCGCATTTCAGCCCTCCCTTTATCCACCCCTCTCCGTTGACCATCCTTGCATATTCTCCCGTTGTCATTCCGTGTACTACAGGGACAGGATGCATGCCGACAAATGATCTGTAAGTCGTATCGAGAATGTTTCCATCGAAATAAAAGCCGTTGGGATCGGGCCTGTCGAGCACAATTAATTTTTTCCCTGTCGAAGCACAGCTCTCCATTACAAGTGAAAGTGTTGATATATAAGTATAAAATCTAGTTCCTACATCCTGGATATCAAAAACCACAACATCAATACCCTCCAGGTCGTCGGAGCCTGGTTTCAGATGAGATCCGTAAAGGCTTATAATTCCTATTCCTGTTTTTGAATCCCTGCTGTCGGATATTGTTTCCCCGGCATCAGCCATATTCCTGAATCCATGTTCAGGGGCAAATATCACCTTGATGTTGATCCCAAGCGAAACAAGTGTATCAACAAGGTGAGTGCTGCCAGCCATGGATGTCTGATTGGCAACTACGGCAACGCACTTCCCTTCAAGCAGCGGTAAATATTTTCCTGTCCGGAGATCTCCTGTATTAATCTTTCCCCTAAGAGTATTTATTCTGGCAACTGAACAGGAGCTGACTATTGCAGCAACCAAAATGAGAGGGCAAATAATCCTTAATATCTTCATTTTCAAACGAGTTGTCTGTAAATGTAAAACTACTTATTTTATTAAGAAATAAATATCGCGTTTTGATATTAAAAACAGGATCCGATTTATTGTACTGGTGAAACTTTTTGCATTTATGTCTTTGTGGCTATTTTCTTTTGCGCCATGGCTCCAGGACACCAGGTTCCAAAAAGAAATTTTAATTAATAAGAGCGCTTTATCGGGCTTCATAATAGTAAAACTAAGTTGAATGGATCAAATTTTGCTAATTTTGGACAATTCATATTATGAATCTACCATATTTCATAGCAGAAAGACTTATTAAGGGGCGCCGTGAGGGTACCTCATTCTCAAGACCTATAAATGTAATTGCAGTAACCGGAATTGCAGCAGGAATCGCTGTAATGATAATTGCTGTATCGACTCTGACCGGCTTCAAGCAGCAGATAAGGGATAAGGTTGCAGGCTTCGGCTCGCATATGCAGATACTCAATTTTGACTCCAACAATTCATTTGAGACAGCTCCGATCAGCACAGATCTCCCATTCCTTACAAAGATCAGGAAGCTTCGAGGAATAAGGCATGTTGAAGCTTTTGCCACAAAGGCCGGCATCATTAAGACTGATGAGAACATCCAGGGTGTTGTTCTTAAGGGAGTATCCTCCGATTACGACTGGAGCTATTTTAAGAAGAATCTTGTAGCGGGCTCGGTGTTTGTTGTTGAGGATTCATCAACAACAAACAAGGTTTTGATCTCAAAGAAGATCTCCGACATGCTTGACCTGAAGCTGGGTGATTCATTTGCAATGCATTTTGTGCAGGATCCTCCAAGGATGAGGAAATTTACTGTATCAGGTATTTATGAGACGAGCCTTGAGGAGTTTGACAAGATCTATATATTCTGTGATATAAAGCACATCAGGAAACTCAACGGCTGGAGCGATAACCAGGTAAGCGGATTTGAGATCTATATCGATAATTTCGACAATCTCGGATTAATGACACAGGCTGTTAACGATGAGATCGGGTACAACATATCAGAGAATGAACCTGCGGTGAAAGTGAAGAATATACGGGAGAAATATCCCCAGATATTCGACTGGCTCAGTTTCCAGGATATCAACGTGATTATAATAATCGTTCTGATGCTCATAGTCGCCGGATTCAATATGATCTCAGGCATTCTGATCCTTATCCTTGAAAAGACAAATCTGATTGGTGTTCTCAAGGCCCTGGGATCTGAAGACAAAACTATCAGAAGGGTCTTTATGATCCAGGCTTCATACCTTATTGCCAAAGGGCTGTTCTGGGGAAACGTTATAGGATTAGGACTAGCCATTCTCCAGCTTAATACAGGACTGATCAAACTCGACGCTTCATCCTATTACCTTAAAACAGTGCCGATAAACCTGAATGCACTTCACATTATTCTTCTCAATGCAGGCAGTATGGCGGTCATTATTCTTATGCTGCTTATCCCCGCCCAGCTCGTAAGCAGGATCAATCCCGTAAAAGCAATAAAGTTTGACTGATAGTTCATATATATACTTTTGATTCGGATTTATACGATTGCTTCTCCCTTCTTCGAAAGGATCGCAATGACATTGGATTCTTAAATACACCGGATTCCGGATAAACAAATGTTTAATGGATCTACGGTCATTGCGATCCCGCCTTCGGCGGGAGAAGCAATCCTGATCAAAAAAACAAAATCCTGATGGATCTCCGGTCATTGCGAGTCGCGCAGCGACGAAGCAATCGTAACCCTTTACCGGAATGCCAACTGGTCATTCGGTCATTGCGAGTCGCACAGCGACGAAGCAATCGTGAAAATTCACTGCCAATTATGCTATTACAATCTTATCCCTTCATATAAATCTATTTCACTGCTTTTTATACGCTTTCAATCCGTAAGTAAACCATTTTTCAATGCTGTTCTGCTGAAATAATTTTTTACCCCTCTTTCTGTCATTTTTTAAAGCGAATCACCACTGTTGATTTACAAATTAAACAAGTCTGCATTAATCAGCTAAAATCATAAACATCATTGAAACTTTCTGATTTACACCACTTTGATATTTATTATTTACTATTTAACTTTCACCGATCTAAGCTAGCGGCTGATGAAAAAACTTGATCCCAGGAAAAACTATGAATTGACCAGAAAGGCAATTGGTTATGTTGACAGAAAATCGGCGACGCTTAAAGATTATAAGCGCATCGGATTCAAATCCGGCCTTGAGGTTCATCAGCAGCTCAGGACCCGCAGCAAGCTTTTTTGCCGGTGCCCGGCAGGGATATACCACAACAGCAATGACTATAATGCTGAGCTTATAAGGCATATGCGTCCCACCCTAAGTGAACTGGGTGTTTATGATGGCACTGCACTTATGGAATTCAGGACCAGAAAAGAGATAAGGTACAGGATCAACAACCAGACTGCCTGTACTTATGAAGTTGATGATACGCCTCCGTTCCCTATAGACAGGGAGGCTCTCGGAATAGCGCTTGAGATATCAATTCTGTCAAAATTCAATATTGTCGGCGAGGTTCATATCACCCGAAAGCAGTACCTCGACGGGAGCATACCTACGGGATTTCAACGGACAGCGATCCTCGGCGTTGAAGGTGAAATACAGCTTCGCAGCAAGAAGGTAAGGCTTATTCAGCTTAGCATCGAAGAGGATTCATGTCGTGAGATATCCGATATTGGCCATACTAGGATATACAAGACCGACAGGCTTGGAATGCCCCTCATAGAAACAGTTACATATCCCGATATGCTGACGCCCGACGAACTGGCTGAAGGGGCAGAATATATAAGGTTTCTGAACAGGAGCACTGGAAAGGTAAGAACAGGCATTGGTGCTGCCAGGGAGGATGTCAACGTAAGCTGTGAGGGAGGCACCCGCGTTGAACTGAAAGGAGTTTCACACATCTCGTGGATCCCTGAACTATCACACAATGAATGTTTCAGGCAGTGGGCTCTTCTTAATATACGAACAATATTAAGGAAGAAGGTTAGTGATCCCTCAGCATGGAAGATGACTTCTAAGGAGATCGATATCTCTGATATTGAACTTTTAAGCAAGCCGGTAAGAAATGCAATTGATAACGGCTATAAGGTTTATGCACTTAATCTTCCTCAATGCAAGGAAATTCTCTCTCATTTTACACAACCCGGGCACATTTTTGCCGATGAGATAAGCGACAGGCTTAAAGTAATTGCCTGCATTGAGAAACCAAATATGACTCACTCGGAAGATCTTTATCCGGTTCTCAGCGCTAAGGAATTTTCAAAGATCCAGCAATTTACCGGTGCAGGCGAGGAAGATGCCCAGATAGTATTATGGGGGCCCGAAGCTGATATTCCGACTGCACTGGAGACCGTTGAAGAAAGGATTCAGATGGCTTTTGAAGGAGTTCCTAATGAGACCCGTAAAACCTTAGCTGACGGGACAAATATTTTTGAAAGAGTCCTTCCCGGACGAGACAGAATGTATCCCGACACAGACTCCGAGCCAATACCTCTTACCGACAGCTATATCGGGGAGCTGAGGAAAAATACGCCTGTCCTTGTCTCAGAGAGGTATTACCAGCTCAAAACCTGGAATGTTCCTCCCGATACCTACCGGTATCTTCTAAGTAAGAACATGGTCTCACTTATAGAAAGGATCTCTGTCGGGCACGGCTTTTCTCCGCGTTTTATCGGCACATTTCTGGGACATACATTTAAAAACATTGAAGGAAAAAGAAAGGCTCACAAAAACTTCTCATACGAGAAGATCTACGGCCTGTTCGGATTCATATCAAAAAAGAGACTTTTGCCTTCGGTTGCAAGGGTAATGCTTCCTGTTATCTACGAACATCCCGATATGGAGTTCGGATCTGTTCTAACGGCAATAGATTTCAGAAAATACACTATGAATGAGATCGTTGAGCAGGTTAACTTTCTATACAAAAAATTTATGCAGATAAGGCACAATGAAACTGATAAGGCTGCTATAGACTGGATGATGGGACAGCTTCACAGGCAGGCACTCGGGAATGTGGAACTGACCGGGCTTAAGTGCGAGATTGAAAACAAAATCAGCAAAGGGAAATGACCGAAGATATATTTCAGGGATATAAAGGAGATGCTCTTGAAATCCTCAAGAAGTTTAATGTCAGGGTCTGGGGCAAGGCAGAGATAGATACAACAAGGGGCCTTTTTAAGGGAACTGTGCTTCCGAGATCAGAAAATGACGACGATAAGCATATTGTACTCAAGATCGACACCGGATACAATATTGGAATTGATATCTCAACAATAACCGGAATTATTGAAACAGGATATCAGAAGGCAAATTATAAGATCCCCGAAAAAGAGTTTCCCTACTCAAAGCTGAAGCCAAGTGTAAAACTGTTCGGTACCGGGGGGACAATAGCTTCGAGGCTGGACTACAGGACAGGAGCAGTTATTCCCGCATTTTCTCCCGGTGAGCTTTACGGAGCGGTACCTGAACTTGCTGATGTCTGCAACATTAACACTGAGAAACTCTTTGCGGTATTCAGTGAGAACATGGGTCCGGTTCAGTACATAGCTCTTGCTAAGGCAATCGGGAAAGAGATATCAAACGGGATCGACGGGATTATGATCGGACATGGCACAGATACCCTTCATCATACTGCTGCTGCATTGTCGTTCATGGTTCAAAATCCACCAGTGCCCATAGTACTTGTCGGCTCCCAGCGATCATCCGACAGACCATCATCAGATGCCGCCCTTAACCTCATTCATGCCTCAACAGCCGCCGCCCATGGAGATATTGCCGAGGTGATGGTTTGTATGTTTGGCCCGACTTCCGATGAGTACGGATTTCTTCACCGGGGTACAAGGGTTAGAAAAATGCACAGCTCATACAGGTCAACATTCAGAACTATCGGTGATACACCTGTGGCAACAGTTACAAGGGATGGTGTAGTTCCTATAAAGAAAACCTATAACCCGCGGCGTAAGGACAGGAATGTGAAGATCATGCCATTTTTCAGCGAAAAGGTGACGATGCTATACTATTATCCTCATATCCAGCCCGAAATAATGACAAACCTGGTCGATATGGGCTATAAAGGGATAATAATTGTAGGGACGGGCCTTGGACATGTGAACAGGGAGCTATATCCGGCTCTTGATTATGCAAGGGAGAAAGGGGTTTCTGTTTTTATGACCCTGCAAACGATATGGGGTTATGTTCACATGTACGTTTACGAGACCGGGAGGGATATGATTGCAAAAGGTGTGATCCCACTCGGAAACATGCTTCCGGAAGTGGCATGGGTAAAGCTTGGCTGGGCTCTCGGGCAGACAGAAGAACCGGAGGAGGTGAAAAAAATTATGCTTACCCCGGTAGTTGATGAAATAACAGAAAGAGAACCTTATAACGGCTATCTTGTTTACCAGGGCGGAGTTGCCGAAGTTGAAGATTTTGTTCGTAAATTCAGGAAATAGATGGATCGTTTTGCAAGCGACCTCAGGCTTGAAATAAAAAAAGGACTGCCCGGAACTGAAGTGCAGTGGGCGCTTGCTTCATCCGACAGATTTGTCAGGGATTTTCCAGGGACACCACGCGCTGATTCATTTGAAGCCGCGGTCCTTATATTACTCTACAGCCATAATAACAAGATCAATACTGTTTTCATCCAAAGGCCCGACTATGACGGGGTTCATGGCGGTCAGATTAGCTTTCCCGGAGGAAAGAGTGAAAAAAGTGATGCCGATCTTATTTCTACTGCCTTACGGGAAGCTGAAGAAGAAACCGGGATCATTTCGAAAAATGTTGAGATAGTTGGGACTCTCACGCCGCTTTTCATCCCAGTAAGCAATATAGTCGTCACTCCAGTTGTTGGCTGGACAAAAGAGAGGCCTGATTTCAAGCCCGACTTCGGTGAAGTATTATTTATAATTGAGGCAGATCTGCGATCTTTCCTCCATCATTCAATAATAAAGACCCGCCCGATGGAGATAAGAGGGGAAAATATCGATGTCAGATATTTTGATTATGAAGGACATGTTATATGGGGAGCCACAGCAATGATCCTTAATGAAATGCTCACAATAATCAAAAAGGCTGATCTTTCCCTGATGGTATGATATACTTGTATTCTGAATACCTCTGAAGTATCTCTGAAACAAAGTTTACCGGTTCATTTCCCCTGCAATATCCAAATCTGACAACAGGGTCGTTATAATACGACGGGTCGGTCTTCTTCAGCAGATAATACGCAACATTGTCATCCCAGACATGGGGGTTTTTTCCATGCTTTTCAGCAAGCTTCATTGCATCGAGAATATTTCCCTCACCGGCATTATAAGCAGCGAGGATGAATTTCAATCTTTCGTTCTCATCAGGTATCTTGTCAACGAAGAAATCCTGAAGGTACCTGAGATACCTCACGCCTGCCCTGATGTTGTTCTCCGGCGAAGCTTTGATATCAACACCGAATGTTCTCCCGGTAGCAGGCATTACCTGCATAAGGCCATATGCGCCAGCAAAAGATGTCACATTTGGATCAAATCTCGATTCCTGGTAAATAAGCGATGTGAGCAGGCGCCAGTCCCAGTTGATCGTATCACTATATGATTTAATTGCAACATCGTACGGTGAAACTTTTCCTGTTGTGAGTGTGTAATAATCGCTTTTTATTATCCGGTTTGACCAGCTGTTCCTGAAATATTTTGCATACAGAAGGGCATAAGCCTCAGTGCTCCTGAATGACTCCAGCCAGTCGTTAAAAAGGATTGTAAGCTTTTCCGATTTTGCCTTTCTGACACCCCAGGCAAGATCCTGAACCGGAGTAAGTACCGTTTTTGTATCGATTACAGGATAATAGCCGGCATTAACAAGTGAAATATTCTCATCACAGACCGCGAAGTCGATCTCCCGTTTGGCAACGAGAGAAATAAGATCCTCTGTTTCGTATGGTACCTCGATAATCATAATCTTCCCACCAGTCTGTTCATTTATCTTCTTCAGGCAATCTACTGCCGAAGATCCGGACTGGACATAAATTGTCTTTCCGGCGAGCGAGCCATTTTTCCTGACAAGGCTTTTATCAATTTCGATATCCGAAATTGCGTTCCACCTGTTAGGCTTTCTCTGAATCAGCACCTGTCGGGTTTTCCCTGTCCTGGCTGTAAAAGTTAATTGTCTTTCGCGCAGTGAATTGACTGAAAGATCAACAGCAAGAAGATCGGCTTCTCCTGAATTCAGCATTTCTATCGCCTTGTTTACATCATTCTCTGTTATGATCTCCAGGTTAAGCCCTGAATAATCAGCAAAGGATCTCAATAATTCATAATGAAAGCCCATTGGGGTTCCCTTGTAAATAAAGTAGTTCGTCGAGTTGAAGTCAGTTATTGCGATAAGTTTGCCTCTCTGGCGAAAATCGTCGAGATCGAGGAAGGATGTCTGCCTGAAATCTTTAAGAATGACATCCTTATTACAGGATGACAGCTGAATCAACAGCAAGGAAATGAATAAAATATAACCCTTATTCAATAATCTCTGTTTTGGTTATTAAAGCAAAAATTTAAGGGCGCAAAGATAGCAATATTTTTCTAATCGTAAAATGTCCAGGCCAAACCATAGCGAAAACACCTGATATTCATTGGGTAACCTGGCACCATAAAGTAGTTGTAGCCATTCAGGCCCGAGTTCAGATGGTCGAGCATAATGAAGATCCTTGTGCGCTTTATTTTGATGTTCAGAAAGGCACTCAGATAAGGGTAGTTACCCGTCGAAACTGTCTGCTGCTGGTAATAAGCGGAAATTGCCGGCATCCATCCGTATCCATGGTACTGAGTATTGTAAAGAACATCAACTCCGGCCTGGGCAAGAAGATATCCGTTTGTTATTTTGAAATGAAAATTATGCTCGAAGAATCCTCCGGAACGAAGTGTAATCAAAGGCAGATCCAGTACATTTTTGTTACTTGACACCTGCATAAGAACCTCATTATGAAGATGGAACTTCCACGCAGAAAACTCTTTTTTCACAAAAGCCGATGCAACCGAGAGTGCACCGGAATACTGGGCAGGCATAGCATCAGCGCCAAAATAAGTGTAGTTATTTATGATCGCGTAATTAAAGCGTAAAGCCATTCTCCTTGCCGGATACAGAAACTCGGTACCCGCGTCAATCCTGATCTCCCTGTTAAATGAGTTATTCCATCTGAAATTATTCCCGTACCAATGCTGGAACCAGTCGGATGGGGTCAGGTTAGTGACACCTCCGGTTATATTCCATTCGGCTCTCCCTTTTTTGAAATCAAAATCACGTGTAATATCACCTTTCACCCTGAAATCGCCTGCGCGGTAGCCGGTAAGGTATAATTCCCCGTCTCCGCCCCATCTGAATTTGCTTCCGATATTATTAAAGAGCCGGCCAAGAACTATATTGTTATTCCTTTTCCAGTCGAACGAGTTTATATCCGGGGTAATCGGACCAAGCACATATTGTGTATAGGAGTACAACTCGTTTCGGATACCGAATCCGCCTCCAAGCCTGAATTTTCTTCTTTCATTTGTACTGAAGTCAAAGCGCACAGTATTTTTCAGTACATGCACTGACAGTGTATCAAAAGTTACAGATTTGTTTACGTAAGTGGTGTCATAAAAGCCACCCTGGGGGTAAGCGTCAGAATATGAAGACCTGACTTTGTCCCAGATCAGAATATGCGAAATCACTCCATTTAGTCTCGCACCATTGTAACTGACCTTATTCTTTGCCGAATCTGCCCTGGCGGTATTTGCTCCTGCTGAATCGGCTCTGATAGAATCTGCTTTTGGCAGAGGCACTTTTGAAGCTCCGGGTCCGACAGTATCTTTTTTTGTAATAAGCAATTTTGCTGAATCGGATCTGACAGTTCCCGGCTTTGAAAGAAGGGTTAATATTGAATCTGTTTTGACCGTTACAGCTTTTGAGGCAGGCTGCCTGTTAAGAACAAGCTTCTGAACGAGAAGTATATTCCAGTCCTTCATTGAATTCTGTGCATTATTCGGACTACCAAGCTTTACCTGAACATTTTTCGTATCGAACGTACTTAGCTGGCCGGGATCTGAGATCCCTCCGTTTTCCAGCGTTGATATATGGTTTATTCCTGCCTGAAAATATGCTTTGTATTTATTGCCTGAATATGAGAAGTTAAGTGCAAATGTTTTATCGCTGGCATTCTGGTAGGAATATTGCCCCAGGCTGTAAACAATATCATACACAAGACCAATATTCATGAATCTGTTGATATTTTGTGAATGCCTTACCCTGAATGTCTGTTCGGCCCTGTCGCGCGGGCCGGCATAGCCAAAGACCATCTCAGTGAAGGGGACCTGCGTATTCATGAAAATCGCATTGTCGGGCATATGCATAAGTGGATAGAAGTTCCTGTAAAGAAACTTGTCGGGATCCGTTATCCTGTCAAAAAAATTCATCTGGTAAAAGGGAAGACCGTAATTTCCGGGATAGACGTTAAAAGCTGAATACTTGTCCATCCTTCTGTACCGGTGATAAAGTGAAAAGGAAGTATCAACCGGAATGGTGTCATCCTGCGTATAATCGCCCGACAATTTCCATTGCTTTGTTACATGATGCTTCAGAGTATCAGCCTTCTGGGCTGTTACACATGCAGAACATGTCAGCAAAATAAATATGATAAGCGGCCTTCGCATCAACGGCAAATATAGGAAAAAGCAGCGGATTGGTCAGTAACCCCTCTTAATCCACATTGTCGTTGAGGTAGGCATTGTTCTCCCGGAGAACAGGCTCATTGTCGTCTCCGGAGGTAAGAGTGAATTTCGACACTTTGCTGTCAGCAGCCTTATCTGTTGTGCCAAGTGCGAGATTCTTTCTTACATACGCAGGCACATCCTCGAAAGTATCGATATTATCCTTCATTGACTTATTTGACAATCCCTCCTTTTTGAGCATATTCTGCATATGCTTCACCTTACGCAGGGTTGCATTGTCTTTTTCAGTTGATTCACTCCCGGTCAGAGGCTTCCTCGACCTTGACATCAATCCCTCTTCTTTCTCCTCAAGTCCGAAATCGATAGTACCCTGAGATTCCTCGTCGATATCTGTTATTATTGATTTCCTGCCTTTCTGATGTACGGTGAATATATCGCTCCCCTCTTCGGGAATAATCCTCTGGGGAATAACAGGCATTTTTGTGTCGAGACTTACTTTGTGAGGCTCCCTTGGCTTATAAGGCTGGAAGATGCTGTTGGCCTCGAAGCCGGTTGCAATAACTGTTACGCTGATCTCCTCGTTAAGGCTGTCATCCTTCGAGAGCCCCCTTATTATAAGGGCGTCGTCAGATGCAACCTCGTAGATATAATCAGTTATCTCGCCAAGCTCATCCATTGTGAGCTCATGGTCGCCATTCCCTGTTGAGATATTAAGAAGAATGCTTCTTGCCCCTGTTATGTCGTTCGAATTAAGAAGGGGTGATTTGAGGGCATCCTCAATAGCCCGTATTGCACGGTTCTCACCCGATGCGCTACCCATACCAAGAAGGGCAACACCGGAGTCCCTCATTACAGTTTCAACATCGGCAAAATCGACATTAATGTATCCTGTAACAGTTATTATTTCCGCAATTCCCTTAACAGCTGTTGTAAGGACATCGTCAGCTTTTGCGAATGCAGTAGATACAGGCTGGTTGCCATATATCTCCCTCAGCTTCTCATTATTAATAACAAGAAGTGAATCAACTTTATCCTTAAGCTCTGTGACTCCGTCGATAGCATGCTTTATCCTGACCTTCCCCTCAGATTTGAAAGGGATCGTAACAACAGCTATTGTCAGAAGTCCCGCTTCCTTGCAGGCCTTGGCAATTACCGGGGCAGCTCCTGTACCTGTTCCACCTCCCATTCCGGTTGTTATGAACACCATCTTCGTGTTACCCGAGAGTGCATCCATTACATCGGCTATGTTCTCCATTGCTGCCTTTCGGCCGATCTCCGGCTTGCTTCCCGCACCTCTTCCTTCGGTGAGGGCTTCACCGATCTGAACCTTCACAGGTACCTGGCTATTTACAAGTGCCTGATGATCGGTGTTGCAGATAACGAAGTTGACATCACGGATACCCTTTTGGAACATGTGATTGACAGCGTTATTTCCTCCGCCGCCTATACCGAGGACCTTTATAATCGAAGATCTTTCAACGGGAAGATCAAAATTCATCAGATCGTCTGCCATATTGTTATGTTTTAATTTTTTTGAAGAGCATTTTTACATTTAACCATATTCTCAGCTAATCTTCTGATCTTCAATCTCGAACATCTTCGTCAGGATGCCCTTGATCTTATCAGTCAGAGATACTTTTTCATCCGCTGTCTCTTCCATTTCTACTTCGCTTTCAACTTCCTCCTCCCTGACTTCATCAACCGGTACAGTTGCCTTCGGCCTGACATATTCCTCGTGTGTGCCTGCATCGAAAGTCTTATGGTAAGTATCAAGGAATTCAAAGCCTCTCATTACAAGGCCAACACTTGTTGCATACATAGGCTGGTTGATCTCATTCCTTGCGGCTCCGCCCAGATGTTCATTCGGAAGACCTATCCTGACATCCATTGCTGTCTTGAATTTCATAAGCTGCGGCAGATGCCTGAGCATTGCTCCACCTCCTGTGATAACAACACCGGCTGCCAGCTTGTCGCCATATCCTGAGTTCTGTATCTCAAAATTCACCGCGTCGATTATCTCCTCCATCCTCGACTGGATTATATATGCAAGGCTCTTGAATGAGATCTCTTTTGGCTCTCTTCCGCTTATGCCGGGAATTGATACAACCTTGTCCTCAGGTGCAATATCTCCAAGCGCTGAACCATACTGTATCTTGAGCTGCTCGGCATGACGATGCAAAATAGCACATCCTTCCTTTATGTCCTTTGTTATAACATTCCCTCCGAAAGGAATCACTGCCGTATGCCGGATTATGTTGTCGTAATAAATCGCAACATCGGTTGTGCCGCCGCCAATGTCAACAAGAACGACGCCGGCCTCTTTTTCGTCATCGGTGAGGCATGCATCAGACGAAGCGAGTGGTTCGAGGATCATATCCTTGACAACAAGTCCCGCCTTTCTTATGCATTTTTCAATGTTCTTGGCTGCAGCAACCTGGCCAATAACGATATGGAAGTTGGCTTCAAGGCGCCTCCCGCACATTCCTATGGGGCTTTTCACCCCGGTCTCATTATCAACGATGAAGTTCTGAGGTATTACATGGATTATCTCTTCACCTATATCGATATGGATCTTGTGCATATCCTCGATAAGTCTGAAGACCTCCTCCTTGTTGATCTCATCATCATAATTGTCTCTCATAATGTAACCGCGGCTCTTCATGCTTTTAATATGCTGGCCTGCGATACCCACAAAGACCTCTGAAAAAGTGATACCTGATCTTTTCTGGACATCCAGCACAGTGGTCTCGATTGCATTGACGGTGTCCTCAATGTTGAGCACAACACCGCGCTTTACACCACGTGATGGAGCCTTGCTGAGACCCAGAATATCGATCTTCCCGTTCTCATTTTTTGTGCCGACAATCGCCACGATCTTCGTGGTTCCAATGTCGATGGCTGCTACATACTGCTCTTTTTTACTCATAGCTTTAAAATATGGTTATCTGTTTATCTTTTTCTGCATACTATCTGGTCAGTGAATTCAAGGTCGATAAGGTCATATTTATTCCATCCCTTTACAGGAAGGACCTCTTTATAGAACGTTTCAAGGTTTCTCAGCTTCCCCCTGTAGTTTTCTGTTGTTCCGAGATGAATCCGCTGGCTTCCAAGCCGTGGAATAAGGTCGAGTTCGTCCTCATCGTCGACTGATATCTGATCAATCTGCGCTGACCAGAAATCGTCATTTCTGACATATTCAACCAGGCCGAATACATCCTTAAGTATTGTATTCTTCACGGCAGTATCAAGTACACTGACCCCGTTAAGCATCTGAGCCGTGACCTTTATATTTCCCTCTACAACCTGAAGCCTTGGCGTATAGAGTTTTTTTCTTCTGAACACCACGCCGTCCTCATCCACAAAATAGTCGCCTCCTCCTGCGATAAGCCTCATTACGGGATTCCTCTGATTAGCATAGACATGAAGCTTCCCATCGATAGTAATATATGCTTCTGCCACCCTCAGCTCCCTGAGCCTTGCCAGGCGGGCCTCTATCTCGCCGAGTGAAATATCTTTCGCCTCAGCTCCTATAATCCTTGAGCCTCCGCTTGATACAAGGTTTTTAATATCAAGCCTGTTAACAAGATGGTAATCCGAAGAGTCCGCTAAATCGATATTTATGCCATTGCAGATTATGCTGCTGGTCCTGTGCAGAAGATAAGCCGGCATTAAAAGGAGATATAATGCTGAAATGACTATCAGTATTCTGCTAACAATCTTCATTTCCTTCTCCTGTTAAGTTCATCCTCAATTGGCTTTACGAGCCTGTCGATATCACCCGCCCCAATTGTCAGTAAGACGTCAAGATTATCTATATCAAGCCTTGAAGGAATATCTTCCTTATTCAATAATCTTTTGTTTCTGCTATTCATCCTTTCAAAAATCATTGAAGAGGATACTCCCTCCATAGGTTTTTCCCTTGCCGGATATATCGGCAGGAGTATAATATCATCAAGTGTATCGAGTATCCTGGCGAAACCTTCTGCATGGTCTTTTGTCCGGGAAAAGAGATGCGGCTGAAATATACCTGTCACTTTCCTGCCTGAATAATATTCCCTTACCGATGTTATGCATGCCTTTATCTCTTCAGGATGATGTGCATAATCATCAATATAAACTAGCCCTGGCCTGTTGATGCGGATATCGAACCTGCGCTGCACGCCTCTGAATGTGAAAAGAGATGCCTTAAGCTCTTCAGGAGTAACTCCTGAAAGCAGGGCAAGAGATGATGCAGCAACAGCATTCTCAACATTTACCTTTCCCGGGAACTGAAGCTTCATTCCCCTGATCTCCGAACGCGGAACAATAAGATCGAAATTGAAACAATCGCCTTCCTGCTCAATATTTATTGCCCTGTAATCCGATCCCTCATTAAAGCCATAAGTAAATGCGCTGATCCATTCCGGAACAATAACCTGCTCTTTGATCCTTTCATTCATTACAAGCTTTCCGCCTTTTCTGATCTTAGTGAAAAACTCATTATAGGCAGCGATCATATTATCATGATCGCCATATATATCAAGATGGTCGGCATCCATGGATGTAACTACTGCCATGGAAGGACTCAGCCTGTGAAATGACCTGTCGAATTCATCGGCCTCCATAACCGTGAGTCTGCTTTTTCCTGTAAGGAGGTTTGTGTCATAGTTCTTTGAGATCCCTCCAAGGAAAGCTGAACAGCCCTGTGCCGACTGCCTGAGGATATGTGCCAGCATAGTCGAGACTGTTGTTTTGCCATGAGTGCCTGAAACAGCGATTGTTTCGGTTTCCAGGGAGATGTCTCCAAGTACTTCGGCACGCTTCATCAGACTATAATTATTACTCCTGAACCATGAAATTATTTTATTTTCTATCGGAATAGCCGGAGTATAAACAATAAGCACATTCTTCTTTTCAGATGGCTCTCTGAAGATCCCGGGAATTTTAAGGGGATCATCAATGCAGCTTATCTCACATCCCTCCCTTTCAAGTGCTGCCGTAACAGAACTTTCACTTCTGTCGTAACCTGCCACCCCAATCCCTAGGAACCTGTAATATCTGGCAACAGCACTCATCCCGATACCTCCGATACCGATAAAATAGACGCCTTTTATGCTGTCGCTTTTCTTCATCCCTTTATAAGCTTCATCACCTCCCTGGCTATTCTCATATCGGTATCACGTTCTGCCAGCTTTAATATATTAACTGATAATGATCGTCTTTTCTTTTCATCCTCAAGCAGCCGCAATGCTTCACCGATAAGCGTTTCAACGGCAGTGTTGTCTTTGACCATTACTGCAGCATACTTATCTGAAAGGGCCAGTGCGTTCCTTGTCTGATGATCTTCGGCCACATTTGGCGAGGGTACGAGTATCACAGGCTTTCCCACAAGGCATAATTCCGAAATAGTCCCGGCTCCTGCCCTTGAAATGATAATATCGGCGGCAGAATATGCCAGATCCATTCTGTTTATAAACTCCAGCACTTTTACATTTTCTGCCGATGATACTGAGACAAGTGCATTTACATCCTCAAAATAGGATCTGCCTGTCTGCCATATCCACTGACAGCCTGAATCAATAACCTTTTCAAGATTCTCCGACAGGCTCCTGTTTATGGTACCAGCTCCCAGAGATCCGCCGAGAATGAGGATGACAGGTGAATTTTTATCAATATTGAAAAATGAGAGAGCTTCTTCCCTGATCTGTCCAAGATTATCAAAGCTTTGTCTCACTGGATTTCCAGTCATTATTATCTTATCTGCCGGGAAATATTTATCCATTCCTTCATATGCAACGCATATTGCAGCGGCCTTTTTTGCAAGAAGCTTATTTGTAACCCCGGCATAACTATTCTGTTCCTGAATAAGGAATGGTATACCGGAGCGTCCTGCCATTCTGAGTACCGGACCGCTGGCATATCCTCCCACGCCTACGACAACATCCGGCTTATAATCCCTGAGAATTTTCCGTGCCAGTATCAGCGATCGCAGGAGCCTTATCAGCACCGGGATGTTCTTAAAAATATTCTTTCTGTTAAAACCTGAAACTGGTAGTCCGACAATATTATAGCCTGCGGCAGGAATCTTGTCCATCTCCATTCTGCCTTCAGCACCCACAAAAAGTATCTCAACGGAAGGATCTGTTTTCTTCAGGGCATTTGCAATTGAGATTGCGGGGAATATGTGTCCCCCGGTCCCTCCGCCGCTTATTATGATCCTTCTATGCTTTTGCGGGTTCATATATCTTTTCTCCTTCATCTGTTTTTTCACCCTCCGGAAGTTCCTCTTCCTTAATGCGGGCATTTACAACCCTGCTCACGCTTAGAATTGCTCCCACCGAAAAGCTCATCACAAGCACTGATGTTCGTCCCCAGCTTATCAGAGGCAGCGTTTGTCCTGTTACAGGGAATAATCCGACAGCAACCAGCATGTTCAGCATAGCCTGCACAACCATCATGATGACTAGTCCGAGTACAAGAAAGGCAGGAAAGGCGGTTTCGCATTTTTTCGCTATAGCGATCCCCCTGAAGAGGAGGATCATGTATGCCATAATAATCGGAATGGCCCCGAATATCAGGCCATATTCCTCTGTGATTATGGCAAATATAAAATCAGAGTTCGACTGAGGCAGGATATTTCTCTGAGTACTTTTCCCCGGAGCCTTTCCTATTAGTCCACCTGTCGAAATGGCAATTTTTGCCTGGTTCGACTGATAATCCTCATCCTCTGTCGCTCCACCCTTGAAGTAATGCTCTATCCTGTTCTTCCAGACAGTTACCCGGTTGCTGTTTGGTGATATTATTGAAAGTGTAAGTGCAAATAATACTATTGCAACGAATGCGATCCCGACATAGGCCAGAAGGTATTTGAAAGGAACCCTTCCGATGAACAGTATCATCATGCTTATTCCGAAGATCATCAATGATGTCGAGAGGTTCTCCGATAGAATCAGTCCGCATACAACAGCAATCGGTACCATGAAGATCTTTGTCACAAGCATGAAATTATTTAGCTCATGCTGATACTGGGCGAGCGCCCTCGCCAGGTAGATCACAAGGGCTACCTTGGCAATATCAGAAGTCTGGAGCCTGAATCCTGTGCCCGGTATTACAATCCATCTTGTGGCTTCATTCACTCTTACGCCTATAAAGAGTGTCAGTACAAGGAGAAGAATTGAAATTATGAGGAAGAGCCCTGCAAGTGAAGAGTAGATTCTGTAAGGAAGATGAAGCGTTACAAGGATTATTGCGAGTCCGAATGCAAGCATCATGAACTGAGTTCTCAGAAAATAAGCTGTATTGCCACCATGCTTTGAAAATGCTACACTCACAGATGAGCTGTATACTGAAAGCAGGGAATAGATCATAAACAGGGCCACCAGCGCCCATATTGACCTGTCACCCTTGAAAGCGTTCCAGAACCAGCCCCTCTTCATTTTATGATTATTAAAGATTTCTTACTGCATTCTTGAACTGACGTCCCCTGTCTTCATAGTTATTGAAGAGATCAAAGCTTGCACAGGCGGGTGACAGCAGAACGGTATCACCTTTTGCTGCCAGGTAATACGAAGATCTTACAGCCTCTTCCATCGACAAGGTCTCTACTATAGTCGGCACCTTGTCCTTGAATGACTCCACGATCTTCCTGTTGTCTTTTCCAAGACAAACCACGGCTTTCACCTTTTTCTTAACAACCTCAAAGAGTTCTGAATAGTCATTACCCTTATCGATCCCTCCGGCGATCCAGACTACCTTTGTTTCCATGCATTCCAGGGCATACCATGTAGAGTTCACATTTGTTGCCTTTGAATCGTTTATGAAATTGATCCCACAAACGGCGATCACCGGTTCAAGCCGGTGCTCGACTCCCTGAAAATCTGCGAGGCTTTCTCTTATCACATCCTTACGGATATTCAGGACTTTCCCAGCTATGGCTGCAGCCATAGAATTGTAGGTGTTGTGCCGGCCCTTCAGAGCCAGATCGTGGATTGTCATAAGGCTGATTTTATGTTTGTAATCGATTATCAATTCGTCGCTTTCGATATAAGCCGTCATATTTTCCTTCGTGTCGGCTGAAAATGGAAGGAGTGACATTTCAAAAGGCTTTTTGGATAGTTCGGCTTTAATTATCGGATCCTCAGCCCAGTAGATCAGGCATTCTGATTTTGTCTGGTTCCTTGTTACCCTGAACTTTGAGTCAACATAATTCTGGAGCTGATATCCGTACCTGTCGAGGTGATCCGGAGTAATATTGAGCAGAATTGCAATGTCTGCTTTGAAATCGTACATTCCGTCGAGTTGAAAGCTGCTGAGCTCAATAACATAATAATCATATCCGCCCTCAGCCACCGCCATTGCGAAACTATTGCCCACATTACCCGTGAGTGCAGCATTAAGGCCTGCCTTTTTAAGCATGTGGTATATGAGGTTTGTGGTTGTTGTCTTTCCATTGCTCCCTGTTATGCAGATCTTGATTCCCTTGGCATAGCGCCCGGCAAATTCGATTTCCGATATTACCGGGATTCCTTTTTCGTGAAGCAGATGTATGAGGGGAGCTTTTTCAGGAATGCCGGGGCTCTTGATAACTTCATCAGCGTTAAAAATAAGGGACTCTGTATGTTTTCCCTCTTCGAAACTTATACTGTTCTTCTCCAGAATCTCACGGTATATTGGCTTGATCTGTCCCATATCGGAGACAAATACATCGTAGCCCTGCTTTGTGGCCAGAACAGCTGAACCAGAACCACTTTCTCCTGCACCAAGTATGACGATCCTTTTTTTCATCTCCTCTTATCTGATCTTTAATGTTACTATGCTCAATACGGCAAGTATTATCGTAACTATCCAGAACCTGGTAACTATTTTTGGTTCAGGATATCCTTTCTTCTGGTAATGGTGATGAAGCGGAGCCATGAGGAAGTATCTCCTTCCGGTACCGTATTTTCTCTTTGTTCTTTTGAAGACTGCCACCTGTATTACGACAGAGAGGTTCTCGACAAGGAAAATTCCGCACAGGAGGGGTATGAGAAGCTCCTTTCTTATTACAATGGCAAAAACTGCAATTATACCTCCCAATGCAAGGCTTCCCGTGTCTCCCATGAACACCTGTGCCGGATACGAGTTATACCATAAGAATCCTATGGTCGCCCCTATGAATGATGCGGCGAAGATTACAAGCTCCTCCGACCCGGGGATATACATTATATTAAGGTACCTGGCATAAATGAGGTTACTTGAAACATACGCCAGGATAGCAAGCGCAACTCCGATTATAGCCGATGTTCCTGTCGCCAGTCCATCCAGTCCGTCTGTCAGGTTGGCTCCGTTTGAAACGGCAGTTACTATAAATACAACGATCAGAACAAAAACGACCCATGTGAGTGGCTGCTTCAGCGGACCTTTTATAAAAGAGACCAGCCATTTGTAGTCAAACTCATTATTCTTTACGAACGGTATAGTTGTTTTAGTTGATTTTTTCTCAAGGGTTATCTCGGTCTTTTCGGAATAATGCAGCTTCGGATCAAGGAGCTCTGTCCGCTGCCTGAGCG
>JBBIIS010000016.1:28503-33525 GCA_037446375.1 Bacteroidota bacterium | reverse complement strand
CTACCAGGAAACCCTGGAAAACCAACTTAGTTTTAACTTTTGGGCTGACAGCTGATTCTACCATTTGAACTTCATTGTAATGAGATTACAAGATTGTCAGGATTTACGAATTTTCCAAACCTTTCAGGTCATTTAAACACCTCCCTCTAAACCGGACTCCGATAAATCGGGGTGAGCCCGGCGAAGTCAATCCCTCCCCCGGGAGCAAGGGACTTAAAACCAATATTTTTCCCATCCCCATCCCCTGCTGTGATAGAGGGAAAGAGGGGGTGAGGTATTTTTTACTAATTTTGCTGATCTTTCAGATGCCATAAAAGATGAAAGTCCTCTCGATAACAAACCTCACCCACGGATTCACTGCCTCCCTTCCCGAAAGGAGCCTTTACAAAGGTCTGGCCGCAAAGGGAACAGACCTGATACTAATGACCCACTATCCGACTCCTGAATCAAGGGAGCTGGAATCAGCAGGAATAAAGGTCGTTTATCTCCGGATCTCCCGGAAGTTCGACCTGGGCGTGATAAGGGCCCTCAGGAAAATAATCAGGGAGGATAAGATCGAAATACTTCATATCACGTTCGGCAAAGCTCTTACAAACGGACTTATAGCCACAATCGGCATAAAATGCAGGATCGTGGCCTACCTTGGATCAATTAGTCTCCACTGGCATGATCCTTTTTCGTGGGTCTCCTACCTTAACAGAAGGGTAGACATGCTTATCTGCCTTAGCGATGGAGTTGAGGAGCATGTCCTGAAGCAGGCGCCTGAAAGGATGAAAGGTAAAACAATAAGGATCTATAAAGGGTATGAACCGGCATGGTTTGCAAATATCGTCCCGGTACCGAGGGAAGTGCTTGTCATTCCGGAGGATGGCTTTATAGTTTGCTGCGTTGCGAACGCAAGGAGGGGCAAAGGCATTCCCTGGCTTATAAAGGCCTCCTATCTGCTTCCCGAAAACCTTCCGGTTTATTTCGTTATGACAGGGCCCAATATGGACTCGGAACCTCTGAAAAAACTTATAGATAAGAGCAGGTACAGGAACAATTTCAGAACATACGGCTTTACGAACGATGTATTGTCTTACACCTCAGCCTGTGATCTTTACGTTCAGCCTTCTTTAACGGAAGGTCTTGGCAGATCAGTTATTGAGGCTATGTGTCTGGCAAAGCCACTTCTTGTTTCGGGCGTTGGTGGAATTGGCGAGCTTGTCGATGAGGGTGTTAATGGCTTTCATATAGAGGCAGCTTCTCCCAAAGCGCTCGCTGAGAAGATAAAATACTGTTACGAAAACCGGCAGCTGCTTCCTGAAATGGGTGCAAGGTCGAAACTTCTGGTTGAAACAAGCTTTAATTCATCACTTGTAGTAGAAAAAACCTACAATTTGTTCAGATCAATATTATCGGACCAGTAACGGGCCTTGCCAATACTCTCAACCTCGTGTCCTCCGTCAAACGCCATACCATAGAAATTGGGCTTCTGGCTAAAAAGCACCTTCCCGTCGTAGATTATCTTTGTTACATTTACGACTGTATATGAAAGACTGCTTCCCTTTTTCCTTGTTATAAAGAAATCGCCATTCGTCTCCACCTTATTATAGCTTACTTTTCCCGATTCGTATGTGTACTTCGGCCTTCTATAGTCCCGGATCATATCCATTCTGAGATCAGATTTTATCCCGACCTGGATAATTTCGGTGCCAGTGCTTATTTCTACTGAAAGACCGGGTTCCGCATCACCTGTTTCTATAAGCTTTATCTTATCTTTCCAGGGGGATGCATCTGTGTTTTTATCATGAGGGATCAGAACTGTAATGAACCCTGTATGCTGGCCGAGCTCAAAGAACTGACCCGAATATTCAGTTATCAGTGTCTCCTTTGTATAATTCCTTCGCTCAGGCTCCACTGATTCGAGCCTGTAGTGATTCTTCGGAAAGAGAATCATAAGATTGTTCCCGGTGTTATTCGGATAAGTAAATACCGAGTCGTACATCGTGTCGTACCAGTGTTCACCTGATGCCACAATTTTCCTGGTATGCCACATTGTAGCCCCGGTAAGGTACTGTTCCTTTTTCCCTTTTAGTATATCGAAAACAAGGTAAATACCGGGATCCTTTATCCATGTTATGACCCTGTCCCATTCATATCCCATATTTTCATCTGTGAGCCGTGTTCGGCTGTAGTCAAAACCAGGCAGGGAAATGAAGTCGATCTTGTTTGTCTTTACCTGCCTGTACGATCCTGCATTATGAACGAAATCGAGGACACTCTGGCCTGGAACCGCAGCCTTTCCGACAGTATTGTACCGGTTCTCTCCTTCTTTCTGTCCCATAAATATTTTTTCGGGTCGTACAACCAGCCTGTTGTGGAAATAATCCTGGCGGTAATTGCCAAATGGTCCGCTCGGCATATAATCGCGATAGCCGCCGTCGGCAAGAAGTATTGATCCCCTGCTCATAAGAAGGGCGATACTGTTTTCATCGGAATGGCCATGGGTCATCTTCTCCTCCTCAACAGCTATCCCGTCACGCAGATAGTCACGGTAGATCTGTCCACTCTCCCCTTCATCCCTGTAATTAAGTAGCATGAATGATGAAGAAGGCTCCCATCCGTCTCGCATCACTATTTTCTTTCCCTGGACATCCTCCATCACCTCCTGGCTGAGATTGGATGGTTTTACCGGTTCTATTGAATTGTTCCCCCATCTGTAACAGTCGAGAAGCTCATACCCAAGGCTTGTGGCACTTTTGTTGCCAAAGTTGATGAATTTATTTGCAATTACGTCAGCGGCCCACTTAAGCTGAGGGTTGGAATAGTAGTTTGCTGCTGTTTCGAAATAAACAAGCCACCGGTCCCAGTTATCATTTATTCGTGAATCGCCGAATGCCGAAACCATGCCATAAGGGGCCATCAGGTTAAGAAAGTACGATGAATAATAATACATCTCAGGAGTTGCAAAGAGCTCTTTCATCTGACCTTTTGATTCGGAATAACTCATCATGGCATAGAGCCAGATTGCATGGTACAGAGTTGCATCTTCGATCTCCCATTTTCCCCAGTTGTCGGATCCGAGGGCCTGCTCGTACGACTTCCACTGCACGGCTTCGGGAATACCTGGGAGTGCCTTTATTGCCCAGCCAAGGGTTTCAGCTCTCAGTGCGGCCCTGTTCATTGCGCCCCATTCCTGGCTCTGCAGAAGGTAATTCATATTATGAATGATTACATTCTTCATTTTATCAGCATCCTGGGCTGACAGATACCCTTTCCTGTTTAGAATCTCAAAGGGCCTGATAAACCTCATCGTTGTGAAAAAATCGGGAAGGGCAGGAACTCCCTCTGAGTAATCGGGCCTTGCCTTTGCAACAGCCTCGGGGTAATATTTTGTATATCCGTCGTATCTGAGGAGTATAGACCTTGACCTCTCAGCATATTTTTTATTCCCCTCCATCTCAAAAAGGGTGGCATAAATTGAAGCGGCTTCAAGGAAGCGCGCAGGGGGCCTGTAGCCGAAGAAATTTGACGGATCGATTCCTTTTATCCAGGCCTTTTCGAGTGAATCATATCTTTCCCAGGTCCAGTCAGCAACCGACCTCGCAAACTCGAGATATCTCTTCATCCCGATCTTCTCAACGGGCTGGGCAGCACAGTTGAGCCATAATATTATTAAACTAAAATAAAGGATTGAACGCTTCATTTTATTATTATTAGATTACTGTGACTTAAAATTATCAAATTTCATAATAGAATAACCGCCTTCCCAACCTTCCCCCGGTCGGAGCGACAACTAATTGCCCGGTTGCCAATTTCCGTGAACAGGCCTGACCGCCGCGGGGGCATCCCTGCAACCTGGCTCCCCGCCAACCCGGCATAACATGCCGTGACTTGACGCCCGGTCTTCCCTCCGGGGTAAAAGGATAAGGGGGTCTTTTAAAGTTAAAGTCAAAGTCTAAACTGACCCGCCGTTTTTATGGATTTTATTCCAGCATTCAAACACATGAAATATGTTTTCAGGCTTTGCCGCGGGTCCAAACTCTGCCTGTCCTATAACTCCACCATCAATGTAAAGATTTTCATAGATATATCTTACTGCATCTTCTACCTCACCGGGAGTTCCTTCCGGAAGAATATGCTGCCTGTCGATTTCACCCCAGAATGTTATCTTTCCGCCGAATCTCTGTCCAAGCTCAACAATATTCATGCAGAAAAGCTGACTGTTCAGGGCGTCTATTCCGATCTCTATAAGATCGGGAATAATTTCGGTAATATTACCATCGGAATGCATGAATGCATATTTCCCATAGCTGTGGCATATCTCAGCATAATCCCTGTAAAGAGGCTTGAAGTATTTCCTGAAATAATCAGGAGAAACAATCATTCCGTTCTGCATTCCCCAGTCGTCCATTATTCCTACGGCGTCAAGGGATGTTTTCGCCCAGGCCTCGGTCTCTTTTAAATAATGTCTGTGGATCTTATCAATAAGGACCTCCATTTCGGGAGGTTCCAGGGCCGCATCGAGCATCGCAAGCTCTGTTGTTCTTATAAACTGATATCTCTCAAAGGGCCTGATCCAGGAATTTGAATATATGAACTTTTGCTCCCCTCTGCAGAATGCATTGACCTGTTTTACATCGATCTCAAGCATGCTGTCGGGCGTTGAAAAGTGGTCAAGGTCGTCCCACTCTTTTATTAAAGGCTGTGACGGAACTCCGATCAACCCTTCATGAATGTTATTGAAGATGCATCCCCACTGGTCAATGTAGGTCCCCTCTTCGTACTTGTCGCCGCTGATCTTCTGAGGCACGGTGTACATTCCCGGTACCGGCATTATATCATCGGGGTACTCATTAGCCAGCCTCATGACTTCAGCAGGATATCTTCTCCCGGCCCAGGGCAGAAGCCAGCATTGACGGGGAATTCGTGAAGGCCTGTCAAAACTGAGGGTTCTCAGGACTGTCTCTTTAGAGTTCATCAGCTTTGATCCTCAACTACATGTATTATTTTATACTCTTTCCTGTAAATAATATGAAG
>JBBIIS010000016.1:0-28493 GCA_037446375.1 Bacteroidota bacterium | reverse complement strand
AATTATAAGTAAAAGCGGAAGTGCGATAATAAAACCACCAATAACCGCAATTGCAAGGGGCTGATGCATCAGGGCGCCAGTTCCCACCCCAATGGCGAGAGGGGATAGGGCAATTATAGCTCCAAGGGCTGTCATAAGCTTAGGTCTGAGCCTAGTTGAAATTGCGTAAACGAGAGATTCATCAACGTTTCCTGTCTTACGGTTTGTCATATATTGCTGAAATGTGAATATCGCATTTTCACCGATTATCCCGACAATCATTATGAGTCCCGTATAACTTCCGACATTCAGGGGAGTTCCTGTAATGTATAAAGCAATCAGACTGCCAGACAGACCCAGAACGGCAATGAAAAGAATTGCACAGGCGGCTTTGAAATCCCTGAAGAGGAAAAGCATGAGAGCGAATACGAGCAGGCTTGAAAGGATAAGAATAAGAAGTAGTTCATTGAATGACTTCTGTTGATCGGCGTAAGCTCCGCCATATTCTATATGATATCCCGACGGGAGATAAATATTTTTGTTAATCGACTCCTGAATCTCCTTCATCGCACTTCCCAGATCTCGTCCATTAAGCCTTGCTGTTACTATTGAAACTGTCTTTAGGTTCTCGCGAGTTATCTCTGCTACCCCGTCGAGGAGCTTTACAGAAGCCACGCTCTCCATCGGTTTAAGTTTACCGTCGGGAAGAAATATGAAGCTGCTTTTGACTCTTTCAAGGCTATTTTCCGTGCTGTTTGGATATATAAGCCTGATTGATGTAAGCTGTTCCTTCTCCTTTAATGAGCTTACCACATTTCCCTCAATCATTGTCTGAAGCTGGAACTGGAATGATTCAGGTGTTATTCCAAATCTTGCAAGGCTTGACTGATCGGGAATAACCTCTATTGATGGACCTGCAGCAATGATCCCGTTAAAGACATCCTCAACCCCGTCGACCTTCTGAAGTTCAGATGTAACGTCATTAGCTAGCTGATGAAGCTTCTCCTGCTCCATACCAAAGATCTTAATCTCTACGGGCTGAACCGATGCCATAAGATCTCCAAGCATGTCTCCTATTACCTGTCCGAAATCGATTGTAAGGGCAGGCTGCGTGGCTTCAACCCTTTTCCGTATATCATCAATAACCTCTTCCGTTTTTCGGGTCCTGTCCTTTTTCAGAGATATGAGATAATCGCCTTTGTTGGGTTCGGTGATGAAAAATCCCATCTCGGCTCCGCTTCTTCTCGAGTATGTTTCGACCTCAGGTATTGTAACAAGTATCTTCTCGACCTCTTTGCACATCCTGTCTGTTTCATCGAGTGAAGTTCCCGGAGGTGAGAGGTAATCAAGTACAATAGATCCTTCGTCCATCTCGGGGAGGAAACCTGTTTCCATCCTGGGGATAATGTATATTATCGAACCAAGCAGGAAGAGAATGAAGAGAATGCTTATCGCAGGTCTTTTCAGGAAAAATCCTACCCAGTTACGGGTTTTTGTATGCCTTATAACCTCTTTGCGGCCTTTGGAAAAAGGTAATCTCCATTGTGAGAACCAGAGGTAAATTACAGGAAGCCCGAGCCAAGTAACCAGAAAAGAGCATACGAGCGTTATGACCATTGTATTTGTGAGAACGTTGAAATAGGCCCCTGCCACACCCTGGAGAAGCATGAATGGAATAAAGATCACTATTGTGCTTATCGATGAGCCAACCATTGATGGAATCAGGTAGGAAATCGCCTGGCTGACAAGCTGACCCGATTGCCTGTCGGGGAACTCCTCGTGGGTCCGGTGTATCTGTTCAACAACAACAACAGCATCGTCAATTATTAATCCTATTGCAGCGGCTATAGCACCAAGGGTCATTATGTTGAGAGTGTATCCTACGGCATATAGAACAGTTATTGTCAGAAGCAGGGTAACAGGAATTGTCACAAGAATAGTGGCGCTTGCCCTGAAAGATCTCAGGAACATTATTGCGACAAGAATTGCAAGCACAAGACCGATCCAGATACTGTCGTTCACACTTTTGACTGTGCTTTTTACAAAATCGGCCTGATCATAATAAAGAGATATCCTCACATCGGGAGGGAGAAGCTTCTCGAGTTCCTTTTTCTTTGACGCCAGGCTTTCCGACAGATTAATCAGATTTGCATTCGGCTGCTTTTTTATTGCGACAAGTAATCCCTGCCTGCCGTTGGCATTTATCCTCGTGTACTCTGTCTTCTCCCTTACCTTTACATCAGCAATATCCTTCAGCTTAATGGTCCTTTTACCGTCACTTTTTATGACAACATTTTCAATATCCGAAAGGCTGTACAGCGATCCGTCAGTAACAGTAAGGTAGAGACGACGGTTATCTGTCATGAATCCGTTGGAGCTTATAAAATAATTCTGGTTAAGAATGTCTTTTATCATAAGCGGAGTCACAGACAGAGAGTTCATTTTCATCTGGTTGAGCTCAACCCAGAACTCCTTTGTCTTACCTCCGATTATTCCAATCTGGGAAACTCCCTCTATCTGCGACAAAAATGGCTTTATCTGGTAGGTTGCGATAAGGTTCAGCTCGATCGGGCTTTTCTTATCGCTCTCGATGGTATAGCCGACAACAGGCAGTATCGCCGGATTCATCTTCTCTACAGTTATTGCGACATCCGGAGGAAGATTACTCTTGATCTGGGCTATTCTCGATTCGAGAAGCTGCTGGTCCACATTTATATCGGCATCCCAATTGAGGAAGGCTGAAATCTCGCATGAACCCCGGCTTGTTGCACTTCTTATTATTCTAAGGTCGGGAACCTGCTTAATCGCCTCCTCAAGTGGGCGGGTAACGGTTATCATCATCCTGTCGACCGGTTGTTCCCCATTCTCGGCAATTACCTTTATTTTCGGGAAAGTGATCTCGGGAAAAAGAGACACTTTTACCTGTGAGTAGAGGAAAATACCGCCCGCAATTATTACTGCGATGATTACTGATACAGGGCTTTTGTATGATAAAAAGAAATTCTTCATTATCTACTTCTTTATAATGACATTGGCGGTATCAGGCAATCCGTATCCTCCGGTAAGAACTATTCTGTCGGTTTGAAGAAATGAGGGCTCGGTAACTTCAATTGATGTATTGTTCTCTATCCCTTTTTTAACAGGAATCTTTACAGCGACGCTGTCGCTGATAAGCTTCATTACCCAGAACTCGGTCTGCGTTTCATTTCCCAGCACAGCTTCTCTGGGCAATATTGTTGCCTTCGGGTTCACCTTTTTTACAAGCATTACTTTCACATTAAGATTTGAAAGCAATACCCCGCTTACCGGAGCCTTAATGAAATATCTGACTGTCTGAGCTGTCGGATCCATCTCCGGAAGCTGACCGGTTATGGCTCCCTCAACTGTTTTGCCATCGGGGAAAAGCAAGCTGCATCTTCTGTTCGTCTCAACGAGTGATCTGATCTCAAATGGAACCTCCAGTATAAATACAAAGCTCTCCCTGTCGGAGATAACTGCCAGTTCATCACCCTCCTGCACAAAATCGCCCGCCTGGTGGGAAACCGACGTAATAACCCCCACTTTTGAGGCATTAATTTTAATGTCTCCTTTGAAAGCGAGGCTTGTATCGCCCTTCAGGCTTCCGGATATAATTGCAGCTTCCCTTGTCTTCATCGTGAACAGGAGCTGGTCAGTTTTTACATTATCACCGAATGTAACGAGTACTTTTTCAATCAGCCCTGTTGCAGTTGAGCGCACAATATTCCTGTTCAGGTAAGTACTGAGGGCGGGAAGTTCAACATCCTCGGAGATCGGGCCTGTGCTTGTTCCGGTTACAGTAACCGGTGTTATGATCTTCTCTTCTGCGGTTGCTGAAGGTGCTCCGCTGTTACACGAGTTCAGTATTAAAAGTATCCCTGCAGGGAGTACCAGGGATGTAAATGTATTTCTGGCTTTATTCTTCATATCGTTTTTATGGAGGGGTCCGTTACTGGTTAATAATATAGTTGAGTTCATTTGTGATCTGCAGTATCCTGATACGGCTGTCATTAAGGGTCTTGTTTATGATCCTGTAATTTTTAACAGCAGAAAGCATATCGGTCATCTGTATCAGACCCGCCTCAAGCTCTGACCTTAATGCCTTCAATAGATTTTCAGACGTTGAGAGCTGCTTTACGAGGCTTTCATTGATTTCTTTCTCTGACCTCAGCTCCCGGGTGAGCTGGAGTATCTGCTGACTGTACTTCTTCAGGTAACTATCACGGTAATTACCTCTTGTGTTCTCTTCAATCTCGAGCTTCTTCTTTTCAATGCTTCTCTGGTTACCGTCATAGATCGGAATGCTAAGGCTCACTCCTGCACTGTATCCGAAGTGAGTATAGAAAAGCGTGAGATCGTGCGACAGAAAACCGGCATCGGCAAACCAGCTTAATTTGGGCCGGTACCTTATGTCAATCGCATTTTTTTCATTGCTTATCCTCAGGCTGTCAATACCGAACTGAATGTAGCCCGGAGATTTCATAACATCGGGACCGTCTTTGACGCCCAATGCAGGTAGTACCAGCATATAAGATGAAGTATCGTTTAATCCGCAAATGACATTAAGGTCTCTCAGACTGCTTGCATACTGGCTTTTAAGCCTGTTTACAAGTATCTCCTGTGTCTGGGTTTCCACAAGAAGTGCGAGATAATCGGTCTGCTTGTATATCCCTTTAATTGCAAGCTGCTTTACAATTTCATTTTCCTTTTCAAGCAATGCGAGGAAAGAAGAGTTGAAATCAAGATCGCTGTATGCTGAGACGGATACAAGATATTGATCCGTTATCATACGTGTAAGTTCATTCGTTGTGATCTTTGTTGTATTTGTAAGTGATCTCCTTTGAAGGTACAGCGATTCTAGCTGATTATTTATCTCTTTTCCCCTTAATATCTCCTGGCTCACACCAACAACCCCGGTATAGTTGCCTTCATCGGTTACAACACCGTCATATCCGAATTTTCCATAAACTGGTATATACTGGAGCGTTGACCTGGCCTCGATCTTAGGCTTCTTTACTGCTTTAACGAGGAGGCTGTCGAAAGTTACGGAATAGTGCTGGTTCGCATAATCTTTTAGCAGGGGACTACCGGACAGACCCTCCCGAAGGTAGTAATCAAGATCTCTTACCTGACCTGATGCAAAGGAGCAGAGGGCGAGAAAAACAAGGATAGTAAAAACACATTTCTTCATTCAACTTCAGCTTTAAGAAAATGATATATTCTGGCCATTTCTGAAATTATAGCAAATATTCAAATTTAATCAGTGATTGTGTAAGGAATCTGTTTGTAACTGATAAATTACTACATCAAATGACAATTTTGAAGCCTGATATATTCCTGAACAGCCTAAATTTAAATCTCAATTTAAGATATCCTCGGGTAAAAGGCAGAAATTTCTGTAGCATTCCGAAAGGGTGTCGTCCAGTCCGTTTACAAAAATTCTTTTTTCAGACCTCACTATGGAGGAGACCGGGAATTGGTACACTTTTACGCCATTCCTGTCGATCTCAGCTGTCAGTCGGAGCTGGGTCATCGCAGCTTCAGCCGGGCAAATTGCATTTCCAGGGTTTTCTGTATTTCTGATTGCGGTAAATAGCTTTTTGAACTGGTGGTCCGAATCGGGAGAGGGATATTTCAGTTCCGGTTCACTTTTCATCGTTGCGACCATGCTTTCTGCCCCCGGCTTAAGCTCTACATAACCCTTTTCAAATTCGATCCTGAAGCACGGGTCAATAGTTTTCCCGGCTGCGTGAGATCCGATAAAGAGCAGATCAACCCCGGAACGAGTCTTAGCCATTACGGTCCCCGTATCATATGTCTCAACCGGATATGCCTTCGCGAGACGTGCTTCAGATTTCTCTATTTCTGCTGAAGAATCCATGGAATCTCCCATCAGGAAAAACATATTATGGATAAAATGCGACATCGCGTTATTGAAGAGATTGTCGTTTACCGGATTACCCCCGGGGTCAGTTTTCCTGTACGCCCATTCATTCCTTTCGAAATATGCAATATCCCTTGGCCACAGGCATAGTGATTTCATCCTTAAAGGTTTACCGAATCTGCCTGCGAGAATATCCTTTTTAAGAGACTGAATTCCTTCCGAGTACGACCACTGGTAGCCGATCATAACAAACTTTCCCGTTTTACGGCTCTTTTCAATTATGAGTTCAGCGTCCTCAAGAACACCGCTTACAGGCTTTTCACAAAGGACATTTGTACCGGAATGCAGGGCGAGGATCGTCTGGGCGGCATGAAAATGCGGTGGCGATGCAATTACAGCCAGGTCGGCTTTCCCTCCTGACAGGTAAAAATCATTTATTCTCCGGCAGACAGGGATCGAGAATTCACGGAATGCGTTAAAATACTTTGATCTTTCAGCCTCGGGATCCACAACTCCGGCAAGAACGGCCTTTTCGCAAGCGGTCTCTTCGAGGAGGGTTTTCAGATAGTAATGCCCGTATCCGTTTATGGCTACAACAAGAACTTTTACCGGACCTTTCATACCCGCAGTTATTAATCTTTCAAGGATTAAAGGTATGAAAGGATAGTTATATTAATAAGTAATATTAAACAATTAGTTACACAGAGATAACACTGAGTGACACTGAGCAGGAACTCTTTGATCTCTGTGGTTCTCCGGATCTCCACTGTGCAGGTTTTTATTTTTTGAAACAGAAAAGGCGGAGCCGCCGGCTTCGCCTTTTCTGAAGTCTGCATCTGAAAGCTTACCTGACCAAAAGAGCCACTTTGAGCCTGAATTCGTCATAGATCGTTTTATCGCCAAGGTTATCGAAGAATGAACCAGATCCATACCTGATGTTCCACTTCGTCCTGTCAATAGTAATATTTGTAAAAAACCAGTTTCCATCATCCTTCTTCTGCATTGCTGCCCTGAACTCGATGGGGTTAGTAACTCCTTTAATAGTAAGGTCAGCCTTTACAACTGCACTTCCCTTGTCGAATGAATCACTGCCCTTCAGAACAAGCTTTGCCGTCGGGAATTTTGCAACATCAAAAAAATCAGCTGATTTCAAATGTCCTTCAAGGTGATCATTATGCTCAGAATCCTTGAGAGTTGCCATGTCGATCAAAAACTCTCCCGAAATGATCTTGTTCTCCTTCATTGTAAGCGATCCGCCCTGAAGCTTGATGGTACCGGTGTGCTGACCGGTGACCTTTTCACCCAGCCAGTTAAGAGTGGTTCTGGAAGTATCGGCTGTGAGCTTAGCCTGGCCGTTCATTACTGATACAGAAAAACCAAAAACCATTAATAGAAAAAAAGTGTACTTCATATTTCTTAGAATTATAATTATAAAACGTAAACAACACACTTAATAATATTGTTCAACGCAGCATAAATTAAACCGAAATCTTAATTGTCGTGATTATCCGGGAAGGCAGAATTTAAAGGCTCCTTATATTCAGCCCGCCGCTGATCTCGAATACAGATCCAGTGGAGAACTCCCAGTCACCCCTTGCAAGCGATGCAACAGCTTTGCCGATATCCTCGGGCATCCCCCATCTTTTCTGCGGTATAACGCCTTCGGCAATCATCTTATCGTATTTATCCTTTACCCTTGCAGTCATGTCGGTCTGAATAAGACCGGGACGGACCTCAAAAACGAGAATGCCTTCCTCCGAAAGCCTGTCTGAAAATACAAGGCTTGCCATGCTGATTCCCGCCTTTGAAATGCAATATTCAGCCCTGTTTGTTGATGACATAACAGCCGATATTGATGAGATAAAAACAATTTTTGGCTTATAATCCTGGATCATCTGTTTCAGCCAGATCATTTCACGGGAAATTTTCTGGGCGAAAAAGACCGGACCCTTTAGATTGATATTCATTACCCTGTCGTAGCTCTCCTCGGTCAGTTCAAGGATATCATTCCTATGAAGAGGAGCAACGCCTGCATTGTTTACAAGGATATCAATCCTTCCATAGCGCTCAAGAATGTTAGAGACAACCTCCTTGTGGCATACAGTACATGAAATATCAAGACCTATGGGGAAAAATGCGGCCCCAATATTTTCAACTTCGGGACCAAGGGTTTCCATTCCTTCGCTGTCGAGTGATCTGGCTATTGCAGCAATATCAAAACCTTCTGCAGCGAGAGATAAAGTTACAGCTCTTCCAATGCCCCTGCTGGCGCCGGTGACAACGGCAACTGGTTTAGAATTCATCAGTAAGGTTCTTTAGGTCAGGTTAAAATCCGGCTCTAAAGGTAATAATTTGGATTATCCGTTCAACATTCGGTCAAATTATCTTCCAGATTTTTCTTCCACACCGTTTCAAACCATAGCTCCTGTTCAGGTATTTGCCTTACCTCCGTGAGTTTTTCATGAACCTTTCCGTCCCTGAAGCTGATCTCAAGGATCTTATTTTCAATGACCCTGTCATATCCGCACATGGCGAATCTCAAGCCTTTTTCAAGCCCGCCGTCAGACAAGGTTTCCTCCCCGACTTCTATAAGCGCCGAACCCCGGCTCCGCCCTCCTGCTTCAATATAGAACCTTATCGCTTCAATGTACAAAAAATGGGTAAGACAATGATCGACAAGCCTGAATCCTGAGGCAATTTCCTTGACTGTTGAAGCTGATATCCTTTCATTCAGTCCTTTCAGCATCTGATATGCCTTTTCAGATGCCTTTTTTATTCCTTCCCTTGTTCTGATTATGCCTCCATTCTCCGACATCCTCTTTCTAATAACATTCAAAAGGAACGGGATTTCGCTTTTTCTGCCGCTTCTTTTCCAGTATGCCGCCATATGAATTCTGGATTCGATCTGCTCAGCTGCCTCCCTTAAAAAGCCGCTCAGTTTTTCAGGTCGATCATTATATTTTTTAGATATGTAAAGTGCTGCCCTGCGGCTCCCCACCTGACCTGAATTGAGTGCCGCCCCACCGGGACGCGAGACTCCATGGCTCCCGTTCACCTCCCCAACGGCAAAGAGGTGGCTGACATCAGTCTCCCACCATATATTGCCTTTAAGTCCCCCATTGTTATGCTGCGCACAGACAGCAATCTCGAGGAATTCTTTACTCAAGTCTGTCTTCTTATTGAGAAAGACATCTATTGCAGCCGGGTTCATTGATGCCAGGCGGGCATAAGGCGTCGGCCCTTCAGCTCCGGATCTTTTAAGGTATCCCCTGACCTCTGCATCAAGCTTTTCAAGCTCAAATTTTTCACCTGAAGCTCCTGTCGGATTTTTAGAATAATCGACAAAAACCCTTCTTTTCTTAACCTTCATTTCATAAAATACAAGAAGGTCGATAAGCGATGACCCGTGTCCATTAATATGCAAAGCGCTGAAAGGCCACTGGTAGCCTTTCAGGAATATTGCCCTGGAAAGCGATCTGAGATCCGGAAAGCTGTCATTCAGAAACTCTCTCCGGTCATTCCCATTCTTATCGGTTGAGATATATCTTGGGATTACCTGCTGATAGCTTCCTGAGAGATTCCAATTGAATTTAAGCGAGGCTATCCCGAACTGAGTCTCTGTAAGATTCTGTCCGCTTACTCCTGCTTCAAATGCAATGCCAGTGCTCCCAGCCTGGGATACGGGATAAGCAGATGTCTCGTAAATTCCAGCGGGTCCGCCGCTGCCAAGAATTACATTTACAGAATTGAAGACTACAAAAGCCTTCTGAAAATCCTTTTCCTTCAGTCTTATTGCAATTGCTCCGTTAATCTTTCTTTGTTCCCCTTTGCCAGAATGAAGAAGAGCAATCACCTGGTACCTGTCGAAAATTTTTATTCTCTGCCGCTTCACCTCCGAGGCCAGCACCCTGAACATCTTTTGTGATGTATAAGGACCGGCGGAGGTGCCTCTTGCCCTGGGATCATTATCTGTTTTGTATCCTGCAAATGCGCCGTATTTGTTCTGCGGGAACGGAACTCCAAGCCTGGCAAGATTCATGAAGGCTTCCAGAGAACCCTGCGCTTCGCAAAGGGCAATATCCCCATGCATGCATTTCCCGCTGAAAAGGTCGCGGGCCATAAGCGACGGTGAATCAGGCTCATCTCCCGAGAGGGAAACCTTATAGTATGTCTGCTTATCGGAACCGGCATTATTTGAAGTTCCCCCGCCCCACTTTTCTGTAACAATAACGAAATCCTTCTGCCCGAATGATGAAAGGCTTATTGCTGCATTCAGGGAAGCTGTACCGCTTCCGATAATGAGGGTATTTACGCTGAAGCAGTCAATCTCGAAACCTTTTATCCTGATCCTTTCACTTAACATCTCTTATAAGTTTTTTAAGTTCCTCACCATAGATCTCCCTGTCGCGGGTCACGCATCCTCCGGGACTCTGGTTCTGAATGAGCCTTGTGCATCCCGAACAGGTAATACATACTTTAGCCGGATCGGCCTTCCCGGTTTTCAAAAGATCGGCAGGCATGGAAGGATATGCAAATGAGCTCCTGCCAAAACCGATAAAAGATGCAGCACCCGAGGCCACAACCGAGGCACCTACATTTGGTGCAAACTGCCTGAGCCATGAATATCCCGACCCGGCAACAAGAATTTCAGGGAACAAATGCTGAATCAGCGCTGTACCCTCTATCATCCTTACAACTCCGGCAAGCGGATTCTCATCCGGGACCTTGCCTCCCGGAACCGGTGTATCAAACGGACGGACCACGTAAGGATTATAATAGGGATTTCCCATAGTTATATTTAAAAGTGAAACACCAAGCTTCTGAAGTTCTGAGATTAATAGCAGAGGCTCTGTGAAGTCGGGATGAAGTCCGTCCCCGGATGTCCCGAACCCTCCTTTGTAAAGATCCGATATATTGAGCCTTGGTGTTATGGCAACTTTCACTTCTGACTTTATGATCTCAATTGTTTCCAGAAGGAATCGGAACCTTGATTTTGCATCTTCACCTCCATAAACAGAATTTTTTCTCTCCCGCGATGACAGCAGTTCATGTACAAGATAGCCGTGACACGCCTTAAGATCGACAGCATCGAAGCCGGCTTCTGATGCCAGCCGCGCCGACAAAACCAGACTATCACGGATACCAGCAAGATCATCGTCGCTTAATATCCTTGGAGAGCCATTATCGAGGAGCGGACTGTTCTGAGGCACAACAGGACGGGGCTTTCCATCCGGCCTGCTGTAACGGCCGGAATGTGTTATCTGTGCAACAATGAAGGGATCGGTACCGGAGGGAGCCAGATGCCTGATCCCGCCGATAAGCTTCCTGTATGAATCTGCATTGGCGGCCGTGATCATCAGCTGCCGTGGATTTGACCTTCCATCGTGCCTCACCGCTATGGCTTCGAACCAGATGATCGCGCTTCCCCCCTCTGCATAGCGATGATACCGCCTGATTGTAAGTTCCGATGGAGAACCATCGGGCAAAGAATCATATCCTTCCATTGGCTGGACGACAAACCTGTTACCGATCTTTCTGTCACCATAGAATGCAGGCCTGAAGAGCGGAGCAATATCCTCACTGAACGGGAGGTCAAGGCCAATCTCACCTGCCAACATGAGCAGTTCGCTGCTATTCCTGAATTTAAAACGCTGATGCATCAGGCTTTTATTATTCTGTTACGAAGGAGCTTAAGTTCCCTTATGTCTGACCTGGTCCTCTCTTCGCATAATGAAGGCCAGTCGGCTCTCTCTGTAATAGTAAGCCCTGAATTTTTCATCCTGCCGGCAGTAAGATCACAAAGATCATATATCATTTTGAATTCGGTTCCTGTCAGGTCGGGGAACCTTTCAACGAACCACTCTTCATTTGCAGGGATCTGAAAATAACCACCATGATCCTCGACCGAGAGGTTTATCTGCCTTCCGGTTAAGAGTAACATCTCTATTATCTTTTCAAGATCAACAATCCCTTTCCCGATTGCGGAGGGAAATGAAAGCATTCCTTCATTATTACGTATCACCCCGCCGTCCTTGATATGTGAACTTACGACCCAGGGCAATATCCTTTCTGCAGCCAGAACCGGATCTTCAAGCATTGTCAGCAGGTTCATCGTATCGAGGCATACACCAAGGTAGTCTCCGGGCTCAGCTTCACACATATCGAAGAGAGCAAGAAGCTCTGTTGTTGTAAACTCGAAATGTGTTTCAATTGCTAGAATGACCCCATTATCCCTGAAGACCGGGGCCTGCTTCTTCAGCTCCCTGGCAGCTTCCCTTAGTATCAGCTCCGTTGCAGGCGGATCTTTTTGCCATCTCATAAGCCCTCCCGAGCACGACCGTACAATGTTTATGCCAAGTCCGTAAGCTTCGCCAACGGCTCTCCTGTTTGAGATCCCGATCTCTTTCTTGCTGAAATTAGTAAGATCCATCGGAACGTGCTGCCCATTCCCCCATTCAATATATAATCCAAGATCATCGGCAAGGTCCTTAACATCGCGCAGATATGATGATGTAAACGACTCCCTTGCCTCATCATCATAGCCAGAAAAGGCAACCCCCTCAGCTCCGTTTTCAGATGCCCATTTCAGAATCTCAACAGGCATCATTTTCAGCGGGGAAAGTGAATAATTGTCAATCCCTGTCTTTAGTTGTTTCATTGAAGTCCAGCTTTTCTTTCAATATAATCCGGATCAATATAAGGTTCATCATTCATATGTTCCTGCATAAGTCTTATCTTTTTTCTCAGGTTTTCCTTCATATTCATGCCATGAATAAGAGGCGTCTCACCCTTATCTGTTTGTGCCATAAATTCCACATCATCATCAAGAATATCGAGAAGTATAAATCAGTTTTCAATCTCAAGTTCCATTATTGATTCAAGAGAACTTTTGCACTCCTCCTTTTTTACCGGACCCTCTGCAGCAAGGTAGCCATGGACCGTTGAAACCCAGCCGGCTACGTTACGGCTTGTCATGATCCAGCATCGCAGGGCCTTTAAGCGAATGAGCTGATCGTGCACCACCTCGGGGTTCTCTTCGCAGTCATATTCTTCAAGAATTTCAATAGCCTCATCAATATTTTTCCATACATTCTCATCAATCCTGAGCAGGTCTTTCCCGGCCTTTTCATCATTAATTAATGTGAAGAGAACATCCCTTGCCAGGTCAACATTATTCGGGTTATGAGGAGTTGTACACATGAAATCCTCATAATAGCTGCGTTCCTCAGTTTCAAGCTTTTCGATATCAGGAACAAGCGGCCTCACCCATAGCCTGTACCAGGTAAACCCTATTGCAGAATAAAGTGAAGAAACATTTGGGAAACCCAGGATAGCCTGCTCCGTCAGTTTCCAGGCTTCGATTATTTTCACGGAACATTTTTCCCCTGCCCATCTCACCGCAATTTTTCCAATCTCGGTTTCAGCATCTCCTGCAGGGTTGAATATGAATGTCCGCACAACTTCGTGATTAATATTATAAGGCACCTTTTCCGGAGGGAATGTTCCGCCCATCTGTGCCAGATTTGTCACTCCGGCAGAATACATCCTCGCGAGCTTCTCCCAGGTAAGGAAAGGATATGGAACACCGATCAAAGGCTCGAACATCTGGTGCGGACCGTGAGCAAAATAGAAATTTACCCTGCCGCCTCTCTGTTCAAGATCCCTTACCTCCTCCATCTCCTCAGGCCAGAACTCTGTCTGGTGAACGCAGCCTCCGTTTATATCCTTGATATCGCTGTAGACAGGATGCGAATAGGGTATTGCCCAGCCGCGCGTAACAAGCGAGCATGTTTCAATATCAAGACCATTGCCGAGCCCTTTCCAGACTGTATCATGCTCACCATAAAAAGACTCCATTCTTGTAAGTACCCTGAATGCCGGGTTTATCTTTTTTCCGGCCTCGTGCAGTGTTTTCAGGAACCTTATTACATTCTCACCGGCAAGGCGCGAGATCTCCTCATCACTTTTCCATTCGCGGATAAGGTATGCCCCGCCGTTCCTCCCCACATACAGCGATCTTGTATGTTCAAATCCTGATCCGCTGTCGTTTGACCACACGCACATATATCCGAGTTCCGGAACTGCTTCCATTATTTTTGTAAGCATTTCCGCGTAGTGTTCAAGGACTTTAGGATGTGTGATAGTCATGTTATATCGCGGCTTGAAGCTCCTGAAGGGGTGATCCACCCTGGCTCCCCTGAGCATCGGGTACCGTTCAAAGAACTGTTCCGGCACTGATCTTGGCTCGAAACAGAGCAAGCCTGGGATCAGTCCGTATTTTACAGCAAGCCTTGCATTGCCGATAAGGAAGTTCATGTTGGAGCTCAGCCACCAATTCGGATAGATCCCTTTGTTGAGCTCGCTGTTTACAAACTGGTCGAGGGCAGGGCAGTAGGTATAGAACATAGGATATATTTCCCCTTTTGGCCCAGTCTCGAGTCCCATCGGAGCAGCAAGTCCGTTTACTTCAGCATGCGTGAAACCCAGTCGTGCCAGCTCGGCAATATAACTTTCACGGTCGAGATCCTTCTGAATTCTTCCCTCCTGTGTCAGGAAGAAATCATATGATACCCTGTTCCAGTCGAAGGCAGGCTCGACATGCTTCCCTTCGGCATACTTCCCGAGAGGATCATCAAGCCTGTTCTCAATAAGGTCGCATACAAATGAATATATATGGCTCGTATTCCTTGCGTATAAAGACCCCGAGCCATCCTCCTGTATGCTGAAGTAAATTCCAAGAGGGGCTTTGTCATCCGCTATATCAATATGAATTACTCCCCCAGTTTCATTACCGTTCAGGTTTCCTCTCAGCTCCATTATCTCCGGGAAATTGTCCATAAAAAGTGAGGCCACTGTTCCGAGAACCTCCGGATTTACAGTTGAGTACCTTATGATCCTGGTACTCAATAATGCTTCCCTTAGTTTCATAATCAGCCTTTTAAAATTTTTTGTATGCTCTCCAACGCCCTGCCAAGATCATCCATATCATTATAGAGATGAAATGAGACCCTTACCCCGTTAAGTTCATTCTCGCTGACAGGCCTTACACGGATGCTCTCCTTAGACATTGCATTCGAGACATCATTAAAATTTTTATCCCTGACCCTGAATGTAATCATTGAAGTCCGTGCCTGTCTTTCCGAAGGAGATATCAATTCAATCCTGTCGAGTTTCTGAAGTTCAGCATAGAAACTTTCCGACAGCTGCTCGTTATGGCTTCTTATCTTTTCGATACCTATTGCAGTAATAAAATTAAGCGAAGCCTGAAGGCCCAGATAGAGAAGTTCATTCACTGTCCCATACTCAAAGCGCTGGGCCGAGGGCTGGAACTTCAGGGTTCCCTCCTTCAGATTATATCCCTCATCACTGTAGGCCCCGACTGTAATAGGAGCAAGTGTATCGAGCTTCTCCTTTTTAATATACAGAACCCCGGTCCTTCTTGGCGCCAGAACCCACTTATGGCTGCTGAATGTATAATAATCAACATTTAGCTTTTTCAGATCAACGGGCATGCTCCCGGGAGCCTGGGCGCCGTCGACTGCAAAGGGAACACCCTTCGACACAGCAAGGTCGCTAATCTCCTTTACAGGCATCAGCTGGCCTGTTGTGGTGGTCCTGTGGCTAATGAATATGAGCCTGGTTCTGCTCGTTATCAGTTCACTTATAAGATTTACATTATTAAGCGCTTCCGACCTGTCGGGATCAAATGTCTTTAATCTGATCCCTTTTCTTAAAGCCAAATTAAGAAGCGGAATATTAAGGGCAGGATGCTCGTGAAGGGAGGTTATGATTTCATCGCCTTTTTCAAGATGCAGCCCGTTCAGAATAATATTTATTCCCTCGGTTGCAGAGCTTATGAGGGCGATCTCGCTGATATCGACCCCTGGCCCTAGAAGTTTGGCAACATCCTTTTTAATAAGATTCCATTTAGTGAGGTCATGCCCCGGTGCCGGATTGGATTCGAGCTGAAACCAGGTATCGCTTAAAAGACTCCTCACATGCCTTGGAACTGATCCTATGCCCCCGGTATTGAGATACACATAACCCTGCGGGAAACTGAATTCGTCCTTTATGGCGGGCCACAGATCCTCATCACTTACAGGAAGGTTAAACCTGCCTCTGAAATTGAAATCTCCTCTTCCCATTCCGACAACCGATCCTCCGGCAACAAGCCCGAGTGCGGTCAGAAAATTCTTTCGGTTCATTCTGTAAGTTTATTTGAATGACAATTCGTTATTTTTAACTGTTTACCGATCGAGGACTGATCCACGACTTCCTCATCGCGGCTCCGGTGTAATATGCCAGCAGCCTTATTAATATATGAACCCTTACAAATATCTTCGGAATAAAGAAAAGGACGGTCCCTAAAAGAGCGCTTACCAGTCCTGTAATTATATTGCCGATTACAAGCAATATCTGGGAGATTATCCTGCCCGGAGGTGAAAAATGCTTTGAAACATAAAGGTGCTTTGAGATCAGGACCTCGCATTTTGTAAGCGCCGTCGTACTTATATTTATCCTTGAGCTGCCTCCATGCATATGTTCTATCGAAAGATCGGTGTAATAAAGAATCTCCCCCCCCTTTTCCCTAGCTCTTTTGCAGAGGTCCATATCTTCAAAATACATCCAGAAATCTTCATCAAAGCCTCCGAGCCTTTCAAAGAAATCCCGCCTTATCATTATCACCGAACCTGAGACCCAGTCGGGATGAACAGGATTCCCGACACCTGTGCTTTTTAAGCGGTTCATTGCCCCGTTTAAAAGTCTGTTAAGCGCCCTGCCCGGTCCGGTGAGATACCCCGGAGCAAGAAAATGTCCAAAGGCTATGCTTTCGTCCCCCGATTTATCTTTCTGCCTGCAGGAAATTATAAAATCTCTCTCATTCCCTTTCGCTTTTTCAAGGAGAAGATCCGCAGCATTCCCGCCGGCAATTGTATCGGGGTTAAGGAATAGAAGGTAATTGCCTGATGATTCCCTCGCCCCACGGTTGCAACCATAAGCAAACCCTCCGTTCTTATCATTCCTTATGAACCTGAAGGAGCGGTACTCTTCTGAGAACGGATCGATCTTCCCGTCGGCTGAATTATTGTCGACAACGATAACTTCGGAAATATATTTTTTGCCTATGTACCCCGATAATGCATCCAGGCATTCCCTGAGCTTGCCCCAACCCCTGTAATTAACTATTATGACTGACAGATCCATCGTTCAGCTATCTGACGTAAGATTATATAAAATTACAATGTATGCGCCACATATTTTCCTGTTTTTAATATGAAATGATATTCTTTTCTGGCAGCAATATCACAGCAGGTCTCAGCTGCCCACAGTAACTATCAGCCATAGCAGGAAAATTATAAGGCCAACAAAGACCCAGCTGCCGAGAAAGCCAAGGTAATCTATCCTTTTCGGTTTAAGCATCTCCCAGCCCCACTTGGCAAAGAGTTTCCTTCCATCGTACTTTCCCGGATCGGCATATGCCTCTTCGAGTGCCCTGAGATCCTCCTCAGGAGTGGCCTGAACCGGTGTGTACATTTTTGCATAGAACCTGTCGAGGTGCACCTTTTCCACTCTCTTTGTAAAAGATGAAAAGAGAAAAAGCAGGATGAAAGGGAATAGTGCATCAAAGAAAAACCTGACCGCCGTCAGACCCGGTTTCGTCCAGGTTGTAAAATCGATGCCGAACCAGCTGAGAATCCATATCTCAGCCTGAAACCTTCCATAGCCTGCCTTTGGTGAGGAAGGATTATCAGGATCTGTCCTTGCAACATTTTCAAAAAATATGCCGACAGGTTCGGTAATATGTATACGCCTCATTTTTTCGCCTGTAAATACAGCATCGCCCCTTGCGACATCCGAATGAAGAGCCGCAGTGACTATTTCAGTCTGCCTGCTGTTTGTCTCGGCCAGAAATTTCTCATTGTATCTGATGGAATCAAGCTTCATAAAAAGATTCGGGATAACCGCATAGATAATCAGGCAGATGATAACCTGCAGGATGACTGCCCATTTTGTGAGTCGTCTCCATATAAATCCAAGCCATATTGAGGCTCCGAATATGGCGGGGATCGAAATTATGTATTTGAATAATTCAAGAAGATTATCCAGAAAAAGTGCGACGCCTATACCTCCGGCAAGCGTAAGTGCAATCACTATCCTTCCAGCCATCATATAGTGTTCCTCTGATTTTCCCGGGAGGTATGGCTGATAGATGTTCCTTATAAAAAGAGCCGAGTATGAAAGTGACAGTGCTCCAAGCGACGACATTGTTGCAGCAAGTATCCCGGCAAGCATAAGCCCTGATGCCCCGGGTAAAAGAAGCTCATTCGACATATGCCCCCATATCAGATCCGGATCGCTCAGCTTCCCGGAATAAAGAGCAATTGCAATAAGTCCGGCAAGAGCCCACATTACCATAAGCACTCTTTTCGCCAGCATGCCGCCGATCATGCCAAACCGGGCCGTCATCTCATTTTTTGCAGATCCCGCTGTTTGCATTCCGGTCGAGACTGCAATTATCGATACCAGGTTGGCCAGGACCATTGCCAGAACTGTATACCATGCATATTCGCTCATTACTGATGATCCGAAGAGCTGGAACATATAGTCTGGAACAGATGCATGAAGCCCTGAAAAGCCTCCCACCTTTACAATTCCCACGGGGATCAGTATGACTGAAAATATTATAATAAGGTAGCCCTGGACAATATCGGTTATTACTGCAGCCCTGAAGCCACCCATTATTGTGTAAATACAAACCACTGCCGAGAAGATAAGATAGAACCAGAGGGGCCTGATGTAAGATATAAATGCACTGAGTCCGCCTTTCTTATTTTTATCCAGGAGCTCGTGATACCTTGCCTCCCGGGAGGCATCCCTGCTTCCGGTTTTCCTGATCTCCTGCAGGGCCCTGAATTCCCTGAACTCGCCCGTACTCTTTTTTTCGGATTCTGAATAGGCCGACTCGGGCTTTGGCGTCATTGCCATTACTGTCTTTGATGCCACTATATATCCTACTCCGCCACCCAGTACAGACATTATGATAAAGAACACTGCGTAGGCAGCGCCAAGGAACCTGCTTCTGAACCTATCCGCAAAAAAATCTCCAAGTGTAACGAGCCTCACCCTCCTGAAAAAGAATGTAGTGAACCAGTAAAATGGAGTCAGGAAGAGAACCAGGAACTGTATCCACATCCCTCCTATCCCCTGCCTGTATATCTCCCTTGTGACTGCAACTGTCTGATCGGCATGCGTTGAACAGCCGAAATTAAGGAAGAACTGGTATGTTTTATTAAGCTTGCGTCCTGCAAGGAAGAATTCCTCGGGACTCTTGTTTTTTGATGAGACCTTCTTCCCGATCCATAGAAGGGAGAGGAGAAAGACAACAACTATTGCAAGATCGATGATGTGAAGGCCCCATATAGTCATTTCAGGGAAAGTTAGCTAAGAATCCCTCTAAAGTAGTCAATTATTATACAAATTTCGGAGTGTGGATTTCGGAATTATCAAATCTGTCATATCCGAAATCAATGAATCTCCCTCTCTCCGTTTCCCTCCATATCCCCTTCTTCCTCCGGCTCGGGCTCCACATAATCGTCCTGCATCCAGTCGATAACAGGATTCTGGGGCCCCTGCTTCCTGTAAACAATAGCCATTATTATGCCTGCCACAAATCCGTGAATATGCGATTCCCACGATACATTTTTATAAAGCTCGGGGACCATTCCCCATATCATCGATCCATAGAGAAAGACAACAAGGAGAGACAGGGCAACAAGCCTGAAATATTTTCTTATGATGCCGCTGAAGAAGAGGAACGAAGCCAGTCCGTATACAACGCCGCTTGCTCCGATGTGCCATGCATCGCGTGCTCCGATCCATACAAAGAGCCCTGTAAGAAAGTAGATCCACCCCGACACCTTAAATGCAACATCGGAATAAAAATAGAAGAGCCCGGTGCCGAGCATAAGCAGCGGTATCGAATTGCTTATGAGGTGCTTGAAATTTTCGTGGATCAGGGGTGAGAGGAATATGCCTGGTATTCCCTGCAGCTTAAGCGGATATATACCAAGAAATGAGAGGTCGCTCTCAAAAAGTATTTCACATATCTTCACCAGCCATATAAGGAATACAAAGGTACAAGGGACGATGAGGCTCAGGAAGAACTTCTTCCTGTATATGGCTGTTTCTGCAGATATGTCGTTCCTTTTAGCAGACATTTTGAAAATCCGAATTCCAGATTTTGGTTACACCGTGGGAATACGCAGAATCACAGAGAACCACAGAGGTTTCCAATGTGTCACTCTGTACCTTCGCTTTGTCACTCTGTGCGAGTTTTTATTCTTCATTAGTCCCTGCCCGGATATACAATTCCGGCTGCTGCTCTTATTCTGTCGAGTGTTTCAATAAGCTTCATACTGAACGGCAAAGGCACGATATTACTTTGGCTCTTACCTTCATCGAGGCAGCGCATCACCTCTTCAGCTTCGGAGGCATAGCCCATGGCATCGGGCTGCCAGACAAACTCTTCCCTCTCTTTTCCGTTAAGTTCAAGAATCACTCTCTGGTTCATATCTCGTCCCCTCGAGACTGTCACATTCCCGTTTCTGCAGTGGAGCTGACATCCTATGCCTGTGTTTGTCATGAAAGAGCTGTAAATGGTCGCAAGCCTGCCGTTATTATACCGGAAAACAACCGAGAGCGTGACTTCGCTTCCTGATGGTGCAAACGCAGCTTTGGCAGCTATCTCATCAGGAACGCCCATGAAGGTGAGTGCATCAATTACTGGATATATACCTATATCGAGAAGCGATCCACCTCCCAGGCTGATATTGAATTTCCTGTCGTTCGGGTCGTAGGGAGGCTGAAAGGAGAACCACGCGTCCATATGTACCAATTCGCCCATGATACCTGATGATAGAAGTTCTTTCGCCTTAAGGTAATATGGCTGAAAGGGGGGCCAGAGGGCTTCCATAAGGAATAGCTTCCTGGCTGTTGCGAGCACTATCATCTTCCTCACCTCCTGTGCATTCAGAGAGAATGCCTTTTCACATATCACATGCTTGCCATTCTCCAGGCATAGAATTACGTTCTCAAGATGTGATGAATGGACTGTTGCGACATAAACAATGTCGAGATCCGGATCGGATGCAAACGCCTCATAGCTGTCAAAGAATTTCTCATAACCATTTTCCTCAGCAAACTTTTTAGCTCTTGCTTTATCCCTCGATCCGACAGAATACAGCCTTGCATTTCCTAACAGTTTAAGCCCTTTTGAAAACTTTGCCGACATCTTGCCGGCACCCAGAATGCCCCAGTTGTATATCTTTTTCATGCTGCCAAAAATAAGAATATAAATATATGGAACTTTTCCCCAGTTGATATATTTCATCCTGCGGGGATTGAGGCAAGCCCCGGCACTCCACCTCGTTCCGTGCCTGTCCCGCCATACTAAAGCACAATTTCGCTTGATGTTCGGGCATCAGGAGTGGGTCTCAGGCTCTGAGTGAAACGAAGGGTATAATTAAATATCTTATTATCTGTCACTTATAAAATATTTCCAAAAATATTATCATTTTTTTACTACTATGTATTGCATAGTATAATTATTTTTATATATCTTTGCATTGTAGTATTACCAGTTATTAAATAGTATTATATATGAAACTTACATTAAGCATAAATCTTGGAGGCTACTCATTCAACATTGATGATGATGCCTATGAGGAATTAAGGAGGTATCTGAAAAATCTCGAGATGCATTTTGCAGGTGAAGAGAACTCCTCCGAAATTCTGTCGGACATTGAGACAAGGATGGCTGAACTCTTTCGTGGAAAGCTGACAGCCTACAAGCAGGTAATAACAATATCAGATATAAAGGAGACTATATCTGTACTGGGCAATCCTGAAGATATTGACGACAGCACATCCACGTCGGCGAAGGAAAAATTCACATCGCCAGGTTACCACAGGATGTACCGCGACCCTGATAAAAGGATGCTCGGTGGCGTTTGTGCCGGCATGGCAGCTTACTGGAACACCGATATGTGGATCATGAGGGGGATCTTCTTTGTGCTTGCCCTGGCCGGTGGTCTTGGAGTATTGACATACATTATTCTCTGGGTTGTGCTTCCCGAGGCCAAAACAACTGCCCAGAAGATAGAGATGAAAGGTGAGCCTGTCAATATTCAGAACATAAAAGATTCTGTAAAAAAAGAGGTTGAAACCGTAAGAAAGAAAATGAACCTGTAGAGAACAAAAGAGCTCTGCGGACTCAGATAAACATATAAAAACTGAAAAAATGGATCTTGAAAATACAAAAGCACAGATGCGCAAGGGTATCCTTGAATACTGTATCCTGTCGATACTTTCAGGGAACTCATGCTATGCAAGCGATATAATAAAGGGGCTGAAGGAGGGGAAGGTCATAGTTGTGGAAGGGACTCTCTATCCTCTCCTGACCAGGCTAAAGAATGCCGGGCTGCTGAGCTATCGGTGGGAAGAGTCGGTACAGGGGCCGCCCCGGAAATATTATGAACTCACCGCTGAGGGCGAAAAGTACCTGAATGAGCTCGACAGCTCATGGAAAGAGCTCGTAGAATCGGTAAGCCTGCTCAGAAAAAAATAAAATATTCAGTTAAAGATCATAAAACGGAAATGATGGATAAATCAATTAAAATAAACCTTGCCGGCACACTCTTCCAGATAGATGAGGAGGCATATCATATTCTGCGTAATTATCTGCAGGAGCTTAACACCCGCTTTAAAAACATGCCTGGCGGGAATGAAACAATCGAGGATATAGAGGCAAGGATCTCTGAGATCTTTCAATCGCAGGGCGGCGCTGCCGGGGTCATAACAAAAGAGAACGTCGAGGCTATGATCGGAATCATCGGCAAGCCTGGCGATTTCGAGTCGCACGAGCAGGCTCAGGGATTTCAGTCAGGGGCCCGCTGGAAAAAAAGGCTTTACAGAAACCCCGACGAAAGAATTATCAGCGGAATATGCGGAGGTATAGGAAGCTACCTGAATATTGATCCTGTATGGGTAAGGCTGGTATTCATTCTTTTCGTCTTTTTTGCCGGCATCGGCGTAATTCTCTATGTCGCCCTCTGGGTAGCTCTGCCTGTTGCATTTACCGATTCACAGAAACGGGAGCTTTACGGTGAGTCATTCCATCAGGCGGAAAACGGAAGAACGGAGAAGAGTGAATTCAGATCGGCGGGTCCCCGTGGGAACCTTGCGGAAAACAATCTCGGTAATGTATTAAATGAGATATTCAATGCGATCGGAAAATTCTTCTATGTAATATTCAGGATCTTTACTATTGTCTGCGGGGTATTGTTCGTTCTGCTAGGATTTACTTCACTCCTCGTATTTATCCTTTTCCTTTTTGTAAGGAACCAGGCATTCCTTCCAATGGAGCTGCATGGCAATTTCTTCTATCTGCCCGACTTTCTCAATTTTGTTGTTACTCCAGCACTTACCCCATGGATATGCATGCTTTTCGGTATTGTTATTCTTCTTCCTCTCCTTGCACTGATCTACTGGGGCATTAAAATGATCTTCTGGTTCAGGTCGAGGGACGGTGTAATAAGCCTCATTGCACTTGTTATCTGGTTTTTAAGCCTCACAGCGCTTGTTGTTATACTTGCCGGACAGGGTCTGAGCTTCTCCCGCACCGGACGTGCAACATCAGCAGTGATAATAGAAAATCCTCCCGATACTATTTACGTGGTTGCTTCCCGAAAAATAAAGGATCTGAAGTATAACAGGGACTTTATAATACCTGATAATGCTTACGCCATGTTTGCGAATACCGATTCTCTCAAGCTTTCAATAAGGGCAAACCTGGGCTTTGAAACTTCAGGTGATAAGACAGCAAGGGTCGAGATCGTGAAAAAATCAATGGGTTCAGGGATTATCGATGCATCGAGGAAAGCTGAATCGCTGCAATATAACTATAAGTTCAGTCGCGACACCATGTACATTGATGAGTATTTTACCCTGCCTGCAGGACAAAAATGGAGCGGTGATGAGATAGATACAAGACTGTTCGTCCCCGATGGTACAATTTTATGGTTCGACAAGCCATCCGCTAACTTCTCCTTTATGTGGAGACACGATAATGGAGAAATAATGTCATGGGAGCCGGCCAGCAATTATCAGGTTATTACCTCTGACGGACTCAAAGCAACAAAAGTGCAAAAATCAAAAAATAAATTTTAGTTTTTCATTCCTGATTCTTCCCTGAGAAATCCGGCCTGGTCATCCCATGCCGGATTTTCATTTAAGAACAAATTGTTTCAGCTCAGATTTTAGTTTCAATGGGTTGAATGAGGATGAGTCCGTTAAAATATATATTTGCATTTTATTTCGAGACAAATATTTTCCTGTAAGTGAAATTAATCTATCGCATATCGCTAATTATACTTTTCCTGCTTCTTGGTTCCGGCTGTGAGCATCAGACAGAACCTGTCGAATCGCATCTTAATCCATGGTGGAAAACCGAACAGATCGTGCGATCACAGTCTGATAAAATGGCAGTATTTCCATGGAGTGACTATCATCGCCTCATGTCGGTACTTTCAGAAAACAAATTTGTCGTTCTTCCAATTAATGAGATGCGAACCCATTTTGACACCAGCAAGGTTGTTGTGGGACTAAGGCACGACATTGATGTAAATCCTTTCAAAGCGCTCGAAATGGCTGAAATTGAAAGGGGTTATGGAATCCGTTCAACATATTTTGTGCTAGCCACCTCATCGTATTATGGACGTTTCGAGGATGGGAAGGTCATCCGCAATGAAGGGATGGACTCTCTCTACAAGCGGATAAGCAATACCGGAGCCGAGATAGGCATACACAACGACCTTCTGACCGTGATGATCGAATATAAGATTGACCCCGTTGAATTTAATGCCTGGGAGCTCAGCTTCTATAAAGATCTCGGAATTCCCATATATGGAACCGCATCACATGGATCTGAGATAGCGAAGGAAACCGTTCCAAACTATGAGATATTTTCTGATTTTGCAAAACAACCCTCTATAGTATATAAGGGAATAAAATACCCTCTGGGGATTGGATCCCTGAAGGATTTCGGCTTTGATTATGAATCATACTTTATAGATTATAAAATATATTTTTCCGATTCCAGGGGGATTTGGAGCGATCCGGCCGGCTTTAGCGGCGTCCTTGAAAAACTCGAAGGGAGCAAACCCGGCGACAGGATACAGTTGCTGGCTCATCCCGACTGGTGGGGGAAAAATTAATGCTAAATTTGCCCAAAAATATAAGGAGATGAATTTCGACGAAAAAGCAAAAGGATGGGATCTGGATCCGGACAGACTGGAAAGAGCCAGGGCGTTTGCAGATGAGATATTAAAAGCTATCGGGAAAAATAAATATTCAAGTGCACTGGAATTCGGAAGCGGGACAGGCAATGTCAGTTTTCAGATGGCTGACATGTTCGGATCAATTACTCTTGCCGACACCTCTGAGGGAATGCTCAGCGTACTCAGGCAGAAAATTGCTTCGGGCGGTATTACCAACATGAAACCCTGTTTAATCAATGAATCATTTCCTCTCACCTCAAAGGAGGGATTTGATATTATTTACACCCTTCTTACCCTTCATCATATAAAGAACCTTAACATGATATTTTCTGATCTCTCAGCAGTTCTGAAACCCCGAGGCTTATTGTTCATCGGTGATCTTGTTACAGAGGATGGCTCTTTCCATCATCGCGATACGGAATTTGACGGTCATAAAGGCTTTGATGTCGGGGAACTGAAGGAGATGCTGAAGAAGAATGGATTTGAGCCCGTTATGGATAAGATATTCTATTCTATAGGAAGGGAACATGACTCCGTTCTTAAGCAATATCCACTATTTATAATTGAAGCTAAAAAACTCTGACTTTTCAAGGCTGGACGAAGAGCATTTACTCATCGGTAACCTTGGTATATCCTTTGCATTTGATAACAGATCAGACCAATGGGCCTGAATGTTTAACCGGTAGTGAACGAACAAAATATCCCATGATTCTGTTTATTTGTTACCTTTGCAAAACTATAGCATTTAATAACAATGACAATAGTTAAGTCAGACCCGCTGGTTGAACTGGATGGACGCAGCCTTTATTACACTTTTATTGCCGGTGCGCGTAAAGTAATTGCGCATCAGATAGAACTCAACAGGATCAATGTCTTTCCTGTCAACGACGGAGATACGGGAACAAACCTTGCTTCAACAATAAGGGCGGTAATTGAATCGCTTCATCCCCACAGATCATATAAGATTACGGCAGACAGGATAGCCGAAGCCACTCTTATGAATGCCCGTGGAAATTCAGGTATTATTTTTGCCCAGTTTTTCTACGGCCTGAGCCTTGAGGTCGGCGATCTGAAATCAGTGACACTGAGGCAATTTGCAGAGAGCACAAAGCGTGCAGTAAGATATATCTATGAGGCGGTATCCAACCCCGTGGAAGGAACAATGCTGACCGTCATTAAGGACTGGGCTGAGTATATATATGAAAGCTGGTATAAATTTGCTGACTTCACCCAGCTGCTTCTGGGCTCCTATGAAATACTTAAGAACTCTCTTCTTGAGACAAAATCGAAGCTGCTAGTTCTTGCAAGGAATAATGTAGTTGATGCCGGCGCCAAGGGTTTTGTTCTTTTCGTTGAAGGGATCATAGAGTATATCCAGACTAGGAATGTGAAGGAGCTTATCATGTCAAAAACGGGGACAGTTGCCTTGCCGAGGATGGAAGAGGTTATTTCCGAGGAGGTTAAATTCCGTTATTGCACTGAGGCAATTCTCAGAGACACGACGATAAGCCAGCACGAACTTACTGAACTTCTCAATTCCCATGGAGATTCAGCTGTAGCTGCAGGTTCCGATAAGATGAGAAGGATCCATGTCCATACCAATAATCCTGCCGATCTCTTCTATGCACTCAGGGATCACGGAACAATAGCTTTTCAGAAGGCAGATGATATGATAAGGCAGAGTGAATCAGTCTTCAGGAGAAAATTCAGCATCGCGCTCGTAACAGACTCAACATGCGACCTTTCTGAAGAGATACTCGATAATTACCAGATACATATTATCCCTATCAATATCACTTTTGGAGAAAACCATTACCTCGATAAAGTAACGCTGAAGCCCGAACAATTCTACAAGCTTCTCGAGACCTCTCCCGACTATCCAAAGTCTTCACAGATTAACGAAAAGGCTTTTGTCAACCTGTATTCGCATCTTTCATCACATTACGATTCTGTTATCTGCGTAAATCTTTCCGGTAAGCTCAGCGGAACGTTTCACACAAGCCAGAAAGCTGCACAGATAGTAAGCAGGGAATTCAATAAGAAGATATCAGTTATAGATTCAAAAGGCATCTCGGGCTCCATCGGCCTCATCGTTCTCAGGATCGCACAGGCTATAGAGAAAGGATATGATCACGACACGATTGTTGATCTGGCTGAAAAATGGGTAGCTGATACAAGGATACTCGTATCGGTATTAAATCTTAAATACCTTATCCGCGGAGGTCGACTCTCAGCTACAAAAGGATTAATTGCCAGGCTCCTTCATGTAAATCCTATAATTACGCTTGACGAGACAGGAAAGGCAGTTGTCGGAGACAAATCATTCAGCCCGAAGGCTAATATGGAACGCATAATGAGGCATATAAAAAGAAGCCTTAAGGAAAGACCTGTCTGGAACTATATTGTAATGCATGCAAACAACCCTGATGCTGCCGAATGGTATACTTCAAGGATGGTGGCTCTTACAGGGAAAAAGCCCGTTTCTGAAATGAATATCTCTCCTATTATCGGGGCTAATGCCGGAGTAGGAGCTGCCGCCGTGGCATTCATGAACGAATAGAAACTCAAATGTCATTCATTAATATCTGGTTAAACGCACTTCTGGTGGTCATCCCTCTGATGACTATTCTTTGGATCGTAAGCATAATAATAAAAAATGTAAGCATTGTTGATCTCTTCTGGGGGCCGGGCTTTGTATTTACTGCAGGCTGCTATTTTACCTGCAGCCATGGTAACAGCCTGAGAAAGATCGCGGTTCTTGTGCTTGTTGCACTTTGGGCAGCAAGGCTTGCAATTCATCTTTCCATCAGGAACATCGGCAAGGGAGAAGATTTCAGGTATAAAGAGTTCAGAAAGAAGTACGGAGAGAGCCGCTACTGGTGGATAAGCTTTTTTCAGACATTCCTGCTTCAGGGTATGCTGATGTGGCTGATATCGCTTCCCCTTCTCGGTGCAATGTATTTTCCCGGGAAACAACCGGGGATCGCTGACCTCGCCGGAGCCATTATCTGGACAACCGGCTTTATCTTCGAAGCAGGCGGCGATCTTCAGCTGACACGATTCAGGTCGGATCCCTCAAACAAAGGAAAGGTCCTGGATACCGGTCTCTGGAAATATACCCGTCATCCGAACTATTTCGGCGATTCGGCAGTATGGTGGGGCTTCGGCCTTTTTTCAATAGCAGCAGGCGGATATTTCGCGATTATAGGGTCCCTGATAATGACCGCACTTATTATAAAGGTCTCAGGGGTGGCTCTGCTTGAAAGATCACTTGC
>JBBIIS010000015.1:33182-33956 GCA_037446375.1 Bacteroidota bacterium | reverse complement strand
CGCCCTCTGCTCTCCGCCCTCCGGTCTCCGCCCTCCGGTCTCCTCTCACCTTTCACCTCTCACCTTTCACCTTTCTATACTCTTCGCCCTCCGCTACTTCTTCAGATAATCGACCGCATACTTCAGGGTAGAATCCAGTTCCGCCCAGATGGGATAAAACCCCTTGTTGTTGAGGATATTCCTTACAATATAAGCCTTCAGCTGAGTATGGATTATCTTTCCTGAAATTTTCAGGCCTGCAGGATCTTTCTTAATTCCATTTGCAGCTGCAAACCTTATAAACTGGTCAAGGAGTGCCTGCTTATCAAGGTATTTCTCCATTTCACCATACTCATCGAATTTCTGCAATTTCTCCCTGTTATTTTCGGTATAATCGAGCGCGAACCTGTAAATAATTGAATTTCTTACAGCGGCAAAGTATGTTGAGTAGCCTGTTGTGTCGAGCGGAACGAACTTGTCGGGCATTATTCCGCCCTCCCCGTAGAGAATTTTTCCTCCGGCTGTTTTGAACTTAGGAAGATTATTAAGATGAATGCTGTCTTCAGAGAGATACTCCCCTCTTGAAAATCTTTCATGAAAATCTTCGTAATATTTATCAGTTCCTTCTGAATATGGTTTCTGTATGGATCTTCCGGTGGGAGTATAGTACCTGGCAACTGTGAGTCTCATGCCTGATCCGTCGGGGAACAGTACTGGTTCCTGAACAAGCCCTTTTCCGAATGATCTTCTTCCGATTATTGTACCTCTGTCGTTATCCTGTATTGCTCCTGCAAG
>JBBIIS010000015.1:25898-33172 GCA_037446375.1 Bacteroidota bacterium | reverse complement strand
GCCGTTCTCGAATTCCCCTTCTCCTGTTGCCAGGGCGTCATTTCTGGGCTGGGAGCGTCCCTTTGTATATACAATAAGCTGGTCTTTTTTCAGGAACTGGTCCGCGATCCGGATAGCAGATTCCATTATACCTCCCGAGTTACCCCGGAGATCGACAATCAGCTTTGTCATCCCTTTCACTTTTAGATCCCTTAGCCCGGTCATAAATTCATCAAATGTAGTCAGGGCAAAATTATTGATCTTGATATATCCTGTGTTGTCATTTATCATATATGCAACATCAATTGAGTAACGCGGGATCTTGTCGCGGGTTATCTCAAAGGGGATAAGCTCTTTCTGGCCCCTCCTCAGAATTTTAAGCTTTACCGTTGTGCCCTTTGGACCCTTTAGCATTCCCATAGCTGCTTCGTCTGTTATCTTTTTGCCTGCAACGAGTGAATCATTTACATATATGATTTTATCACCGGCTGTCACACCGGCTTTCTCCGATGGTCCCCCGGGTATAGCGCTTATCACGAGGATTGTATCAGTTAACAGATTGAATGATATTCCTATTCCGTCAAAATTTCCCTGAAGAGGCTCATTTGCCTTTTTAAGATCTTTTGCGGGGATATAGATTGAATGTGGATCAAGCTTCTTCAGCATTGCAGGTATTGCCGCTTCCTCAAGGTCGTTCCTGTTAACTGAATCGACATAATTCGATTCGATAATATTTACAATGTTACTGAGCTTGTCATTCCTCGATCTGATATTAGAATGAGAGGAGTCGTCCTTCCGGCCAGGAAGATACATTCCTGCAAGAATACCTGCCGCTACAGAAACAGCTATAATTAAAGGTAAATATGTGTTCTTCTTTGGGTTATTGTAGTTCATAAACGTCTTTTTCCGGGTCAATATATACAAGTTCTATGCCTGCTTTTTTGAGTAGTTCAAGACCATCCGTCTTGTGATATTTATTGCAATAAACAACTCTCTTAATGCCTGATTGAATAATTAGCTTTGCACATTCCATGCATGGGGAGGTTGTAACATATAAAGTTGAATTTTCACTCGAATTGTGCGATTTGGCTACTTTTGTAATCGCATTTGCTTCCGCATGAAGAACATACGGATAAGTTACATTGTCATTATCTTCACATTTGTTCTCAAAGCCTGAAGGGGTGCCATTGTACCCGTCGGAGATTATCATTTTTTCCTTTACAATCAGTGCACCCACCTGACGACGAACACAATAAGAATTTTTTGCCCAGATAAGGGCCATTTCAAGATACCTTTTATCAAAAGCGATCTGTTTTTCACCATAAGGTTTTATCGAATCCTTCGCCGGCATCCTGTAAAGTCTGATTATAAATTAAAAGTTCACAAAGGTAACTAATTTTTACTTCTGAAACAGAATTAATTCAAACCCGTAACTATCCTTGTAACCTGTCTCCTGATCTCTTAATTAAACAAACAGAACACTTTTCGTTTTTATTTTGTTCATCTATAATTTTTATATTTGAATTGGTTTATCAACATATATACTGAAGCGATGGACTATATTTCCCATAAAGCGGGAGCCAGCTATTATATTGAAATTACTGACAAGGCTTTTGTTCTTGAAAGCGAGCAGGACGCGCTTGACCTCGCTGCGCTTTGTTCCGGTACAGGCGCATCATGGCTCCTGATTAGCAGCATGAACATAGGGAGCGATTTCTATGATCTGGCAAGCGGACTCGCCGGAGCTGCACTCCAGAAATTTTCAAATTACAGGATAAACTTCGCAGCAATTGTACCCCGGGAGAAGATAAAAGGACGGTTCGGTGAAATGGTGCTTGAATCTAACAGGGGAAGACAGTTCAGGTTCTTTACCGGGAAGGAAGAAGCAGAAAAATGGTTTAATGAAGCCGGTTCTTCATAATTATCTAAATATCAGTCTCCTGAACCCGGACTTCTGTCTGCCGGCATGAGAAGGGGGCCGTTGCGCTGAGTTCAGCATTATTAAATAGTTGATAACATTCTGAGTTTTCAACTGTTTGGGATATGAGTGTTTCTTATTTTTGCAATGTTTGAAAAAAGAGGTAAAATATTGGTATAAAATTTGTTAATTGGAAAATATTCTTCCATGAATCTTAGGTGAAAATGAAAAGATTGATATCGGTTTTGCTTTTTGCCATCACTGTTCTGTCACTTTCCGGGCAGGTTAGCTTCAGGGACAAACGTGATGGAAACGTATACAGAACATTTACGGTGCAGGGAGTAGCCTGGATGGCAGAGAACCTCAGATATAAGACTCCGGGTTCGGCTTATTTTGAGGGCGACTCAACGAACTCAAAAAAATATGGCATGCTTTACGACTGGAAAACGGCCCTGAAATCATGCCCATTTGGATGGCGGCTGCCAACAGGAGAGGAGTTTCAGGCGCTTGTAAACTATAACGACCAAACCGGCTCATGGAGATCGAAGAAATCCGATTCGGACTCCTTTGGTATTCAGCTTGGAGGAATGCAGGACTATGAAGGAACCTTTACAGAGATGGAGGAGAGTGCATATTTCTGGACCTCAACAGAATATGACAAGGAAAATGCACAGTATGCCAGCTATCTCATTATTACAGACAACCCCGTTGTTGACGTTTCACGCAAGGAGGATATGGCAGATGTACATGGAACTGAAAAGTCGAATAAATACTCAGTACGCTGCATAAGATCAAAATAGTTCTCTACCCTATAAATCAATGAACAGGATCTATTAATTTTAAGTAGATCCTGTTTTATTATGGAACAGTTCGTAATTTATCTGCATCTCTTTATAATAGTTTAAATTATTATCTTTATTGCCCATTCAATCTTCTAGTAACTAGCTCTGATACGTAATTTGGCGAAATATAAAACACGATGGGCAATAAAGAAAAGGTCTATTCGAAGAAGCAGGAGAAACTGGCTAGGTATTCAAAGGCGCTGAGCCATCCTGCAAGAGTATTCATCCTCGATTTTATAGCAGGCAGCAAATCGATGAGCTGCTATAGCGGTGATATTGTTGAGGTTCTTCCGCTGGCAAGGTCAACACTGTCGCAGCACCTTACAGAACTTAAGACGGCAGGGCTTATTTACGGTGAGGCTGATCCGCCGTTTATTAAATATTGTATAAACAGGGATGCCTGGGATGAAGCAAGAAAGATGTACAAGGTATTCCTGAACAGGTAAAGACAATGTCGAAAAGGATAAAAACGGGCCTTCTTGGCATTGGTCTCGAAACATACTGGGGCCAGTTTGAAGGGCTCCTCGAGAAGCTCCTGTCAGTTCAGGGTGATATATCCGACAGGCTTTCAAGGCTCGGATCGGAGGTGACGGATGCAGGAATGGTGGATTCGCCTGAAAAGGCAATTACCGCCGCAGAGCTTTTCAATGCACTCGGGATGGAGCTAATCGTTATAAATATCTCGACTTATGCGTTGTCACATAATGTTCTTCCGCTTCTTCAGAGAATTTCTGCCCCGGTGCTGGTCCTGAACCTTCAGCCTTCAAAATCTCTCGACTTTGATGCATTCAATTCAATCGGCGACAGGGGTAAGATGACAGGCGAGTGGCTCTCTATGTGTCAGAGCTGCGTCACCCCGGAACTTGCGACGGTATTTAACAGGGCAGGAATCAGGTATCATCTTATTACAGGTTACCTCGATGAGGAATATGTATGGAAAGAGATCGATGAATGGATTGAAGCCTGCAGGGTAAGGCTTACCCTTTTAAATACCAGGGTAGGAGTTATTGGCCACTACTATAACGGGATGCTGGATGTTTACAGCGATCTGACAATGCTTGCCTCAGTTTTTGGCTCCCATTTTGAACTTATGGAATTCGGAGGATTAAAGAGGAACTTTGACAAATCAACAGAAACCGAAATTCAGAACAAAATAGGCCAGTTCCGCTCCTGGTTCGAAGTATCTCCCGAATGTTCCAAAGCTGATCTTTCCGATGCGGCTAAAGGATCAATCGCGCTTGACAAGCTTGCAGATAGCAATAAGCTTGGCTCAATAGCTTTTTACTATGAAGGTGAAGGAGACCCCGGTTACAGGAGGGTAGTCGCCTCCCTGATCCCTGGAATGACTCTTCTGACCGGACATAATATACCCGTGGCAGGGGAATGTGAAATAAAAAATGTCCTCGCAATGAAAATATTGGATTCCTTTGATTGCGGCGGATCATTCTCTGAATTTTACCTCGTTGATTATGAAAAGGATGAGATAATCCTGGGGCACGATGGACCTGCACATTACAAGATCGCAGTCGGGAAACCGGGATTGATCCCTCTTCCTGTTTATCACGGAAAACCCGGCAAGGGGTTATCCATCCAGATGAAGGTAGCCGAAGGACCGGTCACCCTTCTTTCTGTCTGTCAGGGTATAGATGGCAAAATTACTCTGCTCACAGCCGAAGGTAGATCTGTGGCTGGACCAACAATGAAGATAGCAAATACTAACAGCAGATATAAATTTCCAGTACCGGCAAGAGAGTTTATAAACAGATGGTCAATGGCAGGTCCCTCGCACCACTGCGCCATTGGTAAAGGGCATATTTCAGGAAAGATAAGCAAGCTTGCTGACCTTATGGATACAGGTTTTCTGAAGATCTGCTGAAAGCTTCTCAAATCCTGTTTCAGGTCGGAATATCCGTTTACCGGTCAGTTTGCCCTGTTTACGGCAGATATTCGCTTTTATGCCTATTATATAGTTATGAGGATGGGAGATTATAACTAAAAAGCTATTTTTATGTGGTCAATTAATTATAATGGCAAAGAATAAAACAGCTCTTATAATAGGCGCCGGAATAGGTGGTCTTACAACAGCAATCAGCCTGGCAAGAAATGGATACCAGGTAAATATTTTCGAGAAGAATTCAGGCCCTGGCGGCCGGTGCGGACAACTTTTACATGAAGGTCACAGGTTTGACCTCGGAGCTACAATGCTTCTTATGCCAGGCGTTTACCGCGAAGTTTTTAAATCAATAGGTATCGATTTTGATAAGACACTTGAGCCAAAGCCGCTCGATGAACTCTATAAATTATACTTCGACGATGGGAAAAAGATTTCCTTTTCAACAGATGAAAAGGTTATGGAGAATCAGCTTGAGGAGATAGAAAAAGGGAGCTTCAAAAAAGCCCGATCGTATGTTGAAGAAGGATATGGATTCTATAAAATGGCTTCGGCTGATCTGATTGGAAGGAACTTTTATAGTTTTCTTGAATTCGCAACACTCAGGAATCTTGTAATGCTGATGAAGCTCAAAGTATACCTCACCCATCAGCAATATATTCAGAGATTCTTTAAAAATCCACATCTTCAGATGGCATATACCTTTCAGAATATTTATGTTGGCCAGAGTCCGTTCGATGCTCCTGCATTTTTTTCAATGATACCGGCAATAGAAATGAAGGAGGGTTCATTTTTTCCAAAAGGAGGCATATTCAGGATTGTTGAGACGCTGAAGTCTGAAGCGGACAGAAGTGGCGTTAATTTCTGCTTCGACTCTGAAGTCTCGTCTATAATACTGAAAGGATCAGAGGTAAGAGGCATCAGGCTTGCTGACGGCACTGAAAAGCTTGCAGATATAATTGTTGCGAATGCCGACCTGCCATATGTGTATAAATCTCTTCTTCCAGGGAATTCCAAAAGATTTGACAGAATGAAATACTCATGCTCGGCAATGGTCTTTCACTGGGGGCTTGACAAAAAGTATAAAGAGCTCGCCCACCATAATGTATTTCTTTCTGACACGTTCAGAACGGGACTCAGGGTAATTTTCAGGGATAAGGCAGCCGACCCTGCACCCAGCTTTTATGTCCACGCCCCATCAAGATCCGATCCCGGGGCAGCGCCCGAAACAGGGGATTCACTCTCCGTAATTGTTGGAATCGGTCATCTTGATGCAAGCAGGGATCAGGATTGGACGAGTTACAGGAAAGTGACAAGGGATGCGGTACTAAAGAGACTTGCCAGCGCTGGATTTCCAGATATTGAGGAGCATATAAAACATGAAATATGCTATAACCCGGGTACATGGGAATCAGTCTATAATGTATCGCGCGGATCGGTTTTCGGAAGTCTCAGCCACAACCTTCTTCAGATGGGATATTTCAGGCCGCACAACAGGCATTCAGAGTACAGGAACCTGTATTTTACAGGTGGAAGCACTCACCCGGGAAATGGCATACCTTTGGTACTCCTTTCAGCAAAGCTGACATCTGAGAGAATATTACGGGATGAAAAACTACGAAAATGAAATCACTTAAAGATACCTACCTGGATATCTACAGGTCAATCGATTTTGAAAAGATTAAAGACCACCCGAACATCCTTATTGCAGCTGGTTTCTGGGAAGAGGACAGGTACCTTGCCGCAAAGACCTGCTATAAGTTCATGAGGGCGGTTGATGATATGATAGATGATCATAAATCTGTTGTTAAATCTATCCCGGAAAATGAAAGAGAAGAATTCATTGAAAATGTAGACAACTGGGTGAGGATGATATATGAAGGAGACAGCGAGGACCCTTTCCAGAAGGAACTCTCTGAGACAATAAGGAAATTCAAAATACCCTCATGGCCTCTCGAGGCCTTCGCCAAAGCGATGGTTTATGATATCTACAATGACGGATTTGAAACTGTTGAGATATTTTTGAATTACGCAGGGGGAGCATCAGTGGCACCTGCTGCAATATTTGTTCATCTTGCCGGCCTCAGGAAAGAGGATGGACAATTTGCCGGGCCATTGTTTGATGTAAGTGAGGCAGCGAGGTCGTGCGCCATTTTCAGCTATTTCGTGCATATAATAAGGGATTTTCAGAAGGACCAGCTCAATAACCTGAACTATTTTGCCGACGATCAGATAGGAAAGAATGGTCTTACCAGGAACAGACTTTCTGAAATTGCAAGAGGTGCAGCAATTCCTCACGGATTCAGGGAGATGATGAAAGCCTACCTTGTGATTGCGGACGAATACAGGGCCAAAACATATAATTGCATTACAAGCATCTGGCCTTATCTTGAACCCCGGTATCAGCTCAGCCTCGAGATCATATTTGAACTTTATCTTATGGTGTTTGAAAGGATCGATATTGAAAACGGTAGTTTTACAACGGCAGAATTGAACCCAACCCCTGCTGAATCTGCTGAACGGGTTTTGAAAACAATTATGAATTCAAAGACTATTATTGAACAGGAAAGGGTCGTACGGAGTTTTATATAGGCAAGACCAACACAAATGACTCAAATGGATAAGACAAACTCCGGTTTCAGTT
>JBBIIS010000015.1:19100-25888 GCA_037446375.1 Bacteroidota bacterium | reverse complement strand
AGGGATATAGGAGGCATCCCCACAGTTGACGGGAAGTCACTTAGAAAAGGTATTATTTACCGGTCGGCGAATCCCGACAGAATAACAAATAAGGATATTGGGAATCTCTATGCTCTGGGAATCAGAACAATAATTGACCTGAGAGCGCCATATGAGTATAAAAAAAGGAAAAAAATCATTAAGAATATTAAGGTAATTTCAATGCCGCTTGATTTTGAAAAAAAGACCCGGGAGAAGCTATATCCATACCTGTTCAGGAAGAATTCGGAAGATAAGATAGCTGAAATATCAAATTCGCTTTATGTTGACATTATTGACGGTGCAGGAGAGGTATTCAGGCAATTTTCCGAGATTCTACTTTCCCCGGACCACTCACCGGTTCTTATCCATTGTCAGGCAGGAAAAGACAGGACAGGTATTGTTTCAGCCCTTATACAGCTGCTTATGGGTGTCGAAAGAGAGATTATTGTAAGGGATTACCTTAAATCCAATGATGCTCTCCTTCCATATTTCAGAAGAAGATTATATATAAGAAAAATAGTCACACTTGGTTATTTTCCGGCATCAACTATTCTCTTTGCAATATCTGTTAAAGAGAGAAATATAGAAACGGTACTCGACAGGGTGCAGAAACATTATGGCGGACCTGAAGCATATCTTGCTGCCGCGGGTTTTGATATGAATGGACTGCCGGTTCTGAAAGAGAGACTTCTGGCTCAGTATTGATCCCTGCCTGAAATATTTGGCAAATCTTTTTCTTTGAAATAGGCTTATATTACTTAATATTTTGTGATCCTTGGTGTCTTGGTGGCATAATTTTTTGCCACCAGGGCAATAAGGCACGAAGATTCACCAGGAAATCAAAGAGAAAAAAACACCAAATTCTGAATTACAGCAACTAACTTCAGATGGATATGGAAATTAAAAACAATAATGAGCATCGTTTCAGCTTTATGGAAAGGCTAAATGGTTTCAGATTTGCTTTCAGGGGCCTGAGATTACTCCTGAGGAATGAGCATAATTTCAGGATACATCTGTTTGTACTTGCTGTTGTAATCGCAGCTGGTTTTCTGCTTGATATCTCAGGTAACGGATGGATAGCCATTACCCTTGCAGCCGGACTCGTACTCGGGGCAGAAAGTTTCAATACAGCTGTTGAGTATATTTCCGACAGAGTATCTCCGGGTGAGGATCCAGCCATAAGGAACGTAAAAGACACCTCCGCAGCGGCAGTACTTATTACTGTTGTCGCTGCTGTAATGGTTGGCGTTATAATATTTCTCCCAAAAATAATCTGCCTCCTTCGGCAATCTTAAAACTTATCTTAATTGCCTGCACATTTCCTTCCGCATATACAGCTTCATTCTGTACTGCTGGTACTATATATTATCATTTCCAAGTTGAATAATTTTTATATTTAGGCTGAATAATTTCAGCATGAAACAAACTTACACCCCCCACCTGAGTCGACAACATATTGTTTTATCGATAATCTTACTCTCCTTTTTTACAAACCTCTGCTCCGCAGCATTTTCCTGTCAGCAGGATACAGGTAAGCAGGAGTCCAAAGTAGTTCAGCCCGTATACACAACTGTAAGGCTTACAACACCAAAGCCTGTTATTGACGGAAAACTTGATGATGAGTGCTGGAAAACAGGTGAATGGGCCGGCAACTGGACACAGTTTATACCTAAAGAAGGTGCAAAGCCTACCTACCGCACTGAGATGAAGATCCTGTATGACGACAGGAATCTCTATATTGCTTTCAGGGCTTACGACAGTGAACCGGATAAGATTAAAAGGATGGCGGGAGTCCGCGATGAATTTGCCGGTGATATAATCGGCGTAAACTTCGATAGCTACCGCGATTACAGGACAGGCTTTGAATTTAATCTTACAGCCTGGGGGCAGAAGATAGACCTCATACTCTTCAATCCCGACAACTGGGATGTCAACTGGCAGGCAGTATGGAAAGGGAAAGTTGGAATGGAGGACTCTGCATGGGTAGCTGAGCTTGAGATACCTTTCAGCCAGGTAAGGTACAGTGGCAAGGATGAGCAGGTGTGGGGCCTGCATACTTGGAGATGGGTATCCCGGCTGCAGGAGGAGAACAACTGGGAGAAGCAGACGAAAACAGGTCCCGGAATCCTATATAATTTCGGTGAGCTGAAAGGGATAAAGGGCCTTAAGAAATCGAGAAGGCTTGAGCTGATGCCGTATTCTCTTGGCGAGCTTAAAACAATGGAAAAAGCCGCGGGCAATCCTTATAACGAAAAGGGGAGATCGTGGGGTGGCAATGCCGGCCTTGATGCCAAGGTAGGGATCTCAAGTAGTTTCACCCTTGATCTTACCGTAAACCCCGATTTCGGACAGGTTGAATCGGACCCTTCTGTGATGAACCTTACCGCCTTTGAAACCTATTACCAGGAAAAGAGGCCCTTCTTTCTTGAAGGCCTTACAATTTTCAATTACGATTTTGATAATCAGTATCTCTTTTATTCGAGGCGTATAGGCCACGCCCCTTTTTATACACCTGCATCGAATGACAGCCTGTTTGTAAAGGCACCAAATATGACGACAATTCTAAGTGCGGCAAAATTTAGCGGAACCACCTCAAAAGGATTATCAGTAGGCGTTATACAGAGTCTGACAGGTCCCGAATATGCCAAAATATCTGACAATCACGGGAACACCTCTGAACAAAAGGTCGAACCGCTTACAAATTACACAGTAGCCAGGATCCAGAAGGGATTCAACTCCGGAACAACGGTCCTGGGAGGCATGCTTACATCAACAAACAGATTTGGGAATGATGGCAATCTGAATTTTCTTACAGATAATGCCTATACGGGGGGGCTTGATCTTATAACACGATGGAAGGATAAAGAGTACTTCCTTGATGCGCGGCTCATTGGAAGCTTTGTCAATGGCAGCAGGAAATCGATTACAAGCCTTCAGGAGTCTTCAGCAAGATATTTCCAAAGGCCCGATGGAGGCTACCTCGGCTATGACACCAGCCGCACAAGCCTAAGCGGATTTGGAGGAAAGCTTAAGATCGGAAAGGGGTCGAAGGGATTCTGGAGATACGCGACCGGGATCTCATGGCTTTCACCCGGGCTTGAATTGAACGATATAGGGTTTATGACAACAGTTGACCAGATAGACCAGTCGAATGAGATCTCCTGTTTCGTGAACCAGCCGGTTTCAATTTTCAGGACATATACAATAAAGATCCAGGAGACCAACTCTTGGAATTTCAATTCAACCTGGCTTGGTACTCTCGCGCAAATGTCATTCAATTCGGAGTTTAAGAACCAGTGGAACTTTACGGCCAATATGTCATATCATTCATCCGGGTACGATACCAGGTTACTGAGGGGTGGTTATGATATGCTTATGGCCCCTGATTTCATGACGACAGGCACCGTTGGTACAGATCCTTCAAAAAGAGTGATTGCAGGATTGAGTTATGGATATAAAAAAATGGGAAACAACTCAGGGTCCACAGGCACCTTTATTCCTACCCTGAGCGTTCGCCCCTTCATGAGCCTTAAACTTTCAGTGTCTGCAACCTATGAAGATAACCGCAACGCTCTGCAATATGTAGGGCCAGCAAGCTTTAACGGAGACCCGAGGTATATCCTTGGAACTATTAAGCAGACAACACTTGGCCTTACCTTCAGGGCAGACTTAAACATCACCCCCGAAATCTCTTTACAATATTACGGCAGCCCCTTTGTCTCTAAAGGAAGCTATTCTGATTTTAAGAGGGTCACAAATCCACGCTCTAAAATATACTCACAACGTTTCGAGACTTTAGCAAAACCTCTTTTGACCAATGGGAAGTACTATTTTGATGAAAACAATGACGGCAACACCGACTACTCAATAGAAGATCCTGATTTCAATTTCCATCAGTACCGCTCAAACTTTGTGGCAAAATGGGAATACAGGCTGGGTTCATTTATATACTTCGTCTGGTCGACTGAAAGAACTGGCCAGGCTCAGGATCCTTCCGCAACGGTGAGTGATTCATTTAAACAATTAGGGAAAGTTTATCCTGATAATATTTTTCTTATTAAGCTCAATTACTGGTTTACCTTATAATCGGGCCTGGGAATCACACTGACAAGCAGTCTCCGGTCAAGAATATATATCAGACCTATTATTTGATTATTTTCTTATCTTGTGGCCGGGGGAAAATATAAATACTTGCAGATCAGAAACAATCTGATCATTATATATGGGTTTAAAATCATGAAGCTAGCTGAATATTTTACTTCACCCATTTTTGATGACGAAGAGGGAAAGAAATCTTTGACCGGATTGTTAAAGAACTTCCTTCTTGCCGGAATAATAATTATGCCTTTAATAATAATCGCAAGGTTTTCGGACAGGCAGCTGTTCGATATTGCTGATTTTGTTCTTACAGGTTTCTTTGCTCTCTTTTCATTATATTATTTTCTCGCAAAGCGGAACAAGTTCTTTCTGAGCAGCATTCTTTTTGTCATTGTTGCATGGACTGGTGTGACTGTAATGGCCTTCAATTCAGCCGGAATACGAGACGTTACAATATCTGGCTATATCCTGCTGATCTTCCTCGCAACACTTTTCAACGGGTACAGGTTTGGCTTTCTGATCGCTGTTATGTCATTTCTCAGCTTCTGGACAATGGCAATCTTCGAGCATTTTAACTTGCTGGTCCCATTGAAAGACACACCGCTTACTTTTGCAAGAGACCTGAGTGTACTTATAGTACTTGTTGTTATGGCAGCGATCCTGATAAACAGGAGCTTTAAATATTCATATCAGCGAATCAGGAAGGAACTCAATGAAAAAAGGAAGACACAGGAAGAACTTTCCTTGAATGAGAAGCAACTAATCTCTCAGAATGCGGAACTGATAAGAAGCTTTGAGAAAATAAAGCGGATGCATGATGATCTCATACTGGCTAAGGAGGAAGTTGAAAAAAGCGACCGGATCAAAACATCTTTCCTCCAGAATATTTCTCATGAAGTCAGGACACCTATGAATGGTATCGTTGGTTTTGCTGAGCTATTAAAGAACAATGATTTGGGGAATGAGAAGCGCGAAGAATATACAAAGCTTATGACAACCTGCACTTACCAGCTGGCTGCCATAGTTAATGATCTTATTGATATATCAAAGATCGAAACTGGTGATGTTGAACTATTCTCCCAGGAGTTCAGGATCGACGACCTGCTCGGAAATGATTTTCAGGCTTATTCTGTTACAGCTAAAGAGAAAGGGATCAAGGTTGAAATTATAAATAAAGCTGAAGGTCTTGTCATCAGATCTGACCGGGCTAAAATTTCGCAGGTACTTATTAATCTTGTCAGCAATGCCGTCAAGTTTACAAATGAAGGCTATATAAATATCACTTTCTCAAGAGAGGATGAGATCCTTAAATTCTCAGTTTCCGATACCGGGATAGGCATTGAAAATGAGTTAATCCCTGTCGTATTCGACAGGTTCAGCCAGGCTGAAACAGGCCTTGACAGGTCGTACAGCGGAGCAGGACTCGGACTCGCAATATCCCGTGGACTGATAGATTTTTTGGGAGGCAGAATTGAAGTTGAATCAGAAGCAGGGAAAGGGTCAACTTTCAAAGTATCAGTTCCTGTGGAATTCGCAGAATTCTGCGTGACCGAAAATCAAGATCCGGAGGATAAATCTATCCCCTTCAATCTTACAATCCTGATTGCTGAAGATGATGAGATAAGCATGCACTATCATAAGGAGATATTTGCTGACATGGGCCATACCATCCTTTCGGCACATAATGGACTGGAAGCAATTGAAATTATTAAGAAAAACCGGGAGATAGATATAGTATTCATGGATCTCAGGATGCCGGTAATGAATGGCCAGGAAGCGGCAAGGAAGATTAAGGAAGTAAACAGATCAATACCCGTAATAGCATTAACGGCTTTCTCTTTTGATGAGGATGAAAGGAGAATAATCCGGAACGACTTTGATGATTATCTTGTTAAGCCCGTAGACAGGGACCTGTTGCTATCAAGAATCAAAAAGCTATATTTTCAAAAAGAGACAATCTGAAACAATCTGGTAGCTGAGTTTAGCGTTTCATAGGTAAAATTACCTTGTCAGACATATTAAACAGCCCCTTTCATCTATTTTATTTTTTATACCCTTCCGCCTTCCATACATTTATTATTGTAATGAAAATAAATAGCCTAAGGTTATGACCAGCATTATTCTTCCACTATTCAAAAAATATGGATACTTGGTTCTTTCTTTTATTTTATTTCTTAGTAACCCATCACTTGTATCCGGTCAGTACAAAACTTATTATCTGAACAGTCCCGGCAATGAGTGCTATTTCAAATTCATCCGCTTCACGCCGGATACTCTGGATAAGTCAATAAAGCGTCCATTTATTTTCATTCTTGGAAGGGAAAATGAAAGCCTTGAAGAGATGATCAAAGAGGATACCCTTAAGATAGCTCCGCAGTTTCACGGCTATGAATTTGTCTATATTCCTAACCAGGGAGGGAGTCCAAAAAATAAGCTGAAATGTATTCCGGCGCTTGCAAGTGATGTTACAAATTCTTTCAGGTATGGCAAAGTCAACCTCTTTTTAAAAATTGAGGATGATTCAATAAATGATAATGATGTTAAAGATCTCTGGCTTAGTTCTGTTTTCAGGAATATAATTTTTAGCGCCCGCGACTCGGCAAATCTTGCACAGTCGGACAAGAGTTCAAAAATTCTCGAGGATTTCAAGGAAAAATTTGTCCAGTACG
>JBBIIS010000015.1:18755-19090 GCA_037446375.1 Bacteroidota bacterium | reverse complement strand
GATCCCGTGGTAAAAGAAGAAACGGCTACATTTTATAATGAAGCTGATAAAAACGATAGCCTGAACACCGAGCAGGAAGAAGTCAAAACCGTCAGGACATATTTTGGCCCTCCGGCAAAAACAAATTTCACTCTGTCGGGCGTTGTAAAGGACAAATCAACCGGAGAGGCATTACCATTTGCCACAGTATCCATAAAAGGAACGATAACAGGAACAACCTCAAATAATGATGGTTATTTTACCCTTTTAAAAGTTCCCTCCGATACAAGTACTATAGTTGTCCATTATGTTGGATACGAGAAATCTGAAGTATTCCTGACTCCCCAGACAAAGGT
>JBBIIS010000015.1:18042-18651 GCA_037446375.1 Bacteroidota bacterium | reverse complement strand
TCAAGGATCTGCTTGTGGAAATGAAGGGATATTCGCAGAAGCTTCAGGGAGTTGTTGTAACAGCTCACAGGGATGATGTTGCAATTTCAGAGAGAGAGAATATAAGCCTCATACGGATTACTCCCAAAAAGCTTGAAGAACTTCCCGGGCTGGGAGAGAAGGATATTATGCGCAGCTTCCAGCTGATGCCGGGTGTAAGTGCATCAAATGAATCCTCTTCCGGTTTATATGTCAGGGGTGGAACACCTGACCAGAACCTTGTTCTTTACGACGGTTTTACTGTTTACCATGTTGATCATTTATATGGATTTTACAGTGCATTCAATTCAAATGCACTTAAGGATGTGCAGCTTTACAAGGGTGGATTTGAGTCAAGGTTTGGGGGAAGACTTTCGAGCGTGACAGACATTACAGGCAAGGATGGAAACCAGAAAAGATTCAATATTGGCGGAGAAATAAGCCTTTTGAGTGTCAATGCCTATGTGGAAGTGCCCATCGGGAAGAAGTTCACATCTATAATTGCATTCAGGAGATCGTACCAGGGCCCCTTATACAGATCAATATTTGACCAGTTCAATTCCAGCTCAGATAGCAGGATTCTTGCACCCA
>JBBIIS010000015.1:3973-18031 GCA_037446375.1 Bacteroidota bacterium | reverse complement strand
GTAAAATCCTTCTTTTATGATCTGAACGGAAAGTTCACATACCACTTCACCGACAGGGATATAGTTTCGCTCAGCATTTTCAACGGAACGGATAAACTCGATAATGGTCTCTCAAATTCATTGCCCTCATTCGGAGCTTCCAATATGGACTTTAGCATGAGTTCAACGGATATTACAAAATACGGCAATGTGGGAGCAAGCCTTAAATGGTCAAGGAAATGGACAGATAAGATTTACGGTAATACAATCGTGAGCTATTCAAATTACTATAGCCTGAGAAACCGCTCGCAGCTGAGAACAACTTTCAACTCATCACAGGAGGCAATTACAACAAATACCGGAATTTTTGAGAATAATAACCTCAGAGATTACAGTCTTAAATCTGATTACAGGTATGACCTGCTGAGTTCAAATCAGCTCCAGTTCGGAGTTTTTGCCACATGGTTTGATATAAAATATACCTATGCGCAGAATGATACTTCAACTATTCTTAACCGGCATAATATGGGTTTGCTTACTGGTGGATATGTACAGGATGAACTGAAGCTCCTAAATAACAAGCTGCACATTACCCCGGGCATAAGGATAAGCTATTACGGGGTAACAAACAAGCCCTATTTTGAGCCAAGAGCTTCCGCATCAATGGCACTTTCCGATAAATTCACACTAAAGGCATCAACCGGCAGATATTACCAGTTTGCAAACAGGGTTACAAGAGAAGACATATTATCGGGCAGCCGGGACTTCTGGATCCTTTCTGACGGAAGCTCCGTTCCGGTAAGCTCCTCGGTGCACCTGATAGGAGGGCTTACATATGAGAGTGGAGATTATATTTTCAGTGCTGAGGGATATTATAAGCATGTTACAGACCTTACAGAACACTCGCTGAGAATAAACGCAAACCCGATGGGGGTCAACTATGATGAGAATTTCTTCACCGGCTATGGTTATTCAAGGGGAATTGAATTCCTTGCACAGAAAAAAAGCGGAAATCTCAACGGATGGGTAAGCTATACTATCGCCAGGGCAAGAAACTTTTTCGCAGCTTATTCAGATCAGTATTATCCGGCCGACCAGGACGTTAAGCATGAATTCAAAATAGTTGGTCTTTATAAGTGGAAAAGATTCGATTTCTCAGCCGACTGGATCTTCGCAACCGGACATCCCTACACAGCGCCTTCCGGGGCATACAGTATAACTTTGCTCGACGGCACAACAAGGGACTTCTTTACTGTGACATCGAAGAACTCCCTGCGGCTGCCGGATTACCACAGGCTTGATCTTGCCGTAAACTACAGGCTGCTAGCAGGGTGGAAGGGAGAAAAAAGAAGGAAAGAGATCGGCTATATAGGATTTTCAATCTTCAATGCCTATAATCACAAAAACGTGTGGTATAAGCAGTTCACAATCGTTGATGGGTCTATAATTGAGACCAATATTAACTACCTCGGCATTACACCAAATATCACACTTTCACTTAAACTCAGGTAAGATGAGAAAGTTATTCTTGATATTATGTTCATTATCTGTTTTGCTCGCATCGTGCGAAAAAAACTTTCAGCCTTTTACCGATACTCCGATTATTGAATCATATCTTTCACCCGGGAACCACCCGGTAGTTAAAATTTACAGGCAGATCCCTTTTGAATCTGACGTTACCTATTCTTCAGATAAAATTGATTCCCTTGCAGTAACGCTAAAGTATAATGACAAAATATCACTGCTTAAACCAATCGGGGACAGCTGCTATTCCGATACAACTATCAGGGTACTGGAGAACACGAAGTATTCGCTTTCTTTTGAATTTAACTCCAGAAATGTATCAGCCTATACTTCAGTGCCATCGAAACCTGTTGATTTTGCAGAATCGGTTACCGGTATAAGCCTCCAGAAAATGGACAGTACCTTTACTTCCGGAGGATCATTTGTAATGCCGGATCCGGTCAGGCTTACCTGGAAAAATGACGACACTTCCTATTATATTGTCGTTGTCGAAAACATGGAGACGATCCTCGACCCTGTACGTGATTTCGGTACCTCCACTGCACCACCGAACATGTTCAGGGAAAGGCCTACCACTGCATCAGGGATTGAGCTAAGGTCAATGGAGTTCAGGTATTTCGGCATGCACAGGATTATACTCTTTCACGTACTGCCTGATTATGCATCACTTTATGATAATAACAATACATCCAGCTCACAGAACCTCACAAATCCTTCAACTAGCATAACAAACGGCTATGGAATTTTTACAGGCCTTAACTCCGATACACTATACCTTCTGGTTACAAAGGCGACAAAATAATTATCCCATGCGAACATGTGCCTGAAGCTTTAATTTAAATTTGTAAAAGTCCGTAGATAAATAAGAAGATATTTTACGGAAGGACTATTTTTGTATTACAAATAATTTCAGGGACAATGTTCAGAACATTATTACTTATTGGTACAGGGGGATTTATCGGAACTATAGCCAGATACTTTGTTTCAAAGCTGAATCTGACAATCTCTTTCTTTTCAATTCCGGCAGGTACATTCCTTGTAAACGTACTTGGAAGCCTTCTCATAGGCTTTCTTATGGGCCTTTCTGAACGGTCGGTAATTATAAGTACGGATATAAGGCTATTTCTCATGGTAGGTATCTGCGGAGGCTTTACGACTTTCTCATCATTTACGATGGAAAGCCTTACGCTAATGCATAACGGCCAGGTTCTGCAGGTTTTAGTTTATTCTGCAGGGAGCGTACTTTTTGGATTTCTGGCCGTTTATGCCGGATATGTAATAAGTAACCTTTTTTAAACTGAAAGAAAATGGCACACAGCATTCTTAAGATCTATTCAAGCACAACCGATAAGGTTAATAACAGCATTCTTTATGAGCATATTGTTTACCTTGCAAAGAGCAGGGGAATATCAGGCGTAACTGTTTACCGTGGAATAATGGGATACGGCATCAGCAGCGGACATATAAGCTCAACCAGATTCTGGGAACTTACAGAAAAACTTCCCGTAATGATTGAAATGATAGATGATACTGAGATACTTGAAGATTTTTATAAACTAGTCGAACCTGAACTTGTAAATATGCCTAAAGGGTGCCTTGTTTCACTTGAACCTGTAAGGATTATGCTTCAGAAATCCGGCAAAGAAAAAAAATAATATGAAGAAGCTTAACTATTGCAATTACCTGTTCATATCTCTGATGCTTTTTTACCCGGTATCTGCAAGCGTTTACGGACAATCACAAAAGGAGATCGAATCAAAAAGGATCTATCTGCCTAATGGCTGGGATATAACAGCTGTCGGGAAAAGCCTTGGACTTGGTGACCTGCCGCTTAACATTGCAGTTTCAAAATCAGGAAAAATGTTCGCGGTAACGAATAACGGGGTCGGAACCCAGACGCTCCAGCTCTTCGATGCAGTAAAAGAAAAGCTTCTCGATTCGATGGTGCTGGCAAAATCATGGCTGGGACTTACATTCTCTTCCGACGACCGATATATTTACGCCTCAGGAGGAAATGATAATACAATCCTGGTATTTGAGATCAGGAACAATAAGCTGGCTGCCTCAGATACGATAGTTCTGGGAAACCCATGGCCGGAAAAAATTTCGGTTGCAGGAATAGCTGCAGACGACAGTAAACATCTTATTTACGCTGTTACAAAAGAGAATAATTCCCTTTATGTGGCTGATACAAAAACCAGAAAGGTCATTAACAGATTTCCGCTGGGAGGGGAGGGATATACCTGTGTACTGTCGCCAGACAGGAAGACTCTTATAATATCGTGCTGGGGAAGTGACAAGATTATATTCTTTGACACTGAAAAGATGCAATTTTCGGGATCGATGCCCGTCGGAGATAATCCTAATGATATCTGCATAACTAAAAACGGCAGATATCTATTCGTCGCAAACGCAAATGACAATTCAGTATCAGTTGCCGACCTTTCCTCAGGATATGTTATTGAGGTTCTTAATAGTTCGCTGTATCCCGGTTCTCCCTCCGGATCAACAACCAACGGGGTTGCGCTGAGTGAAGACGAAAGGACCCTTTTCATAGCCAATGCCGACAATAACTGCCTTGCCGTTTTTGATGTTTCGGCTCCGGGATCCTCAAGGAGCATGGGGTTTATCCCCACGGGATGGTATCCGACCTGCGTAAGAGTAATAGGGAAAAAGATACTTGTTGCAAATGGCAAGGGGTTTTCGTCAATGGCCAATCCCGATGGCCCCTCACCGGTTATAAACCCGGTTGAATATCAGAATAGCGGTTCAAAAAAAATAAAAAAGGAACAGTATATCGGCTCTCTCTTTACCGGGACACTCAGTATAATAAATCAGCCCGACCCGAAGCAGCTGGCCATTTATTCCAGGGTGGCGTATAATAATACGCCCTATAACAGGCAGAAAGATTTTCTCTCTGAAGGTGAGGCAGGCAATCCCGTTCCGATGAAGGTAGGGGACACTTCACCTATAAAGCATGTTTTCTATATCATAAAGGAAAACAGGACGTATGATCAGGTGCTCGGCGACATGAAGGAGGGAAACGGAGATACTTCTCTTGTTCTTTTCGGAGAGAAAATAACACCAAATCATCATGCAGTTGCGAGAGAGTTTGTCCTGCTGGATAACTTTTATGTTAACGGTGAAGTAAGCGCTGACGGACATAACTGGAGCCTTGGCGGATATGCAACAGACTACCTTGAAAAAACATGGCCGACAAGCTATGGTGGCAGGGGAGGTTCCTATGATTCTGAAGGGACAAGGGAGATTGCAAATAATATGAATGGCTTTATCTGGGATTTCTGTAAAAAATACGGAGTCTCATACAGAACATACGGCGAGTTTGCAGACGACTATAAGCCCAATATTCCTGTCCTTAAGGACCATTTCTGTCCTTATTATACAAGCTGGGACCAGACAGTACGCGATACAGTCCGCTTCAGGCAATGGAGACATGAGTTCGATTCACTGGTAAAGAATAATGCTCTTCCCCAGCTCAACACACTCAGGTTTATTAATGATCATACAGAGGGAATGTCAATAAACAGACCCACTCCATTCGTCCATGTGGCCGATAACGATCTGGCAGTTGGTCTTTTCATTGATTACCTGAGCCACAGTCCTGTATGGAAGGAGAGTGCTGTATTCATTGTTGAGGACGACGCGCAGAATGGTCCGGACCATATTGATGCGCATCGCAGTGTCGCCCTCGTCGCAGGTGGCTTTGTAAAAAAAGGATTTGTTGACCATACAATGTATTCCACAACTTCAATGCTCCGGACAATAGAGCTTATCCTGGGATTGCCCCCGATGAGCCAGTATGATGCATCTTCTACGCCAATGTGGAGATGCTTTGATAAAACTGCAGAGCATGGTCCGTATGTATGCAAACGTTGCAATATTGACCTTAACCTGAAAAACTCCGTAGAGAACAAGTGGACGATTTTGAGTGGAACACTCGATTTCAGCAGGGAGGACAGGGCACCAGATGATCTTTTCAACAGGGTAATATGGGCTGCTGTTAAGGGAGAGGAAAGCAATTATCCCGCACCGCGAAGGGCCGCTTTTTTCAGGGCCGATGACAGTGAGAAATAGGAACAGTAATCAATAGTAATAATTAGAATGAAATTCGGACATATTTTACCGGCATTTGCGGCAATTATTGCCTCATTGTCATTAAATGCCCAGGGAGGTAAAAACCTGGCAGAGATGCTTGGATATCCCCGCGATTCCAAGCTCCTTATAATTCATGCAGATGATATGGGACTTTCGCATTCTGTAAACATTGCCTGCATTAAAGCCTTCGACAGCAAAGGAATCACCTCAGGCAGCATAATGGTCCCATGCCCATGGGCAAGGGAAATTTCAGGCTATGTTAAAGCTCATCCGGGGATGGATGTCGGAATACATCTTACTCTGACAGCAGAATGGGAAAACTATAAATGGGGAGGCGTTTCCTCTTCCGACCAGATACCCAGCCTGCTAAACAGGGAAGGTTACTTTTATGCCACAGTTGAAGAGCTTGGAAAGGCGGGGAAAGGAGAGGAGGCAAGAAGAGAGCTTAAGGCCCAGATCGATAAGGCAATCGCATCGGGAGTGGAACCGACGCATCTGGATACCCACATGGGAAGCGTCCTTGCAAATCCCGAGCTTATAAAAGTATACCTTGATCTTTCCGATGAATATCATTTACCAGTTCTTTTCCCTAGGGCATATGTCGCCATGCTCCCGCCCGATATTTCAAAGATATACGGTGCAAAGGTTTTCCTTCTTGATAACCTGTTTATGCTAGATCCCGGAATGATAAAGGGCAAATGGATCGATCCATACAGAACTGCCATTGAAGCAATGAAACCCGGGCTTAACCAGATGATAGTTCATCTGGGCATCGACAGCGACGAGATGAAAGCCATCTGTTCTGGACATAAGGATTATGGTTCTGAATGGAGGCAGAATGACCTTGACCTTGTGACAGGCAGGGAATTCATGGAGCTGCTAAAGGCCAACAAGATCGTTCTTATAACATGGAAACAGATAAGGGATGTAATGAATTCTTCCGCAAAGTGAGATTTAGAAATCGGTAGAGGCATTCCCCTTAATCCGGAAACTGTATGTTACCATAAATATCGGCTGGCCGAAAATTAACATCTGATAGCCATTAACAACTCCGTTTTCAACCTTAAAGAAGATGGAATAGGGATTTTTACGCCCAAGTACATTATATACAGTGAATGTAAGGGAAGAGTGGTTCAGTTTCCTGGCCTTAAGGTTGCCATTAACCGTTGCGGAAAAATCGAGTCTTAAATAATCAGGTATCCTGAATGCATTCCTGTCGGAATAGAATACCCTGTTAACATTCAGAAAATCATAATAGGCAACAGGGAAGGTAATAGGTCGACCCGTACTGTAAATAAAATTGGATGTAACATTAAGTCGCCTCATGAGCTTGAGGCTGGCTACAACTTTCAGATCGTTGGGCTTGTCAAAATTGGCGGGGAAAAAAGCGCCGGAGTTTATCTTTTCCTCTTCATAAAGGCCGTCTACCCTGTAAAATACCCTTGAATAAGTATAACTTACCCATCCCGATAATTTGCCATATTGCTTCTTAAGCATGAACTCCACTCCATATGCCTTGCCGTTGCCATTCAGAATATCGGTCTCAAGATGCTCGTTCATTACGAGATTTGCCCCTCCCTTGTAATCAAGCACATTTGTCATCTTCTTGTAATAGCCCTCTACCGACAACTCCAGAGCCTTTACATTTAAATTTTTATAGAGACCCAGTGAGGCCTGTATAGCCCTCTGAGGCTTTATATAATTATCACTAAGCTTCCATATATCCGTTGGGGACATGGAAGTGGTGTTAGATATCATATTCAGATACTGATAATTGGTGCTTATACCCGCTTTCACGGAAAGGTCGGGTGTAATAATAAACCTCGACGAGAGCCTGTATTCAAGTCCCGGATAAGCTTTGACTATCTGACCCTTACCAAAATTTATAGTATCTATTATATTCACAACGGATCTGGATCCGCCAGGTTCATAAATAAACTGGGTCTTTGGCCCGAAGGCAGTAAAGTAATTGAATCTGAGTCCCCCGGAAATAAGAAGGCGTGGTGTAACTTCAAACTCATCACTTATATACAGAGAAGGTTCTATAGCATGCTCGCTCTCGAGAGTTTTCGCTTCAATATTTGAATATGCTCCGTACGGTGTCATAATACCGGGAGAGAGGGAATATACTGTGGCATTAAGTCCAAATTCAACCTTATGCTTTTCCGCGTTGTACCATGTGAAATCGGCTCTCAGAATCTTCTGGTCGATCTTATACTTCAGAGAGGAGGCCTTTGTGGAATCATTCTTGGTAATAATCTCGTAATCATAATTGCTGATAATGGCAGAAACAAGAGACGACAATCTCTGCCCATATGTATGCTTCCATTTAAGGGTAGTTGAGAAATTATTATAGTGAATTGCATTTTGATGGTAGTAATCAAAAAAATCATTGCTCAGGTAGCCTGAGAGGGAGATTGAATTCTTTTTATTTATGTCAAAGGTAAAAAGGCCCTGGATATCGTTGAAGTAAGCACTGCTTTTCTTAAGCATGGCATTATTAAGCATCTTAAGTATCCAGTCTGAAAAAGTCGATCTTCCACTGAGTATTAATGATCCTTTCTTCTTAAAAAGTGGCATTTCTACCATTAATCGTCCCATGAATGGACTTATCCCGCCACTTATATTGACTTTTTCCCTTGTCCCCTCCTTGAGCATTATATCCATTACGGATGAGATCCTCCCTCCATATTTAGCAGGTATCCCGCTTTTATACAGTGTTACATCCTGGATTATATCTGAATTGAATGCTGAGAAGAATCCAAAGAAATGTGAAGGATTGATGATTGGAGCACCATCTAGAAGTATGAGGTTCTGGTCCGTTGATCCGCCGCGGACATTAAAGCCGCTTGCCGCTTCACTGACGGTAGTGACCCCGGGAAGAAGCAATGAACTCTTAAGAAGATCCGACTCACCCATTCCCATAGGGATCTGTTTCATCATCTTGAGACTGATCTTTTCAATACCTATCTTCTCGTTGCGTACATTATTTTCCCTGTTGGCCGAGACCACAACCTCGTTTAGAGCATTTGTATTGCTTATCATAGTCAGATTCAGATTCCCGTTTGAATAAACAATAACATTTCTCCTTGTGGTTTTCATTCCGATCATTCTGTATTCGATCTGACATTGTCCGACTGGCAGCTCAATTGAATAATATCCAACATTATTGGTAATCGCACCCGCCTTTATTTTTTCCACATAAACTATTACTCCAGGCAGGGCTTCCTTCGTTTCAAAATTTAAGATAACACCGCTAAGTGTGGCAAAACCGCTCCGGTTAGAGGCAGATGGCGTACCAACCTTGAAGACTTTGTACTCTTCATTGATTGTTGTCTCTTCCGCTTTCTGAGTGGGAAGTACATATCTCGTTGTATCAGGGACAGCAAGGCTCTTCTTCAGGTACTCCCTGTACTCACTGTCGAAATTTGTCTTTATAACGTATCCCTTTGAGAAGATCAGCTTATTATCGGGAGTAATTATAAAATTAAGGCCTGAATTAGTAAGCGATTTTGTAAAGAGTCCGCCAAGCGAATCATTTTTAGAATTGATGTTAAGGTAAAGGCTGTCAACCCAGCTGTTTGAATAATATATTTTTACCGGAATTGTTTTTTCCACCGTATCCACAAGATCCCTGAACAGTATCTTTGAAAAAGAAAGTGAAAGGCCTTTATCCTGTGCGCTCAGGCTGACTGAAACAAAAATAAGGAGTAATATATAAAGTGATCTTTTCATCAGCCTCATTTAACATTCTTATCAGTAGCATCAAAATATTTCAGAAGCTCCACTATCTGTCCCTTGCTTGCCTTAGGTACCCTGATCTTTGACTTATGAATAACAGCATTCATCTCGCTTCCCCTGTCACCAAAGACTTTCATCAGACTTTTCTTAGAGCTTATTTTTATCCAGCTGTCTCCTGATAAAACATAATTTTCGGGAGTGTAGGCATACTTATCAAGGCCCTCCTTGTTGTAAAGAGCTGATCTGTGCTTTATAAGAAACTGGCTCCTGCCATCGTAAGCTACTTCATAGAATCCATCCTTCATTTTGTCCGAATATTTTGCAGGGAACCTGAAAAGTCTGAAATTCAGGCTGTCGTAATCGAAATACAGATTGAATCCCTTTATGTTATCCCTGTTGAGAGCTATCCTCGCAAGCTGACCGTTTACTATTCTTGAATTGTCGGTATAGATCACAACATCGAGATAAGTATCATATTGAAGAGAAAGGCCTCTGATCTCCATATCCCTGAAAAAAAGAGTCGAGGTCCTGTTCCTGTTGACAAAAAGAAGTGGATTAGTGCCGCTGCGCCAGTAATAAGGCAGGTATTCTCTCCCATTAATAAGCTCATTAATGGAAGTTACAGAGCTGAAGTAGATTTTTTCGAGATAATTTTTCTGCAGGTGGAAGAGGCTCTGCACATTAAGATCCTTGTTGCCAAACGATGAGGCAGGTTTTAGTAAACCGGCAGGTTGCGCTGCAATCTGTACAGATACAAGAACAGAAAGAAAAAATACCCCAGCTTTATTCATTGAGAAGACACAGGTTTTTACAATTACCGAAATAACAAATTTTTTCGCACCTGCAACTCCTAAATATTCTTAATTTTCATTAAATGTTATTCCTGGCATGGAAGGACAGAAACATATTGCTATTTTTGCCAATGTGGTGAGTTGGATGTATTCAATGTTGATCTTAAAAACAAGCTCATGCTGAAATCAGGGCTTAAATTATTTTTTGTTATTCTACTTGTCTTTACATTATTCAGATGCATAGACCCGTTTTACCCTAAGTTTGAAGGCTATAAGCCGCTGCTTGTCGTTGATGGCCTTATAACAAATGACAACAATTCTTACGTGGTAAAAATATCACAGACTAAACAGTCAGCAGAATCCCCGACTGTCATGGTTTCAGATGCGACTGTATCAATTTCTGATGAAACGGGGAATGTAATATCTCTTGCATCATCAGGCAATGGGATTTACAGAACCGACAGCCTCTCTTTCAGGGGTGAGACCGGGAAGAGTTACAGACTTCACATTAAAACCATCGGCGGGAAAGAATATGAATCGGATTCATGCACAATGCTGCCAGTACCCGCGATTGATAGCATATATTTTGACCGTGATGTACAAATTTCCGGAAATCAAAGCGTAGCCAGACCGGGTGTGTCAATCTACCTTGATACAAAGCAGGGTATTGACGACAAATACTTTCTTCGCTGGGAATTTGAGGAAGCCTGGAAATTCCATATTCCACTTCCAAAGCTTTATGATTACATCAATGAATCAACAATACTTCTGATAATTCCTGCTTACGTAAAAGAGTATTGTTATAAGTATGCAAAGTCCGGAGGGATCCTGACAGGCGCCATCCTGCCCGGTGAGCCTGTACTGAAAAAACAGCCGGTCCAGTTTATCTCTACGGAGCTTTCAGACAGATTATCAATAAGATACAGTATATTAATCAAACAATATTCGGTTTCCCAGGAAGAGTATACTTATTGGAACAATCTGAAACAGGTTAACGAAACTCAGGGCGATATTTTTGGTGCGCAGCCTTTTGCAGTCGTAAGCAATATTAAAAACGTTAATGATCCTTCCGAACAGGTTCTGGGATATTTCCAGGTTTCCGCGGTAGAAAAGAAAAGAAAATATATTGACTTCAACGAGACCTTAAAATTCAATCTGCCATACTTCAGTTATGGTTGCCGGAAGATATCAAAATCGCCGGCCGATTATCCGTCTGGCTTTTCTCCGCCGCCTACTTTTGATGAGATCTATGCAATGTTTATGTCAGTAGATATCTATACATTTATTGAACCGATTTATGGAGCATCGGGAGATTTGGCAAAGCTGTCTTTTACTACAAATGAATGTGCGGACTGCGAGAAAACCGGGACATCAAAAAAGCCTGATTTCTGGCAGGATAATTAGTATTTGCAGCGAGGTATCTGATGTCTTAAACATCGGATGCCGGGTCAGTTATTATTAACATCCGGGCAGGCTGATCTAAACAGCGAGATAATACGGAACCCGATTAATAATTATTCTTAATTTTCATTAAAAGTCATTCCAGGAATGAAAGGAACTGAAACATATTGCTATTTTTGCTAACCTGTTAACCTTTTTGTATTAAATGTTGAATGTAAACACCAGCTCATGCTGAAACCTGGGCTTAAATTATTTTTTGTTCTTCTTTCCGTCTTTACAATACTCAGATGTATCGACCCATTTTATCCAAGGCTTGAAGGCTATAAGCCACTGCTTGTTATTGATGGTCTTATAACAGATGATAACAGCGCTTACACGGTAAGACTATCGCAAACAAAACAGGCAGGTGATTCAGCAACGGTCAGTATCTCAGACGCAACCGTAACTATTTCTGATGAAACAGGTAATGTGACACCACTTACGGCTTTTGGCAACGGGATCTATAAAACAGACAGCCTTAGCTTCAGGGGAGAGATCGGTAAGAGCTACAGGCTTCATATAAAAACGAGCAACGGGAAGGTATATGAATCTGATTCCTGTACAATGCTGCCGGTTCCCGGCATTGATAGCATATACTATGGCCCTGATGTACAAATTTCTGGAAATCAGAGTACAACCAGGTCCGGCTTGTCAATTTACCTCGATACAAAACCCGGTATTGATGATAAATACCTGCTTCGGTGGGAATTTCAGGAGACCTGGAAATTCGGTGTCCCGCTTCCTCAGCTTTATGATTATTTAAATGATACAACTATACTTCAGGTAACTCCGGCAACCATAAAGGAATATTGCTGGAAAAATGCAAGATCAGGCGGAATAATAACAGGTGCTATCCTTCCGGGTGAATCAAAATTGAAAAAGCAGCCGGTTCAGTTTATCTCTACTGAGCTATCCGACAAGCTTACCATCAGATACAGCATTCTTATCAAACAATTTTCAGTTTCCCAGGAAGAGTATAATTACTGGAATAATCTGAAACAGGTTAACGAATCTCAGGGCGATATTTTTGGTGCACAGCCTTTTGCAGTTGTAAGCAATATAAAAAATATCAATGATCCTGCTGAACAGGTACTTGGATATTTTCAGGTCTCTGCAGTCGAGACGAAAAGAAAATATGTGGATTACAACGAGATTTTAAAATTTAATCTGCCTTATTATAATTACGGTTGCCAGAGGATTATAAAGGCGCCGGCCGATTATCCGGTACCAATCTTCTCTCCTCCTGTTACCTTTGATGAGATCTATGCCATGTTTATGTCAAAATCGATATATACTTTTGTTGAACCGGTTTATAATCAACTGGGAAAATTACAAAAACTGACGTTCACAACAAATGAATGTGCAGATTGTGACAGAACCGGAACATCAAAAAGGCCTGATTTCTGGCAGGACAATTAGCATTAAGAACCAGGTATATGAAGATACTCAGATATTTATCATTTTCATTACTGGCGCTGGTTATAACCGGCAGACCAGGGTACTCTCAGCTTGCCGGGATCAATGTTGATACCTTCAACATAAAAAACTTCAGGGAGGAGATCTATGTTCAGACTGACCGCGACATTTATATCACAGGAGAACAGGTCTGGCTGAAGGTTTACAAACTCAACAGGCTTGGTTCGGAACCTGTTAATGAGAGCAAGGTTGTTTATCTGGAACTTCTTGATAATTCCGGAAATATTGTAAAACAGCTTAAGGTTTATGTGGACGGATACTCAGGTGCAGCCAGCCTGAGGCTTTCAGATACCCTCAGGACCGGGAACTACCTTATAAGGGCCTACTCAAACTGGATGCAGAATTATCCTGAAGATCAGTTCTTTTATAAATACATTTCAGTTATTGATCCTTTTAAGGATATAAGCAGGCTGATAAAGAAACCATCCTATCACTCGGCTGATTCAGTTAAACTTATTCCTGAGGCAGCTAAAAGGGGTGCCGGGATCAGTATAAAGTCAGATCACGAAGCTGGAAACTCTTCCATAAGAATAATGCTTCAGAGAAGCGGCCATTTCAAACCTGAAGGCAAGTCGTGTGAACTGATTATCATTTCGGCAGGACTTATAACATATGTCAGGGAGGTTGATATTGAAAAGGACTCTCTTATTTATATCCAGGGAAACAGTATACCGGAAGGTAGCTCACTCGTATTGCTGAATGATGGCTATGGGAAAAAACTGGCCGACAGGTGGATCTTCAACATGATCGGAAAGACCATCGGAATAAATGTTGCAATCCCAAAAGAAAATCCTTCAACCCGGCAGCGAGTGACCTTCGGAATAACAGCGAAGGATCAGGCTGATAAACCTGTGCATGCAGACCTTTCAGTTTCAGTTGTGAAATCTTCATTGATTGAGACATCAAGGATCAATATCACAACAAAGGATGAATATTCAGCTTTGCCGGGCGAATATGTTTCAGGACTATCAGAGGGTGAAATGAACAAAAG
>JBBIIS010000015.1:0-3963 GCA_037446375.1 Bacteroidota bacterium | reverse complement strand
TCTCTCTTACGGGTATGATCCTGTGGCATCGGGAGATATGTTCAGACATTCAGACAGCATACAACTGATGCATCTTCCCGAACTTGGCGGCCAGCTTGTTAACGGGGTTCTGAGAAGCAAACTTTCCCACGAACCTCTCCGGAATACAGATATCTCTCTTGCTCTCGTTGGCAAGACCGCCAGATGCCAGTTCCTTAAAACAGATGAAAACGGGGAGTTTAATTTTGTTCTAAACTACCCCGGCCTTTGCGAGATAGTAATTCAGCCTTTAAAGCCTGTTCAGTCGGGATATTATGTTGAATTCAACCAGCCATTCTGCACGACCTTCAACGATCATATCCCTCCTGTTTTTAATCTCGACAGCACAAAAACAGAGGACATAAACAAAGCCGTTATAAGCATGCAGGTAAATAAAATCTACGAGCCATTCAGGATTGAGAGGAATACTACACCAATGGATGTAAATGCTTATGATTTCTTTGGCAAGGCTGATAAGACAATAAAAATGGCAGACTATATCGAGCTTACAACAGTCAGGGAGGTGTTGAAAGAGATTGTACCCGACATACTTGTTATAAAAAGGAACAAGGAATATCTGTTTAAGCTTGTGAATCTTGTAAACGGATCGACTGATTATAACCCTCTTGTTCTTGTCGATGGAGTACCCTTTACAAATCTGGCAAAACTTCTTGAGATGAACTCCAGAGAGCTGGAGAGGATAGATATACTCAACACCAGGTATTACTATACTGATTATGTATTCGAAGGGATCGTAAGCTTTATTACAAAAAAGGGGAACCTCAGTTCATTGGAATACGATAACTCTGTTTTCAGACAGGTATTTGAAGGATCACCGCTGCCCCAGGAGTTTTATTCACCGGATCATGGCACGAGTACCGATGGTGCTTACAGAATACCTGACTTCAGGAATACTCTCTACTGGAAACCCGACCTTTCAACAGGGAAGGATGGCAATGCATCTATTGCATTCTTTACTTCCGACGAACCCGGAGACTACACTATAATCGTTGAAGGTATTGCAGCTGACGGAAGTTCGGGAATAGTAAGGATCCCATTCAAAGTAAAAGAGAAATAAGGACAGGATCTTATCTTTTGATAACCCTGAAGGTTCTTAAGAAGTTATTGTTAAAGATTTTCAATATATAGGTTCCTGAGGCAAGTGTTCCTGCGTACAGATTTGTCTGATATCTGCAATTCTTAAGCTCCTTTACAAGTAATCCGACTGAATTATACATCAGCACTGTATAAGATTCGTCGTTGTTTATTGCAATGTTAAATTCGTCGGATGCCAGTGTAGGCCAGACTGAAGCTTCAACATTTCCGGTTGTTTCATTACTCCTTGCATATACATAAACACTGTCGCTTGTCTGGGTGCCGCAGGTCCCTTCGACCGTAACCCTGTACTGCCCAATGTCTTTCGCATTCACATTAACCAGAGTGAGGGATGCATTAGTCCCATCGGCGATCAATGTTCCGTCTTTTTCCCACTGGTAGCTGAGGTTGTAACCATCAGATATTACACTCAGTGTCGGACTTTCACCGAAGGGGACCTCAATATTATGTGAGAGGCTTGTTATCGCGGTAAGTGGAAGAACTGTCATGCTGATATCCGGAGACGATGTTATTCCGCAAACATTTGTGACATCACATCTGTAGACCCCGTTGTTTGCATTACTTGTTCTGGAAAAGCTGACACTGTTTGAGGTGCCTGTCTGAAGCAGGGAATTGTTTTTGTACCAGTTATAGGTAAGATTATATCCCTGCGCATTTACTGAAATGGTGGCAGGCTGATCTGTACATATTGTAATATCATTTGAACTTGATAGTATATTCCTTTGAGGTGAAATCATTACTTTGAGCTTTGACCAGTCCGAAACAACATTGTTCACGGTTGTCCTGGCCATTACGTACACATAGCCTGAATATGACTGATTCCATGTTACCCTTGCAAAAGTAGAGTCTGCAGTTATGGTCCCTATCCCATCAGTGTAAAGCTTCCATTCATAGCCCGAAGACGAAGGATATGATTCAATACTATAGGTGGAGGTATCGGCGGGATTGCAAACAGCGGTTAACCCTGCCGGTATTGATGGCCTGAAGTCGGCTATGCCTGTTTTTCCCTGAATCCACGAAAGAAAGTCTGTAACATTCGTATATCCTCCGTATGTATTGCATGTTGAGTTTCCCCAGCTAACAATACCAGCCAGCTTATACTCACCGGTAACGGGTACAACAAGTGGTCCTCCGCTGTCGCCATTGCAGGCATCCTGGTTGCCTTTGTTGTATCCGGCCATCAGGTCGGTAGAAGGGATCGAAGACCATACGGCTGAAGCCTGCTGGAGGGAGACGATAGGCAGCTGAACTTTACGAAGGTCGCTGGGGAGCATCGGGGGAACAGCCTGAACAAGTCCCCAACCGGTTACCAATGCCATCACACCGGGGGCAATGGCTCCGTCGCTGACATCAAAGTCTGAGACAAGCCTGATAGGGGTTGCATTCGGATAACTTATAGGCTGGGACAGCCTTAATAAAGCGATATCGTTTAAAAGAGTCTGATTGTCATATCCTTCATTCCTTATTACTTCACTGACGTAATATTTTTTGCCACTGTTCGCAACATTGGGAGTTGTTGTTCCGACGATAATTGTCATATCTGCGGCTGCAATCGGGTTATTATTGGCATCTTCGGTACAGTGGGCAGCCGTCAGTATCCACCCGGGTGCTATTATTGATCCTCCGCAAAGATAATTCCCGGATATGAAATAGACCTGCCAGGGGAAATCGGAGATTGAAGCAGTGGTTCCTCCAATGATCTTGGATTTGGGTTTGTGTTCCCCTGTAAAGAATTTATACTCATGATCACCCGAGGTCGTTTGTCCGCATATATACAGGGTTGGTTCTCCATCTATCGACAGAGTATAGTTAACCATTACAGGGATGTTTGTCTCCTGAACTATAATCCAGAGCGAGAAGAGCTTTTCTGATTCCAGCGAAAAAGTAACCGAATCTTCATTCATATAGTTATTCTCAGATGCAACCTCGGTTCCATACTCATCAAGTATCTTCCAGTACGACAAATCTGAACCCTTTGTTCTTTTCAGGTCGATAGTCACCTTTTGTGACAGAGCAGGGAATACTGAGAAAGCAAGAAGAAATAATACAGTCAGTGAAAGATATTTTTTCATGCAAAAGCGATTACTCTGAACGGATGCAAACATTGTTTATTTCATTATATCCAATGACCGTTGATAAGATGAGGTTACAACAGAAATACATAAACAATATTTAATCAGACGGTACCAAATTAGATAAAAAAGTGCAGGTTCGGGCAAGAGTTCAGAGAAAAAGACTGAAGCCGGTTACCCGCCTGATCTGACATGGTCAGTTGGCAGGGAATCAGTTGAGAATTGTACCCGGAGCCGAGGTCAAATAATCTCTTTGAGTTTCTTTGTAATGCATTTTAAAGCGTTATAAATTAGGCATATAGAATGCATTACTGTGTTTTGCGAAGTAGCATAAAGTCACAGAATGAAGAAATTGTTTCAGCCATGTTTCAGCCTGAAAATGATCATGTGCATAATTTATTTAATTTTATAAACTATAATTTTATTATGGCATCTTTTAATATTGAACTAAGTAGTAAACCCGTCAAGGGCAAGAAGGAACATTTGTTAATGCTCCGCATCACGGTAGATAGAAAGCATTCCAGGGTAGCTTTATTGTATATTGCATACGCCAGTTAATCTGACCACATTCCGCCGGAGTAAATTGACCACATCGAAGTTGGTCTTTTAAAAAGAGTATTCTCACGCTAAAAAGTGGTTAAACAAATTTATCTTTTTTAATTCATTATTTCCATATTTTTTTGTCTCTCCCTGGTTTTTCTAAGAGATTCTCCCTTGAGATCAACCCTGTGTGCATCATGAACTATCCTGTCAAGGA
>JBBIIS010000014.1:13791-34596 GCA_037446375.1 Bacteroidota bacterium | reverse complement strand
TTGTGAGCGGCATGAACATCTGGTCGCCCCACCTTGTTGTCCATCCTCCTTCATGACTGAGAAGGTGGGCAACAGTTATTCCGTAAACCCTTTTATCCCTGGGATTGCTGAAATAAGGATCATTGAGTATTCCATCCGGCCCGAAAACCTTGTCGTTCACAGAAAGCTTTCCCTCTTCCTGAAGTTTCATTATTGCGACAGCGGTTATCAGCTTTGAAATGCTTGCTATCCTGAATCGTGAATAAGGTTCAACAGAAATATTATTCTTTTTGTCGGCAAGCCCGAATCCTTTTGCAAAGATCAGCTTGCCATCCCTCGAAACGGCAATTGAAGCGCCTGCTATCTCCCATCTGTGCATAAATGAATTGATGGTTCTTTCGAACATGGAAAAATCCTTATCATCCGACATGGAATTTGAGAGTCGTACGTTGACAGGTATAAGATTGTCAGTGATCTTCCCTCCCATTTCAACAGCACCCGGATCATAGCTTATCAGTGCGATAAGCAGCGTTATTAATAATATTTTCTTAAGCTTTGTCAACCCCATATTGATTTTGCAAAAATAAAAAGTATTATTAACAAGCTCAAAAGATTATATAAATTATAATAGAGTGATACGAATCATATTTTTTAATCAAGATCAAAATCCTATTTTTGTAATATGCGATCTTATCATTTTAAATCTATATTGCAGTCAGGGTACTGTGTTGTGGTCATGTTTTTAGCGCTGACGCAACTATCGTTTGCGCAGGAACAGAAGACCGATACGACGCAGCTGGGATTACTCCTTGCGTCGCCGGAAGCGCAGTCAGATTTAAATTATGCACTTCTCACAGCCGCCGCAAATGGAGATTCGTTACAAATCTGCTGGCTTTTGAAATATGGAGCCGAAATTGAAACAAAAACAAGTGAAAATGTGACCCCCCTGATCTTCGCTGTTGCCAATAACCGGGAAGAAGCAGCAAGGATACTAATTAACAACGGCGCCAATCCAAATGTCAAGACATATATTCTTGAGACTCCACTCACACTTGCGGTCAAGAACGATAACCTGGATATTGCAGAAATGCTTATAAGAGACAGTGCAATTGTCAATGAACCTGACAGGTACGGAGCCACTGCCCTTCATTATGCGGCCTTGTACGGGTATCTTAAAACGGCAGATATGCTTCTTTATTATGACGCCCAGGTATCCTGCAAAAGCTTTGATGGCACAACACCACTTATGGCTGCAGCCTGGTCGGGTTATACAGATATCGCCGATCTTCTTATACAGAATGGTGCAAAGTGCAGTGAAAGGGATAACGATGGATTTACACCATTCCTTATTGCAGCCCAGAACGGTGATACGGTAATGATGGAATACCTTCTTAGAAATGGTTCAGATCTTTACGAAGTTAATCGATACAAGTACAATGCTCTTGATCTTGCAATAAAAGTCAGTTCTTCAGATGCTGTGGATTACCTTCTGAAAAAAGGTGATAAATGGGGTGAAAGCATTAACAAATCCGTAAACCCATTTGCCGTTGCAACTATTTACCAGAGAAATTCATTTATCACTGTTATGAAGGAGCAAAGGATTTCGGGCGGAACAGTTAAGGGATTCGATCAGGTATCATTAACAGCCTCCGTCAAAAACTGCATTTTCGATTATTATACAGGGTTTTCTGCATCATTCAAAGAACCAAGGTTTAACCTTGGCTTAATTGCCGGACTGGATTTTAAACCAGGCTATACAAGGATCCTTATAAAAAAAGGAGAAAGTCTTTATTATCAGTATTATGACAAGGGTGCGATGGCCTATGCCGGCATATTCAAGGATATCCGCATTACTGATAATCCGCTGGGAGGAAACTGGTTTCTTACAGGTTCCCTTTCTTGCGGATACAGTTTCAGCAATAAACTGAAAGGCACTGAAGCCGGCACTGAAAACAAATTCAGGCTCATTCCGGAAGCCGGCGTAAAATGGAATAAGGGTGCATTTACATTAGATACTGAAATTGAGTACATGAATACTGATTTCTATAAAATAGGGCCATTATGGCTAAGAATTGGCTTCTCATGGTCCTTCTTCTTCAATAACGCAAGGGCTCCGGCCAAAGTAATTAAATGGTAAGAAATCTATGTTCAGGAATAGTTTCATATTTGCATTTTTTACATTGCTGCTGATGCTTTTCTCATGCAATGACAAAATCTTATTTGTCAATTGCAGCCAGTGCGTAGCCGATGAGCCCAAAACTGCCGATATTAATCTTAATCTTGAGCCTGAAACGGGCAACTTTGTAAATGTAAACGTCTACAGGGGTCCACTTGAAGACAGCATACTTGTCGATTCATTCACAACCGGATCGGTTGATTATACCTATACTGGCGAAATCAATACAAAATATACATTTACAGCTCAGTACCTGACGACTTCAGGAAAGATCATTGTTGCTGTAAATACTGCCTGGCCAAGGGTTAAGTACGAAAAACAGCAGTGCCAGAATCCATGCTACTACATCTACGATAAGGATGTAAACCTGAGGATAAAATATCAGTGATAGGATTTCGGATTTCGGATTTCAAACTTCATACCTCATACCTCATACCTGATACCTTCTCAGATATTCAGTACGGGCTTGACATCATAATTGAACTTTTCTGACTTATAATAAATCTTCTCAAGAAAAAGTCCGCTCGGCGGTGCGGTGAGTTTTGCAGGCGTTTCAGACATTGTATGGAAGAACAGATCTATATCTTTCGCAGTGAGCTTACCCCTTCCTATCTCAACAAGAACGCCTGTCATCCGCCTCACTTGTTTCCAGAGGAAATGTGAGCCGAGAACATGAAAGAGGATAACATTCCCATGAACTCTGACAACGGAATGAATAATTTCTGTTTTAGTAGAAGTTGATTCAAGCTCAGGATCCGTAAATGACCTGAAGTCCTTCAGCCCCTTGAACATTGAAGCTGCTTCGTTCATCAGATCAGTATTAAGGTCATCCTTGATCCACCAGACAAGCTTCTTGCCGAATGCTGTCCTTCTATCGCTCATCTGGTATATATAGCTTCTGGCAATAGCATCATGCCTCGCATGAAACTTAGGATCAGCCTCCTCTGCACTTATTATGGAAATATCCGAAGGAAGCCTGTCGTTAATGCCATACTTCACCCTCAGGGGAGGAAGGTCGGTCTCCACCTCAAGATGGGCTACCTGTCCGACTGCATGAACACCTCCATCGGTCCTACCGGCTCCGTACAGGTCAATCTTTGCACCGCCGAAAAGGTCGCGGCAGGCGTCGAGTATTTCACCCTGAACCGATCTGCCGCCTTTTTGCAACTGCCAGCCGATGTATCTTGTTCCCTCATATTCGAGGGTTAATTTGAATTTTGGCATTTTTTAAATTTTTTCTTTTAAAAGTATCTGTCTAAGCTGATGTGCTGAAATATTTTCCTTAATAACGCCTGATTCAACAACCGAGATATGACCTGTCTCCTCAGAAACGACCACCACAAGAGCGTCAACATGCTCTGTTATGCCAATAGCTGCCCTGTGGCGCATTCCAAGATGGCCGGGAAGAGAAGGCTGGTCGGTAATCGGGAGAGGGCATCTTGCCGCAAGGATAACCCCGTCCTCGATAAGCATGGCTCCATCGTGAAGCGGGCAGTTTTTAAAAAATACAGTCTCGATCAGATCGGCACTTATAATTGCTTTTAGTATCTCGCCTCCCTCAGCATACATTTCAAGCCTGCTCGTCCTGCCAATAACGATCAGAGCTCCTGTTCTTTTCGATGCCATCGACTCAGATGCCCTTACTATATCTTCCGTCGTCCTTGCAATTCCGCTTCCCAATTTATCTGGTTCGAGCAGCCTCCCGAAAGAAAGGCGGCAATATATCTGTTTCCAAGGACGAGAAGAAACCTTCTTACCTCCTGCTGGAAAACAATAATAAGTGCAATAACACCGACACCAATAACCTGGCCCAGAAGTGATTCGGCAAGCTCCATGTTAAGCGCCTTTACAACAAGCCAGAAGAGGTAGATGAAAAAAATGGCGATCGAGATGCTGAAGGCTGCAGTTCCCCTGATAAGCCTGTATATCTGAAAAAGAATTATAGCAACCAGCAGAATGTCAATTATATCGAAAATTGTAAGTTTCAGCAGCATGAAATAAATTTTATCTGACAATAATTATTCACTATTTCCTTAGAAGTCCAACAAGCTCAATAGCCTGTATGGCCTCTTTAACATCATGAACCCTGAGAATGTCGGCTCCGTTAATCAAGGCAATTGTGTTGAGAACCGCTGTTCCGTTAACCGAATCGTCCGGAGTAATTTTCAATGACTTCCAGATCATCGATTTTCTTGACAGGCCTGCCATTACGGGAAGGCCCGGTACCGAAAGCTCCTTCAGCCTTCGAAGAAGCTCAAAATTATTTGCAATTGACTTTCCAAATCCGAAACCGGGATCAAGTATTATATCCTTCACGCCAGAGGAATGAAGCTCAGCTATTCTTTTCCCAAACCATTGCAGGATATCTGCAACAATATCATCATAAACAGGATTATTCTGCATTGTAGACGGAGTTCCCTGCATATGCATGAGGATATACGGAACATTAAGTTCCCTGATTAGCGGAAACATACCCTTGTCTGCCTCCCCTCCCGAAATATCATTAATAATATGGGCTCCGCATTTTTCAACAGCATCCCTGGCCACACCCGACCTGAATGTATCTACAGAGATTACTGCCAGCGGAAAGGCATTTGAAATTAAATCGATTGCCGGGAGTACCCTCCTCTTCTCCTCCTCTTCTGGAACCGGTTCAGCTCCGGGCCTTGAAGAAAAACCTCCTATATCTATAAAATCGGCTCCATCGCTGACCATTTTATCAGCCGCAGCAAGAATTGAGCCCTCATCTGAAAAACGGCTTCCCTTGTAAAATGAATCGGGCGTAATGTTTATAACTCCCATTACCCGCGGTGTATCAAAGTTTACAAGCCGCCCTCTGATATTTATCTGGCAATGATTTTCCATCGGGTTTTTCAGACTCCGAATTTAGTACATTTATTAACGATTCTAAAATTGTTGGCTGAAGCAATCTAAAATTTGTAACTCTACTTTCTGTTTTAGCCCTACATTATTACATTTGCATAATAAGCGATAAGCAGATGAAACTATTTGTTATTGAGGGGCTGGATGGAGCTGGAAAATCAACACAGATCAACCTGCTGAGAAATTATCTTGCAGGCAGGAGCTATAGCTGCGAATATCTTCATTTTCCAAGGACCGGGTCTCCCTGGTTCGGTGAGCTTATTGCAAGATTCCTCAGGGGTGAATTCGGTTCTCTGAATGATGTTGATCCTTACCTTGTTGCCATGCTCTATGCAGGTGACCGCCGTGATGCATCAGATATTATTTCAGGCTGGCTCAGTAAAGGCAAGATAGTTATCCTCGACAGGTATACATACTCAAACATAGCATACCAGTGTGCAAAGCTTTCCACTCCTGCTGAAAGGGAAAGACTCAGGAACTGGATACTTGACCTTGAGTTCAGACATTTCGGAATACCAGAACCTGGCCTTAATATATTTCTTGATGTCCCTTTCAGATTTACTGAAAACAAGCTTACTAGAGAAAGAAACGGAGTTGACAGGAGCTATCTTAATGGAAGAAATGATATTCATGAAAGCAGTCTGGATTTTCAGAAAAAGGTCAGGGAAGTTTATCTGACAGTATCTGAAACAGACGATCGCCTGGCCGTTGTACCTTGTAGCAGTGAGGATGGTTCAATGATGTCTGCGGATGGAATATTCGAGAGGATTATTGAACTTTTAAAGAAAAGAAGTCTTATTTGATATGAAGGCTCTACGTACAATCAGCATAATAATTGTGGGAACCCTGTTCGTTTTTTCAGGTACTGTAAAAGGAATTGATCCTCTAGGTTCAGCATATAAATTCCATGATTATTTTCATGCATTCGGTTTTGGGACACTTCAGTTTCTGAGCCTTCCTCTCTCAGTGACACTTTGTCTCGCTGAATTTATGACAGGCTTTACCATCCTCACAGGTGTATGGCGGAAAACGGGTATCTACGGAGCTTTTGTACTTATGCTTTTATTCACTCCTCTTACCCTCGTTCTCGCTCTTACAAATCCTGTATCCGACTGCGGGTGTTTCGGCGATGCGGTACATCTAACAAATTGGCAGACATTCGGAAAGAATCTTGTATTGCTGGCATTAGTGATCATAATATACAGAGAACGAAGCCAGATAGCAGGGAAGGCAGGCAGGAAAATTCAGTTCATTACTGCTGTCATTACGGCAATTTGTTTCCTCGGATTTGAGATATTCAACCTCACCTGCCTTCCCGTCGTCGATTTTCTTCCTTACTCCACAGGCACAGTTATTGCTGAAAAGATGAAGATACCGGATGGCGCGCCTGTTACAAGGTATGAGACTACATTCATATATGAGAAGGATGGAAAAAGGAAGGAGTTCACTTTAAAAAACTACCCGGCTTCCGATACAGCCTGGAAATTTATTGAACAGAGGTCGAAACTAATAGATAAAGGATTTCTGCCTCCAATTCATGATTTTCTTATTACTACCTGCAATAACAGGAGCATAACCGACTCAATCCTTTCAGTAAATGAACCAATTCTTATAATGGTTTCGAAAAAGCTTGGTGAGGCCGACAGAAAAAAGCTTGAAAAGGGATTTGATCTGGGGAAAAAATGCCTTTCAGAGGGTATCGGCTTTCTGGTTCTCACATCTTCAGGAACAGAAGAAGCTGCTTCATATAACAATGGCCTCCTGTTCTGCCTTGCCGATGAGACTACACTTAAAACAATGGTTCGCTCAAACCCGGGCTACCTGCTGCTGAGAAAAGGCAAGATCGCCGGTAAATGGTCATGGGCGAACGTTCCGGATGCAGGAACCCTTTTGAAATGACCAATAAATGAATAATATATAACTTTAAATATTTATAAAATGAGAAAGAAAATTGTGGCCGGTAACTGGAAACTGAATATGAATCTGTCTGATGGATTAAAACTTGCCATTGCAGTAAAAGAACTTTTCGGGGAAAAAGCAATAAAAGCTGAACTTGTATTATGCCCGCCTTTTATACATCTTGCCTCACTTGAAAGCATTCTCAAGGGAAGCAAGATATTATACGGAGCTCAGAACTGCTCATCCGAGCCATCAGGTGCATTCACCGGTGAAATATCGGCTGAAATGATAAAAAGCACAGGTGCTGCCTACGTCATTATCGGCCATTCCGAAAGAAGGACATATTATAATGAGAATGACTCACTTCTCTATAGAAAAACAAAGCTCGCTCTTAAATCTGGACTGAAGATCATATTCTGCTGCGGAGAGATACTAGCCGAACGGGAATCAGCCAGACATTTTGATGTTGTAAGAAAACAGCTTGAAGATGGTCTTTTTAATCTTCAGGAAAGTGAATTTTCCGGTATTGTCATCGCCTATGAGCCGGTATGGGCAATAGGTACAGGGCTTACAGCGTCACCGGATCAGGCGCAGGAGATGCATAAATTCATAAGGGGACTCATTTCTGAGAAATACGGCAAGGCTATTGCAGAGAGCACATCAATACTTTATGGAGGAAGCTGCAAACCCTCAAATGCATCCGAGATCTTCTCTATGACTGATGTTGATGGCGGACTCATTGGAGGAGCATCACTTAAAAGTGAAGATTTTGTTGCAATAGCGGAGGCGGTGTAGCTTGATGTTAGAATTTAGACGGCTGGATTAATGTTATCCGCCCGGGTCGGGTAAGAATGATGTGGAAACAAGTTCCGGATTGTAAAAATATCGACAAGATGATAAAAAAGTTGTTTCTGATAATTGCCTATACTGTAGTCTTGCCCGGGCTGATCTTTTCTCAGGCAAAGCAGCGCTTCTCAGGCGACCCAACCAAATTCAGGAGTGAGTTGACTGCTTTTCTGGGGCCAAATCTGACACCTGAGCAGAGCTCTGCAGCAACAACGTTCTATACAAGATGGGACAGTTCGGGGTTCAGCCACGATAACATGGAAAAGATCATGGATATATCTGGGAAACTGGCGTCCCGCAATCTCAGGATCTCGCCGCATTTCATTGACTTTATTAAGACATTGGATGATTTTGCGGGAAACCCGAAAGCACCTGACTTCATTAACAACTGGCTGAAAGGACTGAGCCGGACCGCAGGCGAAAATTATATTTCAAACGACAATCTCGACAGGTACTTCCGGAACACAAGCGCGATTATAAAAAGCAATACGATCTACGACGCCGGACTTACCAGCTGGAAAATTAAAGGAACCGACATCCATTTTAGTTACGACACTATTTTCAGAGTCGATGTCAATAATGTTACTCTTACCGTGCGATCGGGTAAGGATAGTTCGGAAATATTCAATGTAAAAGGAACATACTATCCTGAGATCGCAGAATTCAGAGGCAAAAAAGGTTCAATATACTGGAATAAGGCAGGCTATTCAAAAGAGGATGTCTTTACTGAGATATTTGAATACACAATAAATACGACCAAAACAAGCTTCTCAGCTGATTCGGCTCAGCTTACACATAAAACATATTTTAAGCAACCGGTGTTTGGGAAACTTTCCGATCAGGCAACATCGTACAGTTCACCAGACAGGGCCCAGTACCCGCGTTTTGAGACAAATACAAAATCTTTTCTGATAAAAAACCTTTATGAGGGGGTCAACTATGAGGGCGGTCTTACACTCGAGGGAGCAACCATAAAAGGGACGGGAACAAGGTTTATACCCGCGAAAATTACATTGTACAGGAATGATACACTGTATATTAAAGTTTCATCTGCCAATTTTCTCTTTTCGAAATCAAGTATAAACACCCAGGATGCATCAGGTACCCTGTATCTGGGGAAGGACTCCATTTATAACTCTAGTGTAGGCTTCTCATATAACACCCAGCTCAGGCAGGTAAACCTGTTCCGGACAAACAGCCCGGCCGCAAAAAGTCCATATTTTGATTCATTCCATGCACTCGACCTCTATTTTGAAACTCTGACCTGGAACATGAAGGAATCGAGAATAATGCTCTCGAGAGCCAGGGGAGCATCAATGGGGCAGGCAAAATTTGAATCCTCATCTTATTTCAGCGCCCGGACATTCGAGCGTCTCGCAGGGCTTGACCAGGATCATCCCCTGTACCAGCTGAGAAAGTTTGCAGACTGGTTTTATTCAAACACATTTCCGGTAGAAGACTTTGCAAAATGGATGAACAGACCCGAGGAATCTGTTACAGGGCTTTGCATTGATCTGGCAAACAGGGGTTTTCTCTTCTATGACAGGACAAACAATGAAGTTACCATAAAAAAGAAAGTTGATGATTTCATTTCTGCCTACTCAGGCGGAAAGGATTATGATGTGATCTCCATTATCAGCCAAACCAATGCTCCCATGGATAATGCTTTCCTCGACCTTAAAAACTTCAGGATAACAGTTCATGGAGTTCAGCGTGTGTTTCTCAGCGATTCACAGAAAGTAGCAATATATCCGTATGATGAAAAACTTGTTATCGGGAAGAACAGGGCCATTTCCTTCGACGGGGTTGTTGAAGCGGGCCTGTTCACAATCTTCGGTCATAACTTTACTTTCAGTTATGACACTTTTAAGATAAGAATGCAGAAGATAGACAGCATCAGGATTGCCGTCGAGACTGATAAGGTTGATAAAATGGGCAACCCGGTAATAAAGGATGTCGATAATATGATCCAGCTGTCCACGGCGGAACTTTATATAGATGATCCAAAAAATAAATCGGGTCTGAAGAGCCTTCAGCAGTATCCTATTATAAACGCCATCAGCTATTCATATATCTTTTTCGACAAGATACCTGGCCTTGAAGGGGTATACAAGCAGAGTGACTTCTTTTTCAAGGTGGATCCATTCACATACGAGAATATAGACCATTATAAAAATGAAGAGATGAACCTTGCAGGTGAATTCCATGGAGGAAAGATACTCAAACCAACAAGGCAGTTCCTAACAGTTCAAAAAGATAACTCTCTGGGATTTACAATGAGAATCCCCCAGGAGGGTATTGATGTTTACGAAGGAAAAGGAAGAATGTTTGATACTATATCCCTTAGCAATAACGGACTTATAGGATCCGGGACACTCAAAAGACTTTCCTCTTCAACTGAATCGGAAAAATATATAATGTATCCCGATTCTCTTATAGCAAAGGCAAGTACTTTTGAAATGGGAGCTGACGGATCAGGGAAATTTCCGGAACTGAAGAGCAGGGATGTTGGTATCAGGTGGCTGACGGATAAGGATGAATGGATTGCATCGAACAGCAAGGACAAGAAGTTTGAAATGTTCGGCAACAGAACAATCCTGGACGGTAAGCTTACTCTTACACCGGCCGTCCTCAAGGGTACGGGTACAATAGATATGCCCGATTCAAGGATCGTCTCAAACAAATATACGTTTGCTTCTCAGAAAATACTATGTGATACTTCCGACTATAACCTGAAAGCTCTTAATGGCGAAGGATATGCATTCATAGCAGAGAACGTCAACACAACTATTGACTTCAATATCCAGAATACAAAATTCAGGCTCAATACCGATTCCTCAGTCGTAAGATTCCCTGAGATAAACTATATCTGCAAAATGACCGATTTCTCATACGACATGACGAGCCATATCCTCAATATGGAACAGAGAGGCAAGGCATCTTCACCGCTGATTAATCCTGAACAGCTCCTGGAGCAGAAGTTTGATAAGCTCAATAAGCCTACCTTCTTTTCCACCAACATGATCAACGACACGGTATCGTTCACATCGTGGAAAGGGAGCTATAATCTGCAGAAAGAATCCATAGAAGCAGATAATATAAACTATATACATATCGCTGATGCACTTATTCAGCCAAAGAACGGCAGGATAATTATCGGAAAGGGAGCTAAGATAAAGCCTATGGACAGCTCATTTGTGGCTGTAAATAACCGACATCTGCTCCACTCCGGCATTATTACCATAGAAAACAGCAGGCGCTATACAGGAAGTGCAATTTTCGATTATAAGGATGATGCAGGCGTTATAGAACAGATATCCTTCCCCGATATATCTGTCGATACGGCAACAACAAGCGCCAAAGGCTTCATATCGTTGCCGCAGAAATTCATGCTAAGCCAGGCATTCTCTTTTTCGGGAGACGTTGCTCTTTCGGCAAGAGCTGATTTTCTTACATTTACAGGTGCAGCCGGAATTGTCCAGACCTGCAATTTAAAAAGCTACAATATCAAATTCAAGTCGCAGATAAACCCGGAAATGGTAATGATACCCTACAGCGACAAGCCAAGGGATTTCAATGATAACCTTGTCTTTTCGGGTTCATTCTTAAATCTCGATTCAACACATATGTATCCTGCGTTCCTGTCCGAAAGAAAATCATGGAGCGATGCACAGATCGTAAGTGCACAGGGGATGCTCTATTACGAGAAGGAGACCGGAAGATACAAGATCGCATCCGTCGAAAAGATAGCTGATCCAACACTATACGGCAACCAGATAGCATTTGATAAAAGCTTTTGCATTATTTCAGGTGAAGGGAAGCTTAATTTTGGGGCCAACTTCGACCTGCTCAAGCTGGGATCTTCCGGAAAAATAATCCATGCTTTGGATTCGGGCAAAGTAAATATTGATGCAATCCTTGCACTTGATTTCTATTTTTCTCCTGAGGCACTTAAGATGATGAGCGACGAGATCAGGGCAATACCTACCCTTAAAGCTGTTAACCTCAATACCGATTTCTACAAGAATGGAATGAAGGACCTGATCGGTGAAGCTGCTGCAAACCAGATTAATGAGGAGATGGGCCTTTATGGCACTTCAAAATCACTTCCAAAGGAATATTCATACCAGCTCCTTCTGAACGATGTAAAGATGCATTGGAATGAACCCACCTCATCATTCAGGTCGAATGGGAAGATCGGTATCGGTTTTGTCGGGCAGCAGGCCATCAACGTGTATGTCGACGGGTTCGTTGAAATTCAGAGAAGACGATCGGGAGATATGATTGATGTCTATCTGAAAGCTGATGAATCGACCTGGTATTATTTCTCCTATTTCAAGGGAGTTCTCATGACACAGGCAGGCAACGTAGGCTACAATACCCTTATTTCAGGCATTAAGTTAAAAGACAGAAAACACCCGCAGGCAACATTGAGGATGCCATATACTTATATGATAGCAGTTGAGGACAGACTCGGAAGATTTCTCCGGAGGATGAGCTCCGATAATCCTGATGAGGAAAACAGGTGATCAGAGCAACACCTTTCCCCTATCACCAAGCTCGATAAGCTCAAAATGATGAATATTGGCGCCATCTATCCGGAATCTTACTGCCGTCATTATCTTATGAAAGCCTGAGTAACCAGCAGCACCGGGATTTATATATAGGAGGCTGGCTTTCCTGTCAAACATAACCCTTGCAATGTGTGAATGTCCGCAAATGAATATATCGGGAGGATTTCCAAATATCTCATTCCTTACTCCCTGATCATAATGTCCGGGATACCCTCCAATATGCCTTATCCAGACATCTTTCTCCCCTGCCCTGAACCTCTGGTCACGTGGATAAACAGTCCTGACATCCGCTCCGTCAATATTTCCGTAGACAGCCTTAAGCGGCCTGAAAGCGGCAAGCTTATCTGCTGTTTCCAAATTACCTATATCACCGGCATGCCATATCTCATCAACCTCTCCAAAGAATTTGAAAAGTGACGGATGTATCCAGCCGTGGGTGTCCGAAAGGAGGCCTACTTTCATAAAGATGAAAATAATCCCTATTTTTGAGAAAAGTATCGAAATGCAGATATTTTATGCGCCTGGAATAAACGGAGATTCATGGTCCCTTGATGAAAAGGAGTCGAAGCACTGCATCAGGGTATTAAGGATGAGAAGGGATACTCCGGTAAGGCTCATCGACGGGAAGGGAAATATGTATGAAGGGGTGATCGCCGTCGCCGATCCGAAAAAATGTACCATTTCTGTAAAAACGATCATTACTGATTTTGAGAAGAGAAATTATAATCTCCATATTGCGATCTCTCCTCTTAAAAATCCGGAAAGGCTTGAATGGTTCATTGAAAAAAGCGTTGAGATAGGTATTGATATGATCACTCCCCTTATCTGTAAAAACACTGAAAAACAAACAATAAAGTCTGAAAGGATCAATAATATTATTATCTCGGCAATGAAGCAATCCCTCAAGGCTAAACATACTATCCTCAATGAGCCGGTATCTTTCAGTGAGTTCATCGCCATGGAGTATCAGTCACAGAAAATGATCGCACATTGCACTCCGGGAACTGAGAAGAACTCAATTGCTGAAGTTTACAGGAAAAGGAAGGATGCCCTTATACTGATAGGTCCGGAGGGCGATTTTTCGGAGGAGGAGATCCGATCGGCTTTATCATCGGGCTTTATTCCCGTTCATCTTGGCAGCAGCCGTCTGAGAACAGAAACGGCAGGCATTGCCGCCTGCCATTCGGTATATTTCCTTAATCAATAGGGAAGGAAGATCCCTGATACTCTCAACTCCTGCTGCTTATAATTTCTATAAGTCTTTCGCTCATTTCGCCCGCAGGTGCATTGTCGATCTTTCCGAGAAAATTCAAAACATCGCTGAAATCGGTGCTGAAACCCCAGGCATCGTCATAAATGTCCGTGTTGTCAACTATAATTTCCTGATATTTTACAAAGGGAGTAGAATTTATATCCATAGGCAAGCCTCTTGTTTCTTCTAAAACGAGGCTGCAACCGGATTATTATATAAATATTAATAATTTGTCAGGATCATCTTATTGTCGTCCATTATCTTCCTCATGTTTATCAGAGCATAACGCATTCTGCCAAGTGCCGTATTAATGCTCACGTCAGTAATCTCGGCGATCTCCTTGAAGCTCAACCCTGCATAATGGCGGAGTATTACAACCTCTTTCTGATCGTCGGGGAGCTGGCTGATAAGCTTCCTGACATCCTTTCTGATCTGAACCGATACCATAATATCCTCCACGTTGGCATCTGAAAGCCTGGCGGAGTTGAAGAGGTCCGATTCATAATTATCATTCGATGTCACATTCAGCTGCTTAAGCCTGCGGAAATGATCAATAATAAGGTTATGGGCAATGCGCATCACCCATGAAAGAAATTTACCGTTATCAACGTACTTCCCGGCCTTAACCGACTGGATCACCTTAAGAAAGGTATCCTGAAAGATATCTTCTACAAGCGCCTGGTCACGTATATATAAGCTTATATATGCGTAAACTTTGTTCTTATGACGGTGGATTATTTCCTCAAAACAGGATTGCTCACCTTTTATGAATCGTTGAATCAATTCATAATCGGATATCATCTTATTCATAACTCTCTCTTTTTTAGTGTCAAGAGTAGAGATTTTCTATAGGCAATCCTTTTTTTAGTTTTACGGCTAATACAAAGAAAAGAAAAAAAATTAAACTGAAAAATATTACTTTTGAATTTTAACAATTTATTTGACGAAGAGAACAGCTGAAAAGATCAATAACCGGGGTATGGAGGGGAGAATAGAAATCAAGGGGGCCAGGGTACACAACCTTAAAAACATAACTCTATCAATACCAAGGGACAAGCTAATTGTAATAACAGGGGTATCCGGTTCGGGAAAATCTTCCCTTGCATTCGATACGATCTATGCTGAAGGACAAAGACGGTATGTAGAGAGTCTTTCATCATATGCCAGGCAATTCCTCGGGAGGATGAACAAACCGGAAGTGGACTTCATAAACGGCATACCACCAGCAATTGCCATAGAACAGAAGGTCAATACGAGGAACCCCCGCTCCACTGTGGGCACAACAACGGAGATATATGATTACCTCCGCCTCCTCTACGCAAGGGTCGGAAAGACAATCTCGCCGGTATCGGGTAAAGAGGTAAAGAAACACAGTGTTGATGATGTAACATCCTATCTCTCAACATTGCCAGCCGGAACAAGGGTGATAATTACATCTCCCGGACGGATACCTGAAAATATAGAAACTGCAGAATACTTTGCCTTTCTTTGCAAGCAGGGTTTCAACAGGATTGAAAAAGAGGGTGAGCTTATAAAGATCGACGAAAAGGGCAATTCATCGTGCTGCAAGCCTGGCTCGACAGTAAATATTGTTATCGACAGGATTGTGACTGACAATGCACCTGAAAGTCTGAGCAGGGCCGCCGATTCGGCCCAGACCGCACTTATGACAGGCAATGGTTTCTGTCAGATTATGATAAGCGGTGATAAAATACAGCGCGAAAATTTCTCGGTAAAATTCGAAGAGGATGGAATTCAATTCATGGAACCATCTGAACACCTGTTCTCCTTCAATAATCCCATTGGTGCCTGTCCTGTCTGCGAAGGCTATGGAAAAATAATCGGCATCGACGAAAATCTTGTAATACCTGATCAGAACCTCTCCGTGTACGAAGATGCAATTGTTTGCTGGAAGGGTGAGACGATGAAAAAATGGAAAGAGCGGCTTATATCAGGTGCCCCGAGTTTTGACTTCCCTGTCCATAAACCGTATTTTCAGCTTACTCCGGAACAGAAAAGGCTGCTCTGGAACGGGAACAGGTATTTCTATGGGATTAACAAATTCTTCACGTATCTTGAGGAGAAGAAATATAAGATCCAGTACAGGGTTCTGCTAAGCAGATACAGGGGTAAAACGACCTGTCCTGAATGCCTTGGCACCCGACTAAGGAAAGAGGCGGGATATGTAAAAATAAACGGGAAAGCAATACAGGAGCTTGTCGCAATGCCTGTGGGGGAACTGCATCCCTATTTTAAACGAATAAAACTCGGCAAACAGGATACAAAAATTGCCGACAGGCTTCTAAGGGAGATTGATGTAAGGCTTCAATTCCTAATAAGTGTGGGTCTCCCCTACCTTACACTAGACAGGCTCTCATCAACTTTATCGGGAGGTGAGTCGCAGAGAATAAACCTGGCAACATCGCTCGGGAGCAATCTTGTGGGTTCAATGTATATTCTCGACGAACCAAGCATTGGCCTCCATCCGCGCGATACGAATCTTCTGGTTAATGTTCTCAGGGATCTGAGGGATCTTGGAAATACTGTTCTTGTTGTTGAACATGAGGAGGAGATAATTAGGGCGGCAGATGAGATAATAGATATGGGCCCTGAGGCAGGCCGATTGGGCGGAGAGGTAATATATCAGGGCGGGCTTGAGCTTTCGGAAGCTAACAAATCGCTGACTGCAGGCTATCTTAGCGGTCGCCTGACTGTTCCTGTTCCAGAACAAAGACGCAAATGGAACAGCTACATTGAAATAAAGGGAGCGCGGGAGAACAATCTAAAATCCTTCGACATTAAATTCCCTCTGCATATTCTATCTGCCGTGACAGGCGTCAGCGGATCAGGAAAATCAAGCCTTGTCAATGATATTCTGTATAAGGCTCTGAGTAACCGTATTAACGGATACAGCTTAAAGCCCGGACAGTTCAGGGAGATTGCGGGTGATGTAAGCGGATTAACAGGAGTGGAAATGGTCGATCAGAATCCAATAGGGAAATCGAGCAGGTCAAACCCTGTTACCTACCTTAAAGCTTATGACGAGATCAGAAAATTGTATTCCGAACAGCAGGCCTCCGTTCAGAATGGCTTCAAGCCTTCACATTTCTCATTCAACATAGAAGGAGGCAGATGCGAGGAGTGCCAGGGCGAAGGGATAATTAAAGTAGAGATGCAGTTTATGGCCGATGTTGAACTGACCTGTGAAAGCTGCAAGGGAATGAGATTCAAGAGAGAGATCCTTGAGGTCAGATACCGGGGCAGGAATATTCATGATATCCTTGAGATGACAATTGATGAGGCTATCAGTTTTTTCCTTGATTCAAGCGGGAAGACTGAAAAGAAGATAGCTTCAAAGCTGCAGCCTCTTTCAGATGTCGGACTGGGTTATGTAAAGCTGGGTCAATCGTCAAGCACCCTGTCGGGAGGAGAAAGCCAGAGGGTTAAGCTGGCATACTTCCTGAGCCAGGAAAAAGGAAGCGGGCATATCCTTTTTATATTCGACGAACCTACAACCGGCCTTCATTTCCACGATATAAAAAAACTTCTCAAGTCGTTAAATGCCCTTATTGATCACGGTCATTCGGTCATACTCATCGAGCATAACCAGGAGGTAATCAAATGCGCTGACTGGGTGATTGATCTCGGACCGGAAGGTGGTGATGGCGGAGGCAGCCTTGTTTTCGCGGGGAAACCTGAAGATCTTGTGGATTGCAGCAATTCTCACACCGGCCATTACCTGGCAGGAAAACTCAGATAGCCCTTCAAAAAAAAGGGCCGTTGAATGCAACAGCCCTTCCGGTATAATTTCGAATTGCCTACTTCTTCATCTTGAATCCAAACATTATCGAAACACAGCCGCTTGCAGGAACATCGCCAGGCTTGTTGAATGGAATTACCTTAACCACCAGCTTAAGCTGCTTACTGTTATCAAGCTTAAAATCCCATGTTTTGGCATAATTATGATCCTTGTTTGAATAAAGCACGTTCTTATTCTCATCCAGGATCTTGAATTCAACCTCTGGAAGTTTTCCTTCTCCTACAACTGCTACCCTGTATTCCATGTCGGAATAAAATGTCTTGTAAAGCTCAGCCTCTTCACCCTCTACAAGTACGGCTGCATGATAGTTACCGTCGTGTGTATATGGAGTTAGCTCAGGAAGGCAGTCTTTTTTTGCAAAGGCCTTACACTGTGCATTTGCTGAAATTGAAAATGCAAAGAAAATAAGGGCCAGGGCGGAAAATATTTTTACGACTTTCATAGCAGACATTATTTAACAAATGTATTTCTAATATTGGCTACCGTTGCTGTTAACTCCTTGAAAACATCGATCGAAACATCGATCTTGGCCGATGACTTAAGCACAGTGGTGTTTGTTTTCTTGTCGATCTCAGCCTTAATCGGGCCTGTTTCAAGCTTAACCTTGTCAAAAACTACCTTGAGCTTGTTCATCTGAACAATCAGCTCATCTACTGTAGGATGACCTTTATTGCTGTTAAGAAGGTTAATTAGTATATCAATGGAGAGCTTCTGATCGACGATCGTTGTAACAAGCTTGTTGCCGTTGAAATCCTTAAGGTTAACGAGCTGAGTTGAAAGATAAAGTCCTTCTATCCATCCGCCGACGAGAACAATTGCTGCAACAGCAGACTGGTCGTTATCTGCAAGATATGAATTCGAGTTCAGGAAAGTTTCTGAGATAATACCCATTATTGCCTCTTTGTCGTTTATATTCTGCTCGAGGTCTTCAATAGTCTTTTGATCGATAGCATCGAGTATCCCAAGGCCGTCAGCCATTTTCTTGGCGGCGTTCATGTAGTCAATAATCAGCTGGGTCTGATCGTAAAGACTGGCAAAGCTCAGATCGCAGGTATAGATACCCAGATTAAGAGCCTGAGTTCTTGTTGTAGTATACATTTTCGTGTTATCTACAGGATTGAGGTATTGCTTGTCGAAGGGGGCCCCGGCAGATTTGATAAGCATCGCAGATTCAAGGGGTGAAGGAAGTGCTTCAAAGATCTTGTTTGCCTGCTTGATGTCCTGCTGAACCTTTTCAATATCCTTTGGCGGTCCTGCTTCCGGTTCCTTCTTCTGTGTCTTGTTTCCTCCTGAACCGCATCCTGGAAGTAAGAGCAAACACAGTAACATAACTGCAAATATTCCTGTTCCGATACTATACCTTTTATTCATGGTTCAAAAATTTAAGTGGCTGAATTAATTCACGACTAAATTAGTACAATATTTTTATTTTTCAAACGTAGTTTTAGCTTATAATATTGGATTTACTTCATAAAAAGCATTTCAGATCATAATTTTACCATATTAAAAATTGTTTTAGATCTCAAATCAGGAGCCATATTTTTCTATGAGTAAATGATTAATAACTTTACAAAAAATCACAATAATGACAGGTTCCGAAAAAAGGCTGAAGCAGCTCGAAGAGCGACTCAGAAATGAAAAAGAAGGTGTTGTTGTCAAAACGATCACTTCCCTGAGGGATCAGGAACCTTGCAATGGAGCGGTCAGGCTTCTGGCAGAACTCTACAACAGCAGCCAGAATCAGGCAATACTGAAACTTGTTGAGGATTTTATGAACGACATAAAGTATCTGTCGGTCAGAAGTGAGGTGATTGCTGAAATAAGAAAAGAATACAGGCCTGCGACGATAAAAATGCTGGTCTCCTCATGCTGGCAGTCGGGCCTTGATTATTCTTCTTATGCAGCTGATTTTGCGCTGATATTCAGCACCTGCGATCTGGAAACCGCGATTGAATGCTTTACGGTTATAGAAGGCTGTGCCTCACATATCCCCAGAAAGACAAAAGATCATATGATTGTTATCATCAGGGAGCATGAAGAGAACAGGTCCCAGGAAAAATCGGTCCTTATGAATGAACTTGTATCCGTATTGTCATAAGTCCCGGGTTCCGGGGTCTTAGATATTAAGAAACGGGTTTAATGATGATTTCTGCTTTTGCCGTATCTTAATCAATCATTCTTGCTCCGAATATAAGGCTCCCTATCCTTACCATTGTGGTTCCCTCTTCTATTGCAATATTATAATCACCCGACATTCCCATTGATATCTCCCTGAAACTTTCTGCCGACATGAAAAATTTTTCCTTTATCCTATTGAAATAGTCCTTCAGGTTCCTGAACTCACCGCGTACTTTATCGGGATCGTCAGAATAAGTTGCCATTCCCATAACGCCGCAGATCCTCACTGATTTCAGACTTTTAAATCCCTGAGACCCGAGCATCTCCTCGGCTTCAATTAATGTAAAGCCTGTTTTTGTATCTTCCTCTGCTATATGGAACTGCAGCAGGCAGTCTGTCACAAGTCCGGCTTTTTCAGATTCCTTGCTGATTGTTTCGAGCAGCCTGAAAGTGTCGACAGAATGGATGAGTGTTACATTTGAAATCAGCTGTTTCACCTTGTTCGACTGAAGGTGGCCAATCATATGCCACTCAATATCGGAGGGCAGCTGTTCTCTCTTTGAGATAAGCTCTGTTACCCTGTTTTCGCCAAATATCCTTTGTCCTGCTTCATAGGCTTCCATTATTAAGCCTGAAGGTTTTGTCTTTGAAACAGCAACGATCTTCACCGAAGATGGCATCTGCCTCCTGAGAGCAATAATATTTGATCTTATATCTGCCATTTTTCCCTTTAACCACAGAGAACGCTTAGCTTCCTGTTTATCGGGCGCCTCTGCGTCCTCAGCGTTTCTTTTCTGCGACCTCTGCGGTTATTCTTTTCTTACTATTCAAGAAGGTGGATCACAAGTCCGCTCCGTAGCTTTGGTTCGAACCATGTGGTTTTGGGTGGCATGATATTTCCTGTATCCGCGATGTTTATAAGCTGTTTCATGGAAACGGGATATAACGCGAATGCCACTTTCATATCACCGCTGTCGACTCTCTTCTTAAGCTCTCCCAGCCCTCTGATGCCACCAACAAAATCTATTCTTTTTGAACGCCTAAGGTCCTGAATATCAAGAACCGGAAGAAGAATCTGTTCGGTCAGAATCGTCACATCAAGCACCCCTATGGGGTCACTGTCGTTGAATTTTCCATCCTTTGCGTAAGCTGCAATATGTTTACCGCTCAATCTGTCTGCTGGAGGGAATATATCGTCTGATGCTGGTACATCTACACCATTATCCTTTACACCTTTTACTGCAGCATATAATCTTGT